>JAITJS010000123.1 GCA_031278815.1 Treponema sp.
CCACCAGAAACTTATCGAGGAAAGCCCCTCCCCTGGGGTGAGCTCGGTCATGCGCAAGAAAATGGCCCAGGGCGCGGTACGGCTTTTTCAGGAACTGGACTACCGGGGCGCGGGAACCATTGAATTCTTGGTACAGGGAGAGGAATTTTATTTTATGGAGGTAAACGCCCGGCTACAGGTGGAACACCCGGTGAGCGAATGGGTTACGGGCACGGATATGGTGCGGGAACAGATTCTCGCCTGCACTGAAGGCCGGCTGGAACTGGATCCCCGGGCGGTATCCCTTCAGGGTTGGGCCATGGAGTGCCGCATTAATGCCCTGAGTCCTGGCCGGGTTACAGCGCTGCACCTACCGGGCGGGCCGGGGGTGCGTTTCGACACCTGCTTGTATCCGGGTTGTATGGTGCCTCCCTACTACGACGCCCTGGTGGGCAAACTCATTGTCCATGCCCCGAACCGGGAACAGGTCTTAGCCCGGATGGATCGCGCCTTGGGGGAACTGCGTATCCAGGGGATCGCCACTAACCAGGACGAACAGATGGGGATTCTTCGAGATAGCCGGTTCCGTTCCGGCCAATTCGGCACCGCCTATTACGTCGAATGGGAAGCCGCACGCCCTAAGGAGACGAAGCATGAAGGATGAACTGTGTCCTCGCTGCAAAGCTGCGTATAGCCGGGAAGCCATTGACGCGGCCCTGAAAACCTGCCCGGGTTGTGGCCATCATTACCGCATGGAACCCTTGGAACGGATCGCCTACCTCACGGATGGCGGGACCTTTACGGAGTTTTCCGGGAATTTACGGTCCTTGAACCCCATCGAGCTTGCGGGGTATGAGGAAAAGCTCTCCGAAGCAGAGGCCAAGTCCCGGATGAAAGACGCGGTCATCACCGGAACCTGCCTAATTGAAGGGCGGTCCCTCATCCTAGGGCTTATGTCTTTTGCTTTTATGGGGGGGTCTATGGGTTCGGTGGTGGGAGAAAAGGTCAGCCGGGCCTTGTACAGGGCCGTGGAGGAGCGGCTGCCCGTGGTGATCTTCACTAACTCCGGGGGGGCCCGGATGCAGGAAGGGATTTTTTCCCTCCTCCAGATGGCTAAGACCTCAAGCGCCGTGGCGGAACTGGATAAAGCGGGGCTGCCCTTCTTCATCGTACTCTGCGATCCCACTACCGGGGGGGTTACTGCCTCGTTCGCTATGCTGGCGGACATTACCCTGGCGGAACCCGGGGCCCTTATCGGCTTTGCAGGTCCCCGGGTGATCGAAGGCACTATCGGGGCGAGTTTGCCTGAAGGGTTTCAGCGGGCGGAATTTCAGCAAGAGCGGGGCTTTGTGGATCTCATTGTGCCCCGGTCGGAGCAGAAGCGGACCATCGCCCATTTGCTGGATCTGCATAACTGCCTTCCGGGACAAAAAGGGGAGGAGGTTTAAGGATGTATACCCCGCCTATAACGACCCTGCAAGAAAAGGTCGAAGAATTACGCAAGCTCGTTAAGGAGTCGGGGATTGACGCCGCCGAAGCCTTGCAAGAGCTGGAAGGGAAAATACAGGCCGGCTCCAAAACTGAAGCGGCCTGGAAGCGGGTGGAACTGGCCCGACACCCCCAGCGGCCCTACGCCCTGGATTACATCGAGCGGATTTTCACCGATTTCACGGAACTGCACGGGGATCGCTGTTTTGGGGATGATCCGGCCCTAATCGGGGGTCTGGGGTTCCTTGAGGGGCGGCCCGTTACGATCCTGGCCAACCAGAAAGGCCGTACCTTGAAAGAAAACCGCTACCGCAATTATGGCATGGCTAACCCGGAAGGCTACCGCAAGGCCTTGCGTCTGGCCAATCAGGCGGAGAAATTCAGGCGGCCCATTGTTACCCTGGTGGATACCTCCGGGGCATACCCGGGGCTCGGCGCGGAAGAACGGGGCATCGGCGAAGCCATTGCCCGGAACCTCCGGGATTTCAGCCAGTTGAAAACCCCCATCGTTTGTATCATTATTGGGGAAGGGGGCTCAGGCGGGGCCTTAGGGCTCTGTGTGGGGGATAAAATCTATATGCTGGAAAACGCCATCTATTCGGTGATTAGCCCTGAAGGGTGCGCTTCCATACTGCTGCGGGACGCAGCCAGGGCAAAAGATGCCGCGGCCATGTTGCGGATCACCAGCGGGGATCTGTTGGATTTCAAGGTGATCAACGGTATCATACCGGAACCTCCGGGAGGGGCGCATCAGGATCCGGATGCTGCCGCAGGGGCTATCAAGCAGATCCTGGTGAAAGAGCTGCAAGACTTGGGAGATCGGAACCCCTCGGTGCTGGTCCGGTACCGGAATCAGAAGATCCGCAAAATCGGTCATTGGAACGAAAGTTGAGGAAAGCTTCCGGTGGGGTTGCAGGGCCTTTCAGCCCTCCATACGCATGAGCCCTGCCTTTCACCTATCCCCTGTAGTATGGTCCGTTCGTAAGTCGCATACCCTCTGTTCATAATCGATCAGGGTGGTGATGCTTGGTGCAGTACCGCATATCGGGCAATGAGGATTGACCGCAAGTTTTACCTTTCGAAACTCCATGGTGAGGGCGTCGTAGGTTAGGATGAAGCCATTGAGGAGTCCTTCCAGACTCAGGAGGTATTTCAGGGCTTCAGTGGCTTGCAAGGTACCGATGACCCCGCCCATTACCCCCAGAACCCCTGCCTGACGGCAGGTAGGAACCGCATCCGGAGGGGGCGGGTTTTGAAAGACACAACGGTAGCAAGGGCCTTTTCCCGGAATATAGGTCAAAAGCTGCCCTCGGAACCGGATGATCCCTGCATGGACAAAAGGTGTTCCCCGCATTACACAGGCGTCGTTGATGAGAAATTTGATGGGAAAATTATCGGTTCCGTCAATGATAAAATCGTAGTTTTTATCATTGATAATATCCGTGATGTTGGTGGCATTGATCCATTCGTGGTAGCTTACGACCTCCACATCGTGGTTCATCTCTTGCATGGTTTCTTTAGCAGACTGGACCTTGGGCTTTCCTATGTCCCTGGTGGAGTGGATGATCTGCCGTTGCAGATTGGAGAGATCCACCACATCCGCATCGGCAATACCAATCGTGCCG
Source organism: Treponema sp. (assembly GCA_031278815.1). GTDB lineage: Bacteria > Spirochaetota > Spirochaetia > Treponematales > Breznakiellaceae > JAIRLU01. Next base: position 3,093 of record JAITJS010000123.1, read on the forward strand.
ACCCCTGCAGCAGCCAGGTACATCGCCGCGGGTGCTCCAAGGCCCCCTGCGCCGATGATAAGCACCCGGCCTTCCATGAGTTTTTTCTGTCCCTGAACACCCACCTCTTTCAAGATGATATGCCGGGAATACCGTTCCAGTTGTGCATCGGTAAAAGCCATCGTGTCTCCTTATGCCAGTATATTCCAGCGGTTTCTGATATGGTGACCGCCACTAGGCCGACAAAACAGGGCGCCTGTGGCCCGCTTTTGCGGGGCTTGCCTTGCTCTATATTCTATGTTTTTTAGCTTCCAATCAAGACTCATTGGGGTCATGGAGAGCGGCAATCGGGTCTTTAAGAATGGATCTCGACTCTTTAACCATGCATACCGGAGTTCAAAACACCAAAACCGATAGAAAAAGGAACGTATATTCTTCTTTCAGCAAACCTTATAAACCAGACAGGCTTTAGACAAGGTATTTTTTGGAAATTGTACTCAAAGAATGTTCAAACGTAACCGATATATCCTTTACCAAACTCTTTACCGCCTCTTTTATCTCATCATTTGGGGCCTCTTCCGGTCTAAATAGCGCATAAACCTCAATACCAAAACAATTTGCCAGTTTTACCAGCGTTAAAGATGATACCCACCTCTTTCCGGTCTCAATATCAGCCAAAAAATTGGTGGAAATGTCAATTTTTTCCACTAATTTTACCTGCGACCACCCCAAGACCGCGGTAATACTTAATATTGGAACTTAAAATTCGTCTTCTTCCATAAAAAAACTCTAGCCAATTGCTCGATCTTCTTTGAAATGGATAATAGTACATTATTAGGCGTAAGCCTATTATGGTTAATACCCCGCCGCTCTGCGGCGGCTGAAATTGGAGTTTACTTGAAGGATGCGTGAGATCATCCGAAAAGAGCATAATGTAAGCACGCTTTGTACCACATAGTCTGTCCAGCAAAATACCGGAGGGCAGTAATAGATAAAGAGGTAGACAAGAAAGTACGAGAAGTGTGTCTAGGGATAGAGGCGCGATATGAGATAAGGTTTGTGGAGATAGAGAAAGAAATGGATCAAGTGCATTTTCTAGTTCAGTCAGTGCCGAAGTACAGTCCCGAGCAGATAGTACGGACAATAAAGAGTATAAGGGCAAAGAAGATATTTGAATTGTGCCCGAAAGTAAAAAAGATGCTATGGGGAGGGGAATTCTGGACTAGGGGATATTATGTTGGGGGACAGGAGGAGAACAGGGAGATTGAGAAAGTAATACAGCAGTATATAATGAATCAGGGGAGAAATCCTGAAAATTATCAAAAAACACATGAAGGAAAACAGCTAGGAGTACTTTCGTATCAGAATAAAGCATGAAGGTTATAACGGCGATTTTCGATGAGATAAGAGCCAGAACGTATAAAAGCTGCTATACGGGTCAGCACAGTTTTTGTCAAAAGGAGAAAGAGCTGGAGATTCGGGCTTGGGCAGGGGTGGTGCCGCTATAGTTTGGCCGGTCTATAGAGCCGCCAGTTAATGCCGTAATGCCGAACCCGTAGCCCCATCTGTCTATCCGTGATACCCAGGCGCCGGGCTGCCGCAGCCATGTTACCTTCGCTTATCTTCAGGGCCTCGATGATGAGTTCCTTTTCCAGCCGGGAAAGGGCCGCTTCCAGGGTCGTGATAGGCTCGGTTTTGGTGGATACCGCAGATTGGAGGCTGGGAGGCAGGTTATAGGAATGGATCACCTGATCGTTAGAAAGGATCACCGCCCGTTCGATACAGTTCTCCAATTCCCGGACATTACCAGGCCAGGAATAACTGGTGAGTAAATCCAGTGCCGGGGTGGATATCCGCTTGATGAGTTTGCCGTTCTTTTCCGCGTATTTTTCCGTAAAATGATCCGCTAAAAGGACAATGTCGCTCTTCCGTTCTCGTAAGGGGGGGACGTGCAAGGGGAATACGTTGAGGCGATAGTACAGATCCTCCCGAAACCGGCCCTCCTTAACCGCTTCCTCCAGATTCCGGTTGGTCGCGGCAATGAGTCGGACATTGACCTTGATGGTAGTGGTGCCGCCGACCCGTTCCAGTTCCCGTTCTTGGAGAACCCGCAGGAGTTTGACCTGGATCTGGGGGGATAGTTCACCGATTTCATCCAGAAAAATCGTCCCCTGATGGGCCAACTCAAAGCGGCCTTTACGCTGGCTGGTGGCTCCGGTAAAGGCCCCCTTTTCATGGCCAAACAGTTCACTTTCAATGATCGACTCAGGCAGGGCCGCACAGTTTATCTTGACAAGAGCCGCCTCTGCCCGCTTTGAAAGCCGGTGTAACTCCAGGGCTACCAGTTCCTTACCAGTACCGCTTTCTCCGGTGATGAGTACCGTGGCATCGCTGGGAGCCACTTGTGCGAGCATTTGGTAAACCCTCCGCATGGCCTTCCCGGTCCCCAGGATGGCGCTCCCTTTCGCGATTCGTCCCCCGGAGCCTTGCATCCCTAGCCCATCCCTTGCAAGATTCCGGTCTCTGAGGCGCTCCTCCTGAACATCCCATTCTTGCCGAAGCCGAAACTGCTCTTCGAGGATCCGCTCTCGGAGCTTTGCGGAATCCGCAATAATAGCGGAAACTTTTTCCAGCAAGACCCGATCCCGGAGCATCTGTACTTCTAAAGTGACATGGTAGGGATCGCGCTGAATGCGGCGTTCTGCGCTGAGGGTACCGATAAGCCCCCCGCCGGATCTGATGGGGACACAGTAATAGGTAAGCCCCGCCATATCTGCCCTGGTCCGGTTCTTTGCCCGGTTGAGGAAACGGGCCTCCTGAGAAAGATCCTCCACCATGATCGGCTGCCCAGATTCAAACACCCGGCCCACCAAACCTTCCCCCAGGCGGTAGCGGCCCCGCTCCTTTTCTTCTGGGGAAAGCCCGTAGGCTTCTTCTATTTTCAGGAGCCCCGTGGACCGGTCCAAGAGGGTTACCATACCCCAGGTGAGACCTGCCCGGATTTCCAGGAGACTCAAGAGGGGCCCTAAGGCGCTTCGTAGTTCCACATACTTATCAAAGGTCCGGGCTATCTCAAAGAGTAATTCCAATTCAACCCATTCCCAATCCGCTGTAGCGGCTTGGGATACCTCACGCTGCAACACACCATGCATGGGAGCATGATACTCGTTTTTGCCCCAAGGTTCCACCGGCTTGCGAGGGAGGATGGGCTCTTAGAGGGAAAATCCTACCTTAAGTTTCATGGCAAATTGGGGTGGAGGATGCCATACACAAGCCTTTTAGTTTTGGGAAAGCCTCGTTGCAATAGACCGCTTACAGGGCATTTACCAACAAGGACGTAATCTGCTCAAGGACCACATCGTAATCCAAGGAAGACACCAGGGCGCAAATCACATCAAGCCGTTCGTCCACTTCCCCATTGAAGGTAAGCCCCCCAAGCTCCATTGCCAATGCATCCGCCAGGCTGCTCTCTCCAGAGGCACAGGCCTTGGCTAAGGCATTGAGCTTTTCCCTCAAGGCCCCCTCAGCCACCGGTTCTTTTTCTTTGGCCTCTGCTTTATCCATGAGCGAGGTGGTCCGCAGTTTTTCCCGGAACTGCAACATCTCTTCACAAATAGCCGCTGTTTCCTCAATACATTTGGCGTAATTGCCGTTCTTGGAAGCGTATTCAAGGGTATATGCCCATTTGGATAAGGCCTCTACCCCCATGTTGGCGAATACCCCTTTCATCGCATGCAGCCGTATGGAGTACTCTTTCCAGTTCTCCTCGGCCATAAACAAGCGGATCTCCTTGACATAGGTATCAAGCTCCACACAGAACTGCCGCAATATCTTGGCATAGGTGCTATGGTCGTTTCCCACATGGGAAAGTCCCACGGTAATATCCATAATCCCTAACTGGCTGAGCTCATTTGCCAAAGCCGTAAACTGCTCATTCACCGCTACCGCAGCCTCAGGGCCTTCCTGCACCACTGAGCCGAGTTTCTCCTTGGGCAGCCATCTGGCCAGCATCAGGTTCAACTGGGAAGCATCTATGGGTTTGGCGATGAAGTCGTTCATCCCTGATTCAAGGAAAGCCTCCCGGGCGCCGCTTACCGCATTGGCGCTGAGAGCCACTATGGGCATCTGCTTGAGCCAGGCATCCCCTGCATTCCGGATACACCTGGTTGCCTCAGTACCGTCCATGCCGGGCATCATGTGATCCATAAACACCAGGTCATAGCGTTTTGCCGTTACCTTTTCTATGGCCTCAAGTCCGCTTTGCGCGGTATCCGGGTGTATATTATGGGTGGCAAGAAAGCCCAATGCTACGGTGAGATTGATGGAATTGTCATCCACCACCAGGACCTGCACATCATCCCGGGCAATTACCCGCTCAAGGGCCTTGGCCTTCTCGGTCTTCAGGGGATCCCCCTCAATGAGGGGCAGATACAGGGTAAACACCGATCCTATGCCGTATTCACTGGCAAAATCTATGGTACCCCCCATCATAGTAACCAAGTTACGGGTTATGGAAAGCCCTAAACCTGTACCGACTATACCTCGATTCTTACTACGGTCAAACTGCTGGAAGGTACTGAAAAGTTTGGAAAAGTTTTCCTGCTTGATGCCTATCCCCGTATCCTTCACGCTGAAGGCGATAAAGTCCTGGTCGTTCTTGTAGGTCCGCTGTACCTTGAAATGGACATAGCCCTCCTTGGTGTACTTAATGGCGTTGTTGACGATATTGGTAATCACCTGCCGTATCCGCGTCTTGTCCCCATAAATCACCTCAGGAACCTGGGGATCAAAGGTATGGCGGAACTCAAGTTCCTTGGTCATGGCGGTGAATTTGCTCATGGAACAAATGTGGTCATACAGCTCTAGGAGGTTGAAATGGACCGGGGTAAGTTCGAGCTTTCCCGCTTCGATCTTGGAGAAATCCAGGATATCGTTGATGATTTGCAGGAGGGCCTTAGACATTTTCTTGATATCCGTGAAGTAGCCCTGCTGGACCACGTCCAGGTTATCAGTGCGTATGAGATCGCTCATGCCAATGATGGCGTTCATGGGTGTGCGGATCTCGTGGCTCATGGAAGCCAGGAATTGGCTTTTTGCCTTGGATGCGTCTTCTGCCTGGCGCTTGGCCTTGAGTAGTTCCGTCATATCATGGAAGAAGATCATAAACCCATTGCCCCCAGCCTCATGGTCGATTATCGGGGAAATGAATATGGTATAGTTCCTGGGATCACCCTCATAGCCTATATCCAGGACCTCCTCTAGCTCAATGGCCTTGTTCTCCTTGAGGGCCTGTTGCAAGACCTGGTTCATCCTCAGGGCAAAGGCCCTATTCCCGGTACGCTCCAGGACTTCCTGAAAGGGCCGGCCCTTGATAAGCTCGAAATGCTGAATCCGAGCATGGGTGAGGAAGATGTGCGTACCATAGGCAACACAGCCGTTCTTATCAAGCAATATGAGGCTATTCGGGCTGTTTTCGAGGAGCAGGTGGAGGTATTTCTCCTGCTGTGATTGTTCAGCCGTCACTGCCGCACTGAACTTTGCCCCGGCTGCGGCGGTTTTCTCAGCTCGGCTAATGACCCGCTGCATGGTCTCAAGCTGCATATTCAGTCGTTTGATCTCTCCCTGCAAAGCCAGGTTTTCTTTGATGAGTCCTTCATTCAGTTTTTTTAGATCTTCGTAAACAGATAATTCTAGTGCTGCGGAAGCGTCATATTCCATAGTCCCTTCTTCCTTTGTACTACTAAAACATATAAAAAAGGGATCTCCTTACCCGTTCACCCAAGGAGCTTTCCCTTATAACATGCAAACAATCAACGTATCATTATGAAATCGGTTCACCAGTTTTCCCCTGCGGTCCAGCATAGGACATATTTCTCCCCCAGAATAGCTGAAAAGATAGGCCGTGCTTCCCGGGATACAGTCCACCACCTGGGGGGCCAAATTGCGGTACACCCCGCTTCGGTATCCACTACTTCTTCGGTATAGGCAGTCAATATCCGAATCATGCTAAAGCCCTCCGTAAGCCTGTAATTTTCTCGATCACCACATCATAATCCAAAGAGGCCATAAGTCCACTTATCTCCCTCAACTCCTCATCCCTAACCCCCTCATGCCTCATCCTATCAAGCTCCCCCGCTAACCTATCCGCCTCCCCGCTATCCCCCACCTTGCACGCCTCCACTATGGCTTCCAGCTTCTCCACTAATACCTCCCGACTCACCTCCGCCCGTTCCTCCTCACCCTCACCAGTCCCTAAACGCTGCTCCAACGCCTCCCTAAACCAGTACAACTCTTCACAGATCCCTTCCGTCTCCCCTTCACATACCCCATACGCCCCCTCCTTCGATGCCCGCTCCAACTTGTACGCCCACTGAGCTAACGCTTCCATCCCCAGATTCGCCAATACCCCCTTTATCCCATGCAGCCGTATCGTATACGCTTTCCAATCCCCCTCAGCCATATACCGCCGTATCTCCTCCAGATACCCCGCACATTCCTTGCAGAATTGCCTCAGTATCGCTAGATACGTCCCCCCTTCATTCCCCACATGGGATATGCCTACCCCTATATCTAAACCCTCTATCCCCTGCAGTTCCCTCAGTATCCCTTCATACCCCTCCCCTTCACCACGCTTCCCCACCTCTTCCGTCCCCAGGATCTTCTCCTTCGGCAGCCACTTCAGTAATATCCCGTTCAACTGCTCCCCATCTATCGGTTTCGAGATAAAATCATTCATACCCCCCTCAAGAAACGCCTCCCGGGCCCCACTCACCGCATTCGCACTCAACGCGATAATCGGCATCTCCTGGTACCTCACCCCAGCCAGTCCCCGAATGTATCCTACCGCCTCTATCCCGTCCATCTCAGGCATCATGTGATCCATGAACACCAGATCGTAGGCCTGCGCCTTCACCAGCTCTATCGCCTCCCGTCCGCTCAACGCCGTGTCCGCACTAATCTTATGGGTCGCCAAAAAACCCAGCGCTACCGTTAGGTTTATCGAGTTGTCATCTACCACCAACACCTTCACATCCTCCCGGGCTATTACCCGGCCCACTACCCCTACCTGCTCAATCTTCCCCCCGTCCCCTTCCACCAGCGGCAGATAAAGGCTGAATACCGACCCCTTCTCGTATTCACTGGTTACCTCTATCTCCCCTCCCATCATCTCTACCAGGTTCTTCGTGATGGATAACCCCAAGCCCGTCCCCACAATCCCCCGGTTCTTCCGACTGTCAAACTGTTGAAACTTCCCAAACAGCTTCGGTATATCCTCACCCTTGATCCCTATCCCCGAATCTTCCACGATAAACCCTACATACTCCTTCCCCTCCCGATTCACCCGTTCCGCTTTGAGATAAACATACCCCTTCCGGGTGTATTTGATCGCATTATTCACGATGTTCGTTATCACCTGCCTCACCCGTACCTCATCCCCGTACAAGGCTTGGGGAATACGGGGGTCAAAGCTATGGCGGAACTCCAGATTCTTGGCCATGGCCGTGAAGGTACTCATGGAACAGATGTTATCATAGAGGCTTAGGATATGGTAATGCACGGGGATAATTTCCATTTTACCGGCTTCGATTTTGGAGAAGTCCAGGATATCGTTGATGATCTGGAGGAGGGCCTTGGCCATTTTCTTAATATCGGTGAAGTAGCTGAGTTGGACCGGATCGAGGTTATCGGTACACATGAGGTCGCTCATACCAATGATGGCGTTCATGGGGGTACGGATTTCGTGGCTCATGGAGGCGAGGAACTGGCTTTTGGCCTGGGAAGCGGCTTCGGCCAACTTGGTTTGTACTTCCAGTTCCGCGGTTCGCAGGGCATTGGCAATAATAGGGGCTGCAGCAGACAAAAAAAGGTCCAGGTTTTCACCGATAACCGGCGAGAAATAGTCTTTAATCGAGTTGGCTATATGGACCGTAGCAAACTGTTCTCCTCCTATGGCCAGGGGACGGGCTAGGTAAGATTCGATCCGTTTCTGATTGGTTCCCGGTGGATGCAGATCCATCCTTTGCCGATCTTGGACGGTAAAGTCAGGGAAAAGGGCGTCGAAATCCTTTTGTGCCATTCCGGTGAAGCCATCGACAATCTCGGAGGCATACCATCGGGCATTACAGGTATAGACCAAGCAGGTATTATGGTGGCTCTTAATCATGATAGAGGCGATCCCGGCCTCGCAAATATAGGTCAATAATTCAAAAAAACCTTTAATGATATCCTCAAGAGACTCCAGGTTGCTGGATAATTCCGTAAGCCTGCTGATAATGGTCATTTGGAAGAGCTTCGTATCCAAGAGGCTATTAACCATCTCGATGAGGGTGGCATCGTTGATCCGCCGGCCTTCTTTTTCAATCGCCCCATAATCAATCGTCACAGCTGCGGCAAGCAAGCGCTCAATGTGCTCTTTCAGCTTCCCGAAATGATCCGGCGACTTTTCAATATAGCAATCCACCCCTGCCTGTTCTGCCCAGAAACGGTCTTTAGTTTCACTGAGGGCGGTAAACATGATGATAGGAATCATCTTGGTATGCTTGCGGGATTTTAAAAAACGGGTGGCTTGATAACCCTTAAAAAGGGGCATCTCTATATCGGTAATGATAAGATGGGGAAGAAATTGATAGACTTGTTTGATTCCCTCTAAACCATCTGCAGCCCGCCGGGTGTGGTACCCTGCTTCCTGTAATACTTCCAAAAGGATATCCGCAAATATATCAGAATCTTCAAGCAGCAATATTCGTTTTTGTTCGACCCCTTCTTGGGTAAGCTTGGTCATAAGAGCCTCCGATACAGGCACGTACTAGGATAAAGATACACCATTTCTCTTACCGGTCTCAATATTACCCCATCATAATCCAAAGCGGTCATAAGTCCATTTATCTCCCTAATTCCTCCCCACTCACCACTACCCGCTCGATCCCTTCCATCTCCTCTTCACATACCCCATACGCCCCCTCCTTTGATGCCCGCTCCAACTTGCACGCCCACTGAGCTAACGCTTCCATACCTATTCGCACTTCAATGAGAAAGAGTAGCTCCTAAGAAGATACAAAAAACAGCCCTCTTCTGCTCAGCATCCGAGGCGCGCCGCATCTGCCCGGCATGCCTTAAGAACGTAAGAATACATCCCCGGAATGGAATTTCCGTATGCCTGTATCGGCACAGGTCAAGATGATATGCCCGTTTTCATCAATACCCTCATAACGTCCGGTAACATACTCCGCTTTATCCGGGCTTAATCCTAGGGATATTTCTTTATGCAGCTTGAAGGCTCTTGCGAGATAGGCAGCGCGTAGGGCGCCGAATCCCTGGTGCAGCCAATCGGCTATTTGATGAGAGAGATGGGTCTGTAATGCGGCTATGAGCGCTTCGGCGCTTACCGCATAGCCCATTTCCTGTAAGGAAGCAGGAGGATAGCGCATGGATGGATCCGTACCGGGGCTGACTGCCGCATTGATTCCGGTTCCTATGACTATCCACCCGGGTTTTCCCCGCCCATCAATGGCGCCGCACTCCAGCAAAGAACCGGCTATCTTCTTTTCACGGAAGAGCATATCGTTGGGCCACTTAATAGCTATCTGGCTTTCGTCAGTATACTGGGCAATGGTATGATACACAGCCAAGGCGTTGACATACACCAGATCGCTAAAGCGGGCTGCTCCGATATCCTTCGCTTGTATGATACCGGACCAATAGACATTCCCTTCAGGAGATACCCAGGTCCGGTTTCGGGTCCCTTTTCCCTTGGTCTGACGCTGAGCCCGGACCACGGTTCCGCTTGGGGCTCCTCCCTGGGCCAGGGTTTTTGCATACTCATTGGTACTGTCCACTTCAACGAGGGTATAGGTTTTGTCTTTCCCGCCAAACTGCATGGATAGGGCCTCCTTATGCTAGAATACCATATCTGGATCCAGCGGGTACAGAGGACGTACTTAGCGGACTTTTTCTGAGGCTTGAGCGTTACAAAATAGCTCCAGGACCCCTCCCCTGCCTGATGTGCTCCACAGCCATATTGACCTAATGAGTCCCTTCCTCTATGATAAATCTTTAATATTGAAGTAAGGAGCTGTTTCAATGAAACGGACGTATCAACCCAGTAAAGTGAAGCGCAACCGGAAATTCGGATTCCGGGCTCGGATGAAAACCCGGGGAGGTAGACTTATCTTAAAGCGCCGGCGGGCTAAGGGCCGGTTTAAATTGAGTATTTCTGACGAAAAAAAGCCTTATTAAGGAGGATGCACCCTTGGGACTTGTCCCTGTTCAGAAGGAAGGTATGTGCAACGGGAAAGAGAAGGTATCGTTTCGATTTCAACGGGCAGAACGCTTAAAGGGAAGGCGGGATATCCGGAAAGTATTTAACCAGGGTCACCATGTTACGTGTTCCGGTGCGAAGTTGTTTGTTTTAACCAATGGCTTGTCCCATAATCGGATTGCTTTTACTTTTTCTCGTAAATTTGGGACCGCAGTAGCGCGGAATCGGGCCAGGCGGCTTGGTCGGGAAGCATACCGTCATATAGGGTATGCCCTCAAGCCGGGGTATGACGTGGTGTTGCTGGTGTATCCGGGTCAAGATACCTTGGTAGCCCGGATGGAACAGGTAAAGCGTTTGTTTTCTAAAGCCGATTTATATGGAAAATAAATCATGGCCCCTGTATGAGCGGGAATTTTCCCAGGTAGGTAGTAGGGTGCGGAGGCTGGTGTTGTGGGGGATCCGGTTTTATCAGGGATCTATTTCCCCTTATTTTCTTCCCTGTTGTCGGTATGCCCCAAGCTGTTCTGCCTATGCTTATGAAGCGGTCCAGAAATACGGGCTATGCCGGGGTTGTGTATTGACCCTTAAACGGCTCCTGCGCTGTCATCCCTTCTGTCCAGGGGGCTATGATCCGGTACCCTAGGAAGCCTGAGAGGAAGGACTTAGATCTTGGGATTTTGTAGGGATGCGCAAAAAGACCGCGCAGGTTTAATAAAAAATCCCCGCCCGCAAAGCAGCGGGGTATTGAAGATTTCTCCTTGAAAGCGTATCGTATGCGGGGGAATAAATCCCCCGTGCCCCCGTTGTACGCCCAGGGGCGGGGTATTAAACCCCACGGTAAGGGCGCTGTTGCGCTTCATGTGAGCGCGTAGATTGAAACAATAAAAAACAGTTACAAAAGTGTGTTTTTAGTTAAAGCATAAAAATTAAAAAGTGCTTGAGGAGTTGCATGGAAAAGCGAACATTGCTGGCGGTGGTGCTTTCAGTTCTTGTTATATCAGGTTATTATGTGGTGCAGGGCATTTTTTTCCCGCCTCCGACTCCTGTGGCCACCACAGAGGCTGTACAGGATCCTGCCCGCCCGGTAAAGTCCCGGGAAGAGCCGGTTTCCCGGGTGGAAGTAGGGGCGGATAGTACGGAAGCCGTGGAGGAAGGCCTGGTTTTAGAGCAGCGGGTAACCATAGACACGGACCTGTTGCGGGTAACCCTCACCAATGCCGGGGGAGACGTGGTTTCCTATAAGCTCAAGGAACATACCGAAGGGGATGCGTTTGTAGAGATGATCCTTCCGGGTACCGAGGAGCCCCATGCTTTTACCCTGGCCTTTGGGGATGCCACGGCCCAGCCGATACAGTCCTACTTTACGGTGGAGCGCCTGTCTGAGTATACCCTGGCATTTTACCGGGATTTTACCCTGGGAACCGCTGCCGATGAAGCGGAGGGTCGGTTTCGCTTGACCAAAACCTATACCTTTAAGCCCCATGAATACATGTTTGAGTTGACCATACAGTTGGAGGGTGGGCACTCGATCCCGGGGTTTAATTTCTCTGGCGCCGCCTATACCTTGACTTTTGGGCCCCAGATCGGCCCCTATTTTGAAAAACTGGACCAACGCTATGAGTACCGCCACTATTATACCTATACCAACGGTAAACAGAAACAGGAAAAGGTAAGTGATCATGGGCCCCTGAGAATTCTGACCCGTCCGAGTTGGGCGGCAATTGCGGGGAAATACTTCACGTTTATCGCCCTCCCCTATATTAACCAGTATGAGATGGAATTCTCCACCAGGCCTGAGCCGGGTATTTCCAGCGCTTCCCGGTTTTCCCTGGTCCGCTTGCCGGTGAACAGCTCCCGTACCGAGGATACCTACCGGTTTTACTTAGGCCCCAAGAACCAGAATTCCCTGGTGGTGTATACCAATGGAAACAACGACTTCAATCTCCGGGACATGGATTTAATCAAGGTGGCCAATACCAGCGGCTTCCTAGGGCCTTTGGAAACGGTCCTCAAGTGGGTTTTGAGCTTCTTCTACCGGATTATTCCGAACTATGGGGTGGCGATTCTGTTTCTTACCCTCCTGGTGAAGGTCCTCTTGTTCCCCCTTACCAAGAAAGGGTCTGAATCGACCCTGAGGATGCAGGTTCTTTCCCCCAAGATCAAAGAGATCCAGATCAAATACAAGGACAATCCCGCCAAGATAAACACGGAAATGGCGGAATTGTACAAGAAGGAAGGGTATAACCCCCTTGCAGGTTGCCTCCCCATGCTCCTGCAACTGCCGATTTTCATAGCCATGTACAATCTCTTTAACAACCATTTCGATCTCCGGGGGGCCATGTTCATTCCTGGCTGGATTCCCGACCTGTCCCTGCCTGAATCGATCGTTAACTTTGCCCCTTTCCGCTTACCCTTGCTGGGGTGGAGTGCTATTCGCCTGTTACCCTTTATTTATGTGGGTTCCCAACTGCTTTATGGTAAGATAACCCAGACTCCGGATCAGCAGGCCAATGCCCAGATGAAGATGATGCTCTATATCATGCCTATCGTGCTCTTTTTTGTACTCTACGATGTGCCTTCAGGCTTACTCTTGTACTGGATCATCTCTAATCTCTTGTCCCTGGTGCAGCAAGTGGCTATCAACAAATATCTGGCAAAGAAGCGGGCAACTCTGGTTATGGCTAATCCTGAACCGGTGATTGCACCGAAAAAGAAGAAGGGGAAAAGGGGATAAGCGTTTTTTTCAAAGGTAGCTGACCCTAAGCCCATGGGGAAACTACCTCAGAAATGAAAAAAGTAAAAAACGCAATTTCTTTCACAAGGAGTCTATATATGGTATATGAATTTGAAGGCCGTACCGAGAAAGAGGCAATCGATCGGGCGGCAGCAGCCCTTGGCCTGGGCAAGGACGATTTTGATGTAGAGATTCTTGAAGTCCAGCGTGCAGGTCTATTCAAGATCAAGAAAGGGTATGTTAAGATCCGGGTGCACCTGAACCAGAGTGCCTTAGCAGACCCCAAACATGCCGCGGAAGGGGATGAACAGCGTACCCTTCCTAATGAGCCGCCCCGTGAGAAAAGATTCGAGGACCCTGAAGCCAAAAATGATTTTGAACAAAAGATAATTGATTTTATAGAAGGTATTGTCCGGCGGATGGGGTATGCGGGAAAGGCATCGGTCCTCTTCAGGGAAGATCGGAAGATCGGATTCAAGATCGATTCGGAACATTCTTCTATATTAATAGGAAAGAAAGGCAAAAATCTGGATGCGCTGCAGCTCTTGGTCAATATTTACGCGGGGAGACAGGGGCGAGAGGATATACGGGTGATCTTGGATACCGAGAATTACCGGATTCGCCGGGAGGAGTCTTTAGTCCGCTTGGCCTTTACCGTGGCCGATCGGGTACGGGAGCATCATGGTTCAGTGCTCCTGGAACCGATGAACCCTTTTGACCGCCGGCTCATCCATACCACCCTGAACGACCTTGAGGATGTAGAAACCAAGAGTGAAGGGGAAGGGCTTTACAAACAGGTCCGGGTATATTATCGGGGAGGCCATTAGGAACCACGGGCCCGGGCGGTTGCAACTAGGCCCCGCTATATGGTTACCGTACCGGGCACTAAGGCTGCGGCCTTGACAGGTTTCGGCTTTATCGGATAATCTGAACCTGTTATTGATTTTGGGGAAGCAGGGTGCAATTCCCTCGCAAGCGCGTTACCGTAAAGCCGGGATACCACTATCATATACCTGCTGCGCACACCGGAGGATATGAGTTATGAAAAAAGTACAAAAATGGGTTCTTGTTACGGTTGTTTTTATCTTAAGGGTTTTAAGCGCCCTATCTGGAGAAGAAGCAGGGGATAACCCCTATCGCTTGCTTCAGGAAGACCAGGGCCTTACCATTACCGGCACCAGGACTGAAAAGCGCCTGCAAGATACCCCGCAGCTTACCGAAATCATAAGCAAAGAAGAGATAGATGCTTCCGGGGCCGATTCGGTCCATGATGTGCTCTCAGAGTACGGGATCCTCTTTGCCAGTAACGGCATGGGCGATTACGTTGCCTTGCAAGGCTTGGGGGAAGGGCGCATACTCTACCTGGTAAACGGAAGGCGGATTGCCGGCAGGATCGCCCAGCGCTTAAACGGGGAGACCCTGCCCCTGGGTAACATAGAACGTATAGAAATTGTGCGGGGGCCCCAATCTGCCCTGTACGGTTCTGAAGGGATAGGGGGCGTCATCAACATTATCACCAAAGAACCGGAAGCGGCCTTTTCGTTTAAGGCCGCGCTTACAAACGCCTTTCATTTTGCCTATGATGATCCTGATACGGATGCTTCGCCTCAGCCTTTTGATGACCTTATGCCCTTTAGAACGCAACATGCCCTGGTCAACACGAATTTTAAGCTGGGCCCGCTGCTTAATACCCTCACCCTTACCGGCAATAGAGCTTCTTTCTACTACAATGAAGATAAAAGCCGTTCCATCTTGCCCTTACAGTACCAGGGGAGCGCGGGATGGGAAACGGCCTTTTCGCCCCGCTCATGGCTCAACATAGGCGTCGGCGGTTCCTTTATGGGTATGCAAAGCGACGATAGAACCAGCGCCTCCGGTGATACTACCCGGTATCGCCACTCCCGTGCCGACGGGCATATACAGGCGGACGTATCCCTGGCAGACAACACCCAATTCCTCATCAATCTCTACGATAACTTTTACCAGCGGGATAAAGATGGCTATACTGCGCTTGATGCTGTTTGGCGGAGCGGAGAGAATTATGAAAACGAAAACCTTATTTCCCTTGAGGCCCAAGGGGTATGGAGCGCTTTTACGCACTGGACCTTATTGGGAGGCCTTGAAGTTGCCTATACCAGTATGGATAAATACAATTTTGATAATAATGGTTCTTCCCAGGTGGGGGTGGATAAAGAAGCGGTTTTTTTGCAAGCAGAACGCGCTGGAGCTACCTATTCGGTCATAGGGGGTATCCGGTTAGAGCGAAACGCCCAATTCGGCCTTTTCGCAGCCCCAAAAATTTCAGCCATGTATTATATACTCCCGGCCCTGCGTATTTTAGGCGGAGCAGGGATAGGCTACCGGGCTCCTTCATTCAGTGATCTGTATCAGATAACCGACTCGACCCGCTACATTATTTATCCCAATCCTGCTATGAAACCTGAGTATGCCCTTTCCTTTAACGCAGGAGCTGAGTTTGCCGGCCCTGCGTATTTTGCCCAGGTGCATTATTTCTACAGTGAGATGTTTGATGAGATCCATTATTTTTACCGGGACACCCAAACGAATGAGCCTGTTTCTTTTGATACTGGGCAGGTTGAGCAAAATGAGGATAACAAGCCCATACGGTTTCGGGATAACCTTTCCCGTTCCCGGCGCTTTGGGTTTGACGCGGAGGGACGGGTTCGTTTTGCCACGTATTTTTTCGTATCCGCCGGGGAGAGCTTTGTCTTTGCCTATAATGTAAGCGACAAGGAGGTATTGCACGATACTCCGGCAAACACCGTGAAGTTCAAGGTGGGGTTTAGCAGCGAAAAGCTGAACAAGAACCCTATATATACCTATCTGGGGGCACGGTTTATAACGCCCCTGGAAGACGGTTCAGAAGCGGACCGGCATCAGTTGATTTTGGATTATTTTTTTAATCTTCGTCTCGCCTCCCATTGGACGATTCATGTTTCAATTACCAATATAACTGGGGTGATCCATTACTATTATAGCAGAGAACAGAAGAAATGGACAGGGCACGGTGAAAAAGTCGGTCAAACCGTACAGCTAGGGGTAAGCTTTGAATGGTGAAGCGCAAACATTACACCGCTTGGTAAACGGGCGCTTGCTGCGGCGGGGTTACACCACCGGAACCTGTGCGGCTGCTGCGGCAGGGGCTGCGGCATGGATGCTGTTGCATCAATCCCCCTGTGGGACATGGCAGTTTACGACACAAAAAGGCATTGCCCTTACCCTTGCTATAGTGGACGCTTCTTTTTCTGCTCATACTGCTTCGTGCGGGGTCCGCAAAGACGCTGGGGATGATCCGGATGTTACGAACGGTATGGTGGTGTATGCCACGGTGTGCAAGACCGGCAAAGCTGGTATCTTTATTGAGGGCGGCCAAGGCGTGGGACGGGTAACCAAACCTGGGCTTGACCAGCCCGTAGGGGAAGCGGCTATTAATGCAGGCCCTCGCAAGATGATACAACGGGAATGTCAATCGGTTTGTGCTGATTGGGCTTACCACGGGGGCCTTCTGGTAACTATCAGCATTCCTGGGGGAGCGGATCTAGCGGCCCGTACCTTCAACCCCCGGGTGGGGATCATCGGGGGTATTTCTGTACTGGGGACCAGCGGTATTGTGGAGCCCATGAGCGAAAAGGCCTATGCAGACACAATCCGAGTGGAACTCAATCAAATTCGTAGCGCCGATACACAGCATAAAAGGGAGGTGATCTTCACCATTGGTAATATGGGAGAGACCTTTGTGCGTGATACCTTGGGACTTTCCCTGTACCCCCGCGTTAAATGCTCGAATTTTATTGGAGAAGCCCTTGCTTCAGCAGCAGAGCTTAGTTTCAAACGGATACTGCTGGTTGGGCATATCGGAAAGCTCGTTAAGCTGGGCATGGGTATAGTCAATACCCATTCATCCCACGGAGACGCACGGATTGAAACCTTGATCTGCTGTGCCCTTGAAGCCGACGCTTCCCTTGCCTTGCTCCATGCTATACAAGATTGTGTTACTACTGATGCGGCGCTTGATGTCTTGCGCCGGGGCTCGCTATTGCCACAGACCATGCACATACTGGGTAAACGCATTGATGCTACGCTCAGGCGCCGCCTCCCCCCTGAAATGGAAAGTGCCTTTATCTGTTTTGATAAAAAGCTCTCCCTCCCTGATAGACAGGGAGAAATCATTTGCCAAAGCCCTCATGCGGATACGCTGGTGGAGGTTTTTAAACATGGGTGAAGTTCACTTTGTTGGAGCCGGCCCTGGAGCAGTGGATCTTATTACGCTGCGGGGTAAAATGCTGCTTGAAAGAGCTGATGTGATTATCTATACCGGCTCACTGGTCAACCCTTTGATCCTTGATGTTGCCAAAGAAACCTGTGTTACCCATAATAGCGCCTACCTTACGCTGGATGAAGTGATTACGCTTATGGTGGAAGCGGTGAATCGGGGCTTTGAAGTGGTCCGGCTTCATACCGGGGATCCCAGTCTCTACGGGGCCATACGGGAACAGATTGACCGTCTCAACAGGCTTGGCATTGCTTGGGATATTTGTCCGGGAGTGTCAAGTTTCTGCGCCGCCGCCGCCGCCCTGGGGGTGGAATTAACCCTTCCTTCAGTAAGCCAATCGGTCATCATCACCAGATACCAAGGTCGGACCGAGGTGCCTGCTGCAGAGTCCCTTGCCTCCCTTGCGGTACATGGGGCCACTATGGTGTTTTTTTTAAGCGCCGGAATGGTAGATACCATTACCGCGGATCTTATATCCTCTGGAAGCTATTCGGCGGATACCCCCGCAGCGATTGTTTATAAGGTAACTTGGGCAGAGCAAAAAGTGGTCCGCGGTACCGTGGGAACTTTGAACGAAATGGCCCAGGCTGCGGGCATTACAAAGACAGCTCTGGTGGTGGTGGGTAAGGTCTTAGGTACCGAGTATGAGCTTTCCCGGCTGTATGCCCCTGATTTCTCTACAGCATACCGTCAAGGGTCTTCGGTTCCAAGGGCGGATACTGAAAAAGGGGACTTATGAAAGTTGCCCTGATTGCCGTATCAAAACAGGGAGCCGCTCTGGCCGCGGACTTACAAGCGCGTTTACTGGATTCAACTGTTTATAGCTACGCAGCCTATGCCTTACCGGCGCACAGACCTTTTGAAAAATTAAGTTGTATTATCCAGGATTTATGGGAAAACTACGAAGGGCTGGTGTTTTTGTGTGCCGCAGGAATTGCCCTTCGCACCATCGCCCCCTTCATTACCTCCAAGTACCGCGACCCTGCAGTGGTCATGTGTCCTGAAACCGGTTCTTTTGCCGTTTCCCTGCTTTCAGGGCACGAAGGAGGAGCAAATGCTTTAGCCCAAAGCATAGCCGGATATATTGATGCCATCCCGGTAATAAGTACCGGAAGTGAAGCATCCCCGCGCATTATACCGCGTAACCTGGTACTTGGAATCGGCTGTAAGCGCGGTACCGAAAGCAGCCGAATCAAGGTAGCGGTAGAAGCGGTCTTTAAAAACCATGCGCTCTCGTCTTTGCGGATACAGAGCATCTGTACTATTGATATAAAAAAGAACGAACCGGGATTAATCTGCTTTGCTGAAGATTGTGGACTGCCTCTCTATTTTTTTACCGCCCAAGAACTGAACGCCCTCTGTGGTAATTTCAGCGCGTCTGATTTTGTGCGGGAAATAACCGGTACGGATACTGTCTGTGAACGGGCAGCCCTTGCCGGATGCAGCGTCAGCCTTAGGGGTATGAGTAGGGGGAAATTAATCGTTCAAAAAACTAGGCTGGATGGCGTTACCGTGGCGGTAGCAGAAAGAGCGATCAATGCATAGACTCATGGTTGTCGGTATAGGACCGGGCAATGCGGTGAATATGACGGAAGCATGCCGTAATGCCCTTCTTGGTGCGGATGCTATCTTTGGTTATACCCCATACCTACAATTGCTCAAACCCTTGTTCCCCCATAAAACGTTTTTTGGAACAGGCATGAAAGGTGAAGTAGCCCGTTGCCGTGCAGCTTTGGGTCTTGCCGCAGAAGGCAAGGTCGTCTCTCTTGTTTCCAGCGGTGATGCGGGGATTTATGGTATGGCCTCTTTAGTTTATGAACTGTCCCCTGAATTCCCTTCCGTAACCATTGAAGTAGTTCCCGGCATTACCGCTGCCATAAGCGGGGCTGCCCTGCTGGGATCACCACTGGGACACGATTTTGCGGTAATCAGTCTTTCGGATCTGCTTACTTCCTGGGACCTGATTGAAAAAAGACTCAGGGCCGTAGCAGCAGGGGACCTGGCAATCTGTATTTACAATCCTGCCAGTCACGGCAGAAGAGACCACCTCAAACGGGCTTGTGATATATTACTTGAAATCCTGCCTCCTGACCGGGTTTGTGCCCTTGTTCGCAACATCGGACGTACCGAAGAAACCTATGCCCTTACAACCCTTGGAGCATTACGCACCAGGCAAGTCGATATGCTCACTACGGTCTTCATCGGTAATGCCAAGACACGGGTACTTAACGGTAAAATGATAACACCCCGAGGTTACCGCCATGCATAGACTCATCATTTTTGGTGGAACCACTGAAGGACGCAGAATATGCCAATGGTGTACGAAACAGGGCATTGATTTTCTTTACTGCACCGCTACGGATCTGGGAGTTGAGCAACTCGATACGAATCGGGTGCGGGTAGGTCGCATTAAAGTTAAGGAAATGCGGGAGTTCTTAAAAGAAGAAGCCCCTGAACTGGTGATCGATGCCACACATCCTTACGCCGATAAAGTGAGCGCCCATATTGCTGCGGCTTGTTCTGCCGAAGGGATTGAGCGCTTGAGTGTGTTACGCCAGGCTTCTGATACATCCGGTTGTGAAATTTTCTTAAATGAAGATAGTCTTATTGCGTGGCTTACCAGCAAGAGCGGTGTCATTTTTTCTGCTACCGGGGTAAAAGAAGCGGCCCTGTTTACCCGTTTACCCGATTTTAAGGAACGGGTCTGGTTTAGACTGCTGCCTACGCTTGAAGGGCTCAAAACCTGCCTTGAGGCGGGTTATCCCCGGGAACATCTGATTCTCATGTGGGGGCCCTTTTCAGATGAATTAAACAAGGCCATGTTTGCTGCGGTAGGCGCTTCAATTTTGGTTACCAAAGATTCAGGGCACGAAGGAGGATTCCCCCAGAAGAAAAAAGCAGCCTTAGAACGGGGAATGCAAATCGCCGTAATGCAACGTCCTTTACAAGAGACCGGCTTTTCCTGTAATGAGGCAATTTTGGAAATTGAGAAAAAATTGGGACTCAGGCTATGAAAAAGATTATGATAATCGGTACTGGTCTTGGGCCAGATACGATTACTGCTGCAGGATGGAAGGCTCTTGATGAGGCGGAAGTCTGGTTCGGCTCTGAACGGTTGCTGGAATTATTCAAAAGTGCGGTGAAGCAAGAGAAGATTACCCTTCCCTTTTATACGAAAGACCGGATTATACAGAAGATAGATCAAAGTAACGCGCAGCAATTTGCGGTCCTGGTTTCCGGGGATCCTGGTTTTTACAGCGCTGCCCACGAGCTTTACCCGGCCTTGTCTAAACTACAGGATTGTTCGGTTGCAATAATTCCGGGTATTTCTACGGCAAGCGCTTTTTTTGCACGCCTTGGTTTGCCCTGGCAAGATGCCTGTCTTTTCAGCGCCCACGGCCGGGACATCACCGGACTGGTTTCATTGGTAAGGCGGAATAGAAGGGTCTTTTGTATTACCGGAGGCAATACAAAAGACATAAGCGCCGTACTTGAAGATGCCGGATTTTCGTCCCTGGAGGTTTATGTGGGTGAGAATCTGGGATTGGAACATGAGCGGGTTTCTCTCACGAACGTCAAAAAGCTTAGTTCCTTATGTCTTTCCTCCTTATCGGTGCTGGTTTTTGAAAACAAGCATCCTGATGACCGGATTCGTTTCGGTATAGAGGATGAAGCCTTCAGCCGCCTAGAGGGTATACCCATGACCAAGGCAGCGGTGCGTGCAGTAGCGCTTGCAAAACTGGAACTAAGATCCGAAGATACCTGCTATGATATAGGCGCTGGGACCGGTTCTGTTTCGGTGGAAATGGCGTTGGCAGCCCATAAAGGACAGGTGTTTGCCATTGAAAAGAACCCCGAAGCCTTACCGCTTATCCATAAAAACCGTAAACAATTCAACCTTGGAAATGTTATGGTTATTGGAGGGGAGGCCCCTGGCGCTTTGGCAAAGATACCGAATCCTGATGCTGTTTTTATTGGAGGAAGCAAGGGAAACATACAAGAAATTATCCAATGGGTAACTAAAAAAAATCCTGAAGTCCGCATGGTCATTACGGCTATAACCATAGAAACTGTGCAAAGGGTCTTATCCTACCTGCCGGTGGAATTGATACAAGTTGCAGTAGCACGTTCAAAAAAAGCGGGATCCCAGCATCTTTTAATAGCGCAGAATCCTGTTTTTATCATGTCGGTACAAGGGGGACGGTAACCATACATGGGGAAGAGCATGGAGACAGAACACCAGGGTATGGCCCGTATGTTAATCACCGGAACCCATACGGGTTGCGGAAAAACCACCGTAAGTTGTGCCTTGCTGTGGGCATTCAAAGCGCGAGGTGTGCATATTACGGCTTTTAAATGCGGACCTGATTATATTGACCCCATGTTTCACCGCTCGGTAACAGGAGTGCGGGCTTACAACCTAGACCCCTTCTTTGTGCAAGGTGAGGCTTTAAGGGTATATTTTGCCACGAAAATGCAGCGCAGGGGTCCTCTTGAAAACCCGTCCCTGGCAGTGTTGGAAGGCGCTATGGGGTATTATGACGGTATCGGCGCAAGCTGCCAAGCCTCATCTTACGAGGTTGCCCGGATTACGGAAACGCCGGTCATTCTGGTGGTGGATATGCGTAGGTTAGGTAATTCTGCGTTTGCCTTGATTGAAGGTTTTGTGCATTACAAAGCAGATAACGGTATAGGCGGGATCATCTGTAACGGAATGAACAAAACCCGTTACCTGCAATTTAAGGTGGAACTGGAAAAACAGCAGGTACCCGTCTTTGGCTACCTTCCCCATAACCCAGCATGGCAGATAGAAAGCCGTCATCTTGGACTTACGACTACAACAGACATTCCGTTTTTACAAGAAAAACTTGCGGCTTTAGGCAAGCAGGCTGCGGAAACCATTGATGTAGAGGGTTTACTGGAATTGGCGAGGAGGGCGCCGGATGTATCCAAGGGATCGGTACAAGGAGTAAGCAAAGTAACCGGCCCTAGGGTACGGCTTGCCGTTGCTTCTGATGAGAGTTTCTGTTTTCTGTATCATGAGAACCTTGAATTACTGGAAGACTTAGGCTGTGACCTGGCATTTTTTAGCCCTATGCGTGATACCAAGCTGCCGGAAGGTTCCTGCGGACTATTACTCTGTGGGGGATACCCGGAACTGTATGCACGTACATTAACCCAAAATGTCAGTATGCGCAGGGCAGTGCACAAGGCGATCTCAGGGCTTTTACCTACGATTGCCGAGTGCGGTGGTTTTTTGTATTTACATACCATGCTTGATGGACTGCCCATGGTCGGCGTGCTTGAAGCCCAGGCATTCAAGACAAAACAACTACAGCGTTTTGGGTATGTAACGTTACGGGCAGAAAAAGATACGCTCCTCTGTAAGGCAGGGGATTCCATAGGGGCCCATGAATTTCATTATTGGGAGAGTACGGACCCCGGCGGTGATTTTACCGCAAGCAAAAGCAGCGGAATCACGTACCCCTGTATTCATGCAAGTGACAGTCTTTATATGGGTTTTCCCCATCTCTATTTTCCGGCCAATCCTGATTTTGCCAAGGGTTTTGTTCAGAAAATGCAAGCATATCAAAAGGGGCAGGTATGATTTTTTTATATTCTACCGTAGCGCTGGGATTAGGATTCATGCTTGATTTAATTTTTGGCGACCCCCAGGGATTTCCGCATATAGTAAGGCTCTTTGGTTTTTTAATTTCGACTTTGGAGCGGCTTCTTTGGAATGAAAAGGGTAATAACCGGCTCAATGGCCTTGTTTTTACCCTTCTGGTGTTGTTCCTTTGTTCGGGAATTCCTTTTTTGCTGCTCTTTTTTGCATATAGGTTCCACCCGGTGCTTGGTTTCTTCACAGAGACCTTCTTTTGTTATCAATGTATCTCGGTAAAAGATCTACGTGTGGAAAGCGAAAGGGTTTATAACGCGCTCAAGGCAGGAGATTTAGAGGGCGCCCGTTTTGCAGTTTCGCGGATTGTAGGCCGGGATACGGAAAGGCTGGACGAGGCAGGAGTTACTCGAGCGACCGTAGAGACCGTGGCTGAAAATACTTCAGACGGCGTCGGAGCTCCACTTTTCTACATGGCTTTAGGCGGAGGTGCTGCCGCTTGTTTTTATAAAGCTGCCAACACGATGGATTCGATGGTTGGCTACAAGAATAATCGGTATATTCATTTTGGTTGTGCTGCCGCCCGTCTCGATGATGTGCTCAACTTTTTACCCTCCCGCCTTTCTGCGCTGGCCATGATTGCCGCAGCCTTTATGGTTCGTTATGACGGTAAAGGGGCCTTCCGTATTTGGAGACGGGACAGGCGCAAACATCCAAGCCCTAATGCCGCACAAACAGAAGCTGCCTGTGCCGGAGCTTTAGGTTTGCGGCTTTCAGGTCCCGCTTACTACCATGGGGTTTGTGAAGGCAAGCCTGAAATCGGCGATCCTATCCATAGAATAGAGGAGAAGGATATCAAAAGAAGCATCACCTTACTCTATGGGGTGGCTTTTATCATATTTATTTTGTTAATGGGGTTACGTTTATGCCTTTACATGGCGGCGACATATACCGGTTTATAAGGTCCGGGGGGATACAACTTGATTTTTCTGTAAATACCAATCCCCTGGGAATTCCTGATACGGTTTTAGCAGCGCTTAAAAAACAGGTTTCTGATTTTGCCCTTTATCCTGATCCCTACTGCCGTACGCTTCGAACAGCCCTTGCCGCTTATGAAGGCATAAGTGAAAACGATATACTGTGCGGTGCCGGAGCATCTGATTTGATTTATCGCATTTGTTTATCCTGCCGTCCCCGCCGAGTTCTCATCGGGAATCCAACATTTTCAGACTACGCTCTTGCTTCACAACTTGCAGGAGCAGAAGTGGTATCATATAGGTTATCAGAACACAATAATTTTCGTCTAACTGATACTGTTCTTGAAAAGATTAGCAAAGATCGTACCAATAAAATCGATATGGTTTTTCTCTGTAATCCTAATAATCCCACAGGGGTTTTGGTTGATCCTGTTCTGCTGGCAGAAATTGTGCAGGAGTGTGAAAAATTAGATATTTTACTTGTGGTGGATGAATGTTTTTTACCCTTTACCAAGGCAAATTCCCTTGTTTTATCAAAGATGCCTAAAAATCTTGCGGTTCTCAAAGCCTTTACCAAAACCTTTGCCTTGGCGGGATTGCGTTTTGGTTATCTTCTTTCATCTAATAGAGCTTTGCTTAACATGGCGGCCCGTGCGGGATCCTGCTGGAATGTTTCGGTCCCCGCACAGACTGCCGCCCTTGCCGCGTTGGACTGTAGGCATCACCTACAAAAGGCAAACAAGCTTATTGAAATAGAGCGGTCTTTTCTTTCACAGGGTTTACGTGCTCTCGGTGTTACGGTCTTTGACAGTGATGTCAATTTCTTGTTGTTTAAGATTGACCCTGCTATTGCTTTATATGACGCCCTTGTGGGAAAAGGAATTTTGATTCGTTCTTGCGAAAATTTTCGCGGTTTAGACCGGCGATACTATCGTATTGGGGTAAAAAACCATGAAGACAATGAACGGCTGCTTGCTGCTATCCAGGAAGTAGTAAACAAGTTACAAGAGGTAACATGAAAGCAAAACCGCTTATGATTCAAGGTACCATGTCTAATGTGGGAAAGAGTCTTTTAACCGCGGGGTTATGCCGGATCTTGTGGCAAGACGGTTATAAGGTAGCTCCTTTCAAGGCGCAGAATATGGCCCTGAATTCATGGGTTACTGAAGAGGGACTAGAAATGGGGCGAGCCCAAGTTGTACAAGCAGCAGCGTGCTGTATTAAACCGACGGTATTGATGAACCCGATCTTGTTAAAACCCACAACCGATATGGGATCCCAGGTAATTGTAAAGGGTGAAGTTTACGGGAATATGGAAGCCGGGGAATACTTTGCCCAAAAAAAACTGCACAGGGCAGTAGCTTTTGAAGCCTACGAAAAGTTGGCTGAAGAATATGAAATCATTCTGCTTGAAGGGGCTGGAAGTCCTGCAGAAATTAACTTGCGCAAAGATGATTTTGTAAATATGGGGCTTGCAGAACAAGTGCGTACGCCTGTACTCCTTGTAGGGGACATTGATCGAGGTGGCGTATTTGCCCAACTGTACGGAACCTTGCTGCTCCTTTCTGAAGATGAGCGGGATTTGGTAAAAGGGCTTATCATCAATAAATTCCGCGGCAACCGAGACTTATTGCAAGAGGGTCTTTCGATGATCGAGGAGCGCAGCGCTAAACCGGTACTGGGGGTAGTGCCTATGCTTGATGTAGATATTGAAGATGAAGATAGTCTTTCGAATCGATTTACCCATAAAAGACAGGATGCTACCCTTGATATTGCCGTGATCCGATTGCCTAAAATTGCTAATTTCACGGATTTTTACGCGCTGGAAGCTACTGAGGGCCTTAGTATCCGGTATATAGATGACGTCCAGGATTTACAAAAACCGGATATGCTCGTTATACCGGGCACCAAAAATACCATTTCTGACCTTAAATGGCTTCGTGAAAGTGGTATGGAGGCTGCAATTCTCCAGTTAGCATCCAAGCATACTCCTGTCTTTGGTATTTGTGGCGGATACCAGATGCTTGGTAAAGAGGTTATTGACGGCGAGGGCGTAGAGCTTGCAGGCGGCGGCAGTATCGCCGGTTTAGGGCTTCTTTCTATGAGTACGGTATTTACGAGAGAAAAAAAACGTTCTTTGGTAACGGGTACGGTTTCTATATTCGGCAGTAACCAGGTGTATGTGGAAGGTTACGAAATACACATGGGACACAGTCAATTTTCTTGTAGCGAAGCAGATAAGGCTTTGTTTATCCAACAGGGCAATGTATACGGTACCTATCTACACGGTTTTTTTGATACTCATGAATGCCGAAAGGCATTGATTGCAATGCTCTGCAAAAACAAAGGAATTCCGATCCCGAAGAGTAATTTTTTTGATTTAAAGCAGTACCGGGAAGAGCAATTTAATAGGCTTGCCGTAGCGCTGAGAAGGCATCTGGATATGGATTTTATATACAAAATAGTAGCAGAGGGTGTATGAATTGGCAAGTAGTAAAACCAGCAGAAATTGAAGCAAAAAGTTTTGAAATTATTGCGCATACATTACAGAGGCAAAAATTTTCCGACTCTTTAAGGTCATTAAAAACGCACGGGGGTGTAGAAATTATGCCGCTGCTACTTCGTATTATTCATACCACCGCAGACTTCAGCATGGTGAAAAATTTGTCTCTATCCTATGGTGCTATTACCCAGGGGATAGATTCCCTGCGTACTGGCGCTACGATTGTTACCGATACAGAAATGATAAAAGCAGGCATAGATAAAACAAGGCTTGCGAGCTGGGGAGGCAGATGTGTCTGTTTTATGACAGACCCGGAAGTAGTGGAAAATGCGAAAAAAAACAACACCACCCGCGCCTATGCAGCCATGGATAAGGCTGTTTCCCTCAGTAAACCGCTTATCTTTGCCATAGGAAACGCCCCAACCGCGCTGGGACATTTATGTGAATTAGTAAGCTGCAGGGCGGTTCAACCATCCCTCATAATCGGGGTCCCTGTGGGATTTGTAAATGTTATCGAATCTAAAGAAATGCTTGAAAGTACCGGCGTACCCTTTATCACCATACGAGGCAGAAAAGGGGGGAGTACTGTGGCCGTATCAATCTGTAATGCCCTGCTTCGTTTAGCAGCAGCAGGAGCATAAATGCAGATTCAGGAACGAGATGCAATCGGTGAACATACCGTAAAACACAGACGCTGTATCATCATCGCTATCACCTTGGCGGTCCTATTGGTGCTTGCCTTGACCGTGACCCTTACCTTAGGGGCGGTAAAACTTTCTATTATAGAAATAGGTAGCATAATTGTAGGAAAATGCAGCGGAAGCCCCCAGCTCTATGCCGGTATTCCCCAGGGCCTCGTAGCGGTAATATGGGAACTCCGGTTACCCCGTATTATAAGCGGTATGCTTTGCGGTGCAGGACTTGCGGTAAGCGGTGTCATTTTTCAAGCTATATTGCAAAATCCCCTTGCTGATCCCTACACCCTGGGGATATCCACTGGCGCGGCCTTTGGCGCTTCCTTTGCCATATTCCTCAGTGTCAGCACCGGTATGGTCCTATCAGTGCCATTTTTTGCCTTGGCCTTTGCGGCGCTTACCTTGGTCCTAGTTTTGCTGATTGCTGCCCGTGGGGGTGGTATGGAAAGCGGAGCCCTTATTATGTCAGGAATTATCGTAAGCGCGATCTTATCCGCCGGTATCAGTTTTATGAAAATGCTATCCGGTGAAAATGTGGGGGCCATTGTTTTCTGGCTTATGGGCAGTCTCTCGGCAAGAACCTGGAGTGATACAGCGCTGCTTATGATGATAATCCCGCCGGCTAGTATAGGGGCGGCATTTTTCTCAGCCCATCTGAACATACTTGCCTTGGGCAGCCGGGACGCACAGGCTCTGGGCGTTCAGGTTAAACCCACTCGCTTTCTCTATCTATTACTGGCCGCAGGCATCATTGCCGCTTGTGTATCGGTCTGCGGAATTATCGGCTTTGTAGGGCTCATTGTCCCCCACCTTCTGCGCATGTCTTGTACGGCGGATAACCGCGTGCTTATTCCGCTGTCTGCCCTGGCAGGGGGACTGTTACTGTGTATGGCCGATAACGGCGCTCGGCTTCTTGGAACCGGTGAAATCCCGGTAGGGGTCCTTACCACTTTACTGGGGGGACCTTTCTTTATTTTTATTTTCATGAGTCGAAGGAACCGGTAAGGGATGAGCCTTGTATCCGTAGAAAAGGCGTCATTCGCTTATAAAAAAGGAGTCTGTGCCCTTAACAACATCAGTTTTACGGTTGAAACCGGTGAACATATAGCCTTAATCGGTCCCAATGGCAGCGGAAAAACAACCCTTTTTAATCTCCTTGCCGGTTTTACCCGGGCCAAAACCGGGAGCATCACCTTCGCCGGTGTGGATATACAGGCCTATAGCCCCCCTGAACTGGCGAAACACCTCGCCTTGGTACCGCAACGGGTCTACCTCAATTTCCCCTATACCTGCCTTGAGACCGTTTTAATGGGACTGCACCCCTATCACCGGCATATACAAACAGAAAGCGCTCAAGCGCTGCAAAGCGCCCAGACCCTTATGGAACAAACCGAGGTCTGGCATCTGGCCGCCCAATTCGTTACTGAAATTTCCGGCGGAGAATTGCAGCGGGTCCTGCTGGCCCGTGCACTGCTCCAAGTGCTCCCCCAGGGCTTGGCCAGTACAGATCCGCCGTGCCATCGGGTCCTGTTGCTGGATGAAGCCTTCAGTTCCTTAGATATTGCGGCCCGTATCACCATGATGAAACTCCTCAATACCTTACGGGCAGTGTACGGCCTTACCATAATCGGTATCCACCACGATATACCTATAGCCTTTGGTTTTACCCAGCGTATTCTTGCCCTCAGTCACGGTTCCCTGGTGGCCGATGGCAAGCCCGAGGTGATAGGTACCGAGGCTTTCTTTGCCCAGGTCTTTTCGGTACATGTGGAAATAATACCTGGTAAAGGGTTCTTGTTTGTAGACACCCTCACCGCCTGAGGCGTGGGAAGGAGCGGGCGCCATCTTTAGGAACCACGCCGCCCTCTCCCGGTCCCTTGCGGGGACTACCCTTGACAAGGCTTCTGAGTAATGCTATGTTGTATCTAACAGTTTTGAATTTGGGGAAGTAGGGTGCAATTCCCTCGCAAGTGCGTTACCGTATAGCCGGGATACCAAGATCATATATCTGCGCATACCGGAGGATATGAATGAATTTCTTAGGACTCTGCAACGTATTTTGCCCCCTGTCAATGCTGAAACTATTTCAGGAGGCAGAATTATGAATAATCTGCAAAAAATAGGAGGGGCCCTCATGTTGCTTCTCCTGGTACTTTCCTTTTTGAATTGTCGCAGTGTGGCTACCCAGTCGGTGAACCCAGAGAAACCGGTCATTCTGGTGGTAAGCTTTGGTACCAGCTACAATGAGTCAAGACAAAAAACCATAGGCGCCATAGAGGAAGCGATTGCCCATGCGTATCCCGCCTATTCGGTACGCCGTGCTTTTACCAGTCAAATCGTCATCGATCACATTTACCAGCGAGATGGAGAGAAAATTGATAATGTTACTGAAGGGATGAACCGTCTGGTAGCAGAGGGGGTGAAGGACGTTATCATACAGCCTACCCATCTTATGCAGGGCATAGAAGAAAACGAAATGCTATCCCAGGTAAAGCCCTTTGAAAGCAAGTTCAGGAGTATCAAATATGGCAAGCCGGTCCTTGCTTCTGAGGCGGATTATACCGCCCTGGTTACCATACTCAAGGACGGGACCAAAGCCTATGATACCCCTGATACGGCTCTGGTGTTTATGGGCCATGGGACCGAAGCTGCGTCTAATGCGGATTATACCAAACTGATAGCGCTTTTTAGAGAAAAGGGGTTCTCCAATTATTTCATAGGCACGGTTGAGGCGAGCCCTTCATTAGATGATGTGATAGACGAGCTTCAGGATGCAGGTCTTGAAAAGGTCATCCTCTTCCCCCTTATGATTGTAGCTGGGGATCATGCCAATAACGATATGGCCGGAGACGAAGAGGATTCATGGAAATCTATACTCACCGCTGCAGGCTTTTCGGTGCAAACCGTTCTTCGGGGGCTAGGGGAATATCCTGATTTACAAGCCCATATCGTGCAGCACGTAGCTGATGCCATGCAATAAAGCATGCCCTAACCCCGGGGTACCGGTATTCCCCCCCTGGGGTTATGCTGCATCATGGAAAGGGTCCAACCACTATGGGAAGAATCCTTTGTATTATAGGGGCAAGCCTCTTACTGCTGGGTGCTTGTGTAAAACAAGGGCAAAAACAGGTACAAACCAGAGAGGGTATTACTTTCATTGATGATGATGGAAATACCGTTACGATAGAGCAGCCCTTTCGTCGTATTATTGCATTGTATTCTGCCCATACGGAGAATCTTTTTTCAATCGGGGCTGGGGACTTCGTCATAGGGGGGCATAAAACCTGTACATACCCGGCCCAAGCAGATGTACTGCCGAAATTCGATTACACCGGAGACCCTGAATATATCATTGCCGAGGCCCCAGACCTGGTACTCATCCGTCCCTTTATCCGGCGTTCCCACCCGGCGTACATTGCAGAGCTTGAAAAAGCGGGGATCTTGGTGGTTTCTTTATACCCTGACAGCATGGCAGACTTCGATGGTTATATACGCGTTCTGGCCCTCCTTACCGGTAAGGAAAAGGAAGCAAACGAAAAACTCCTCGCCTTTCATGATACCTTGCAGAGGCTGAGCACTCATACCGCGGGCGTAGAGAACAAACAAACCGTCTTTTTTGAGTCCACTGCGGCAGAAAACCGCACCGTATCTGCAGCTTCTTTTCCTGCTTATGCTATTGAAATCGTCAACGCGAGTAATATAGCGGCCAACGCAGAACCAATAAGCAAAGGAAGTTCGATCGCCCTCTATGGTACGGAAAAAATTCTGCAAAATGCCGACCGCATAGACGCCTACATTGTGCAACAAGGGGCCATGAATCGGGCAAAAACCATAGAAGATCTGCTTAAACGGCCCGGTTTCAGTACGATAAAAGCCCTTCGGGAAAAGCGGGTTCTTTTTATAGATGAAAAACTGATTTCTTCTCCCACCTTTCGGTATATTGAAGGGGTTTCCCAAATCGCGGCCTTCCTGTACCCAGAGGTTTTTATCCCCTAGCGGGCGCGGCAATGCTGCATCAATTTATGTCAGTTTGAACCATAATGGCTTGATTGTCATTTTTCATGGACTTGGTTGTACTGCTGATCACTATTTACCACTGATTATTTATTTTGCCGATAAATGTTGGCGTATTTTTACTTTTAACAATACAGGCGTTACCGGGAGCGACGGGGAGAGCATGCGTGGTCTTACTCAATCAGTTATTGATCTAGAGTCTGCACTTGCTTTTGTAAAAAATTCAAGTAAATTTGACGATTTATCTGTCATGCTTGTCGGTCATAGTTTAGGTGGTTATGCGGTATGTACCGTACTAAATTTAAATCAAAATGTAAATGCTGTTGTAAGTTTTGCAGGTTTTAACAGCAGTAAAGAAATATTTGAAGAACAAGGAATAACAACGCTCGGTGAATTATTCTATATATTATCACCCCAAACATGGGCAATAGAAAAACAACTTTTCGGTGATAGAGTAAAACTTACCGCTGTTGACGGAATCAATAAAGCTGGTATTCCGGTAATGATTGTGCATAGTTCAGACGATGAAATTATTCCGGTAAGAACAACTTCAATTTATGCTCACCGTAATAAAATAACCAATCATAATGTGGAAATTATCTTTTTTGAAGGAGAAAATGCTTCAGGGCATGGGGGGGGTGTATTACTCGAAAGAAGGGATAGAGTATTCTCAATGGACGGGAGAAGTCAATTTTGATAAAACTAAAGCAAATAAACTGAATGCTGAATTAATGGAACGGATTAATGCTTTATTTACTAATGCAAGATAACAAGTGCCCAATTTTATCTTAACCTATTCACCGCCCACCGTCCATAGCATGCGCCACGTAAAGGGTTTTACTTCGCATAACGAGGCTGTCGAATGAGTCGGGTTGGACAGGGATATATCCCCGACCAGTGGACCGGGACATACATCCTGTATAGAATCACCAGCTCAGCCCGTTTCTTTGCCGTTCTCTTCAATTTTTCCGCCCAGGGCCCAGGGTGTAGGAGAACGGTTTGATATAGGTACTTCAGGCTCCCTTACGGGGAAATCAATAGGCCTCCACCAGGGGTTGACGGGTCCCCAGAGAAACTACTCCTTAATGTTCATGTAAATGGTGTGAATCCGGCGTATGGGCATGAGTATGCTCAATCATATTATGAATATGCAGATGGCTGTGTTCACCCATTAGTGGAATTGCATGTATATGATTATGATGTCTATCACTATGATTATGCCTGTGTTCATGTTCGATAAGTTGGTGGATATGTAGATGCTCATGTTTTTCAAATGCGGTGAAGTATACTCCTATAATCATACTACTTAACGCAATTACATATGAACCCCTTGGGATTTCTTGAAATATTGCGAATGACACCCCTGCTCCTATAAATGGCGCAAGAGCATAATAGGCGCTTGTCCTTGAGGCTCCCAGGATCCGTTGTGCATATATATAAAAATAAATACTAAGCCCGTAGGCAATGAATCCCAACATTAATGTTATTATAATATATTGTATATTCAAAATATATTGTTTTACAATAAATGCGATAATCAATGAAGTTAATCCTGAACCAATACCTTTTATAGTTACAATTTGCAGAGGATCTTTAAGTGAAAGTCTGCTTGTGCAATTATTTTCAAACCCCCAACAAGCACAGGCAAGTAATACAAATATCGAGCCGAATGAAAACGAAACATCTACAATATCATCTGCCGACAAAATTATACTTGCAATTGTTATAAATACTATGGCAATCCATGTCCTTTTTCCAATTGATTCCTTAAATATTATCAAGGCTATTGTTGATGTTGCCACAATTTCAAAATTATTTAACAAAGACACTGTCGCCGATGTAGATTTTGATAATCCAATCATTAGAAAAACAGGGGCAAGAATATCAAGAACGACCATTGCGATAGTATACGGCAATTCTTGAATGGTTATTTTGGCCTCCTTTTTATGAACAGCTTTATTTCCAAATATTTTTATAAAAAACATACCGAAACCAGCCCCGCAATAAATAAGTCCCGCCATAAATACCGGTGGAACATTGGTGAGTAATAATTTTGAAACCGGCGTGCTTATACTATAACATAATGCCGCTATAATTGCATAAAATATGGCAATAAATTTATTGGACAAAATATTTTCTCCTTCATTATATTATCTCATAACATATTATGAATTTCCAGCTACGGATGACGCTTTCGACAGAAAATTTTAGGGTATATTTGGCGTATCATGTTGGAAACCGCCCAAATCATGACCAAACCGGATGGGGAGGCCGAAATCATCGTAACCCTGGCCCAAAACGGCGACTTGCAGATAAAAAGCCGCCCCTAAAAGCCCCTTGTCCAAGTCGCTGATTGGTGATATATTAAAAGAAAGGTGAAACATGGGAGCCAAGGTCAAACCAGTACAGCTAACGCTCATAAAGGACAAAAAGATAGTCCGGAAAGTCATTGAACAGATCCGTAAACCCATTTCCGCCAAGGTCATCAAGCGGAACGAAAAGGTAGTCGATTATATCAAACCATTTGAGCAATAGCCGAAATGCGTATCCAATTCGGCAAACAAAAGGATATTTCCGCTTTTCAGCTGGAACCGCTTACCCCCACCACACCCGTATCCGGTCTATCTGTTCCATTGAAGAATACAACGAATACTTTCATCATGAGCCTCTCCATGCTCAGACCGATCACATAGCCCGAACATGGTTATTACGGGAACGAGATACCAGCGCAATAGCCGCTTATATATGTCCCTTATCGCCAATGCCATTAAACTTTCGGCCACCGAGAAGGAACTCCATGTTCTGAACTATCCTTTTAGAACCATAGCTGCCATAAAAATAGCAAAACTTGCCGTAGCGCAGTTATTTTCTGAAAAATACAAGGGCATAGGCTCTTTTATGATAACCGCCGGCAATGAGGAAAGCCATCGGCTGTTACGATGATTATTGCGCCTGCCGTTTCCTTACCGTTGACGCCGATATAGAACACGACCCCACTGTAACCGCCTTTTATACCAAAAACGGGTTTATCCCTAATGCGGAGATGGGTAACAAGCGGAGTAAGACAATCAGCATGATGAAGGATATTTGGGTGTAAGGAAAGCTTTAGCAGGCTGATTAAAAACAACCCGAAGGTCCGGTAAGACACGATGTACCTTCGGGTAAAAAGTCATTAATTATTCCTTGTGTACGTGAAGGTTCCATCGTAAGCGGTTACTTCTAATTTTCCGTCATCCTGTATTTCCGCAGTTACGGTGATAACATTGGTAGGCTGCCCTTCTGTACTCATCCATGCCGTCCCCGTGTAGAGCTCCGAAGAAATGGCGGTCGCCGTTTTACCGTTATAAGTATAGATGCCTCTGGTATCACCTTGTGCGTCTCCGCTTGCACTTTGATGAAATTCCCAGGTTAAATCATTGTTCATAATGATTTTACGGGATACCCCATCCGTAACGGTACTTTCCCATGTCCCTGCAAAAGGATTAGTATCATCGTCATCATCGTCAGTGCCCATGGAACATGAGAAAAAGCCTACTGATACCAAAATTACCGGTATCATCCACAAAATTTTTTTCATAAGAACCCCCTAAATATATTTAGTTAGTAAAACCTAACTATAAAGCCTTTATCGAAGGATAAAAATTGCCCTGTTTCAAAAACATATCAACGGGAACCTCTGTACTTACGGCGATATTCCAAGGGACTTTCGCCCTTGGCTAATTTGAACGCCGATGAAAATTTGCTGGCGTTTTCGTATCCCATCAACAGGGCTATGTCCGCAACCGGGCGGGCGCTTTTTTCAAGGTATTCCGCTGCCTTGTCCATACGTTTGTCCCGCAGATACGCGGATATACTTTGCCCGTACACGCCATGAAAATAATTTTTTAATGATGTGGGGCTTATGCAGAAATTTTTCGCCAATGTATCAACCCGGTGATGCGCGCTCAAGTCCTGGGTGATAATTTTCATAACCTGTTTTGCGATATTTACCTGGCCGGTGGTAAAAACAGATCGGCGTTCATTCTCCACCGGTTTTTCCATGTACATCAACAGAAATAATAGTTCGGTGATTTGCAGTCGGAAGTAACTCAATTCATATTCGGGAAGTGATTCGGCAATCTTCAAAAAAACCGATCTTACCTTATCACCAGCCTTTGCGATAAAACTCTGTTCATCAGGACAATACCGTCTGCGGATATGATCTATATCAATACCTACTTCCCTAAATATGACCGGCATCGGTTGTTCTAAGGCCGAATCATGAATAAACAATTCAATCCCATAAAAGCGATCATAGGGAAAAGTAAATTTACCTCCCGCTGTACGAGTGTCAATGCTTAGATCTCCCATTTCCAGGAATAGATATCTGCCGTCAGACATTTTAATCTCGCATCGGCCATCAATACAAAAATTGATTTTTATTCCGTGGGCAACTTTTCCCTGGTATGATGGAAAAGAACCACCGGAAATTTCATTGAATCCAAGAAGAATACCGGGAAACAGAACATAGACCCGTACCGTTCCCCTACCATCCTCATAATCAATTTGAACGGCGATACGGTCCCTGGTCCGGTTTGTAATGCGGACAAAATTTAATTCCTTCGCCGCCTGCTCGTATGCGAAAAAGACCTTCGTTGCGTCCATCAGGCGGTTCCGGTTTCCGTCATGCCCTGCTGGAGGCGGTATAGTTTCTCATATAGCTTGTTCCAGGCTATAAGTTCCTCATGCCTTCCTTCCCCGGATATCCGCCCTTTGTCCAGTACAATGATCTTATCCATGATTTTTCGCAGCGCCCCGCTTCCCGTCCCGATATGAAAGCCCAGGGGCAGGCGGGTTAATATGGGCGACAAAGTTAATTTTAAGTTCATACAAGGTTCCGTATGCCGCGATATTGGGAAAGAACAAGGGTGGCGAAATAGAACAGTACATTTGCGGCTCCCCCAATGAGCGCCAGCAAGCCATAGTTCATTACCCGCGCAGCGTCCACATAAGCGCAATTTGGGAATACCGCTATAATCTCCCGGATAAGAAAATAGATAGCCAGGTAGGGAACAAATGAGGCCGCTGACGAAAGAACAGCAAGAATACCGGAAAAAACAACAAGCCCCTTATGCATTCCCGCAAGTTCAAACAGGCTGGGCATACCCTTTTTCGGTATGGCCTCTGTTTTATTTTTAGGCATAACGGGGACCTCCTTATATACTACTAGTTAGGTGGTACTAACTATAATAATAATCTCTATTTTTCCTGCCCCTGTCTACTCCGATTAATCAAAAATACTCCCTGTGTCATCGAGTTTATACAATTCAGATAATTAGGGGTAAGAAAGAGGCCGGACCCATGAACCGAAAAATATTCGGTAATCCATGGACTTTCCGCCTCTGCGGATTTGTACCTCGTAACGATTCAAGGCGGGTTCCCCCGGACGGATACAGGCCAGAGAAGCGGGGTTTCCGGCGGCTGCCTTCACCCTCTGTTTCGCCATCTTAATAACATCATAGTCAAAGACAGGGAGGGATTATAAGGGTAGTAACGCCGGTGAAATGCCCCCATTGCGGAAGCGACAAGGTAAAGAAGAACGGAACATCCAGGAACGGCAAACAACGCTTTTTGTGCGGTAATGAAAAGTGCCGACATAAGCTGTTTGTTGAGCATTATATCGACAACCCATAGGATCCAAATATCCGATCCCGCATATTTTTCGATAGTAAATGGAAGCGGAACGCGGGCAACGGCCAGAACACTCATGATAGCCCAGGATAGGGTTACCGAAACGCTGAGGAGTATTGAAGCGTGGTATGGTATGTCAATTAGGTACGCAAAGGCATTCGTTTTTCCAAAGACTCCGTATGCACAAACCGTTGTCACTCTCGTTATTAACGTAATGACGGCCATGCGCTTTTCCCCTCCGGTTGAGGTCGGGATCCGGACAGGGGTTAAATATTTATACAAAAAATATGCAGATTTCCGGTGTTTATGCAAAAACACCCTTGAATATAATAAGACAAGTATATTATTGTATAATCACTCCAGGGATAACGCCCTGGGACAAATCACCCTGCATTAAAGGAGACATCACCATGAAAAAAACGGTATTTTTGTTTTTAGTCTTGCTTTTGGCGATCCTGTCCGCCTGTAAGGGCAAGTCCGCCCCTGCAGAAGCGGCGGTCAGTTCCGGTGAAGGGGAAAAACACCTTATCATCGCCGCCAACCCCGATTACGAGAGTTTTGATCCCGGCATTACCTATGAACCCTACGGGTCCACCGTCATCCACGCCTGTTATGACAACCTCTTTGAATTTCAGGGGAGCCTGGATAACCTCGTCCCCGCAGCGGCGGAACGGTATGAAATATCCGCCGACGGCTTGACCTACACCTTTACGCTGCACCCCAACATACGTTTTATCAGCGGCAACCCCCTTACTTCCGCAGACGTAAAATGGAGTTTTGAGCGGGCCATTAACCTCAAGGGCAACGCCGCGTTTATGGCGGAGGGGATCACCGGCATCGAAACCCCGGACGATTCCACCGTGATCCTCCGTCTACGGGAGCCGGACCCTTCCTTCCCCATTGAGCTTGCCTTTGTGTTCTTTTCTATCCTGGACAGCAAAGCCGCCGCCGAACAGGGAGCGACCAATGCCCCGGACGCTGATGTT
>JAITJS010000084.1 GCA_031278815.1 Treponema sp.
GTTACGGGGAAAACTACCGGGGCAACTGCCTTTACTGTAACCACTGCCAGCCCTGCCCGTCCCGCATTGATATAGCCGCGGTAAGCCGCTATACGGACATTGCGGCCCTAAACGAAAAGGATATACCGCCTACGGTAATACATCATTACATGACCCTGGAAAAACACGGTTCCGACTGTATTGCCTGCGGCCGCTGTGAAGAAAAGTGTCCTTTTGGCGTAACCGTGATTGTGAATATGCAAAAGGCGGCTCGGATTTTCGGGACTTGAGTGAAATAAAATGTGAATTAAGCTATAAGGCTTAAAAATAATTTTACGGAGATATAAAATGAATTGGGTTGTATTAAAGCGGATTGCCGGGAGCGCGGTTTTAGCCGCCGCCCTTGGCAGGAATATGGCGTTCCTCGTAAAGTCTATCGCACTTGGCAAGGAAACATTTGATCTGTCTAAACAAGAGGAATGGATAAGAACCAATTTTATAGAGAAGAACTAAAGGAGAAATAAAATGTGTAAAACGGTATTTTCACTTTTATTGTCGTTTTCCTGCGTTACGGGTTTTGTCATGGCTCAAGCCAATGGCGAAATCAAAGGAAACGATAATTCGATTTTAATCGCTTACTTTAGCCGCGCAGGAAACATTGATATGTCCGGCAGTGTGGATGCGACAACAGCCGCAAGCGTTAACCTACTGAATGGAAAATATGTTGGCAATGCGGAATTGATGGCTCAATGGATTCAAGAGGAAGTTGGCGGCGATCTGTTTTTTATAAAAACAGTGGAACCGTATTCCGCGAATTATGACGAAACAGTTAAACGCGTAGAAGATGAAAATCGCCGTAACATTCACCCCGCGCTGTCTTCCCATGTGGTAAATATGCAAGAGTATCATATCATATTTTTAGTGTATCCTATTTGGGCGTATGATCTTCCGGTTGCCATGTATACTTTTCTTGAAGAATACGATTTATCAGGTAAGACAATAATACCAATTTGCACAAGCGGCGCTACTTCTATATCCAGAACGATTGAAACCATTAAGAGAATGGAGCCGGAAGCGAAAGTTTTAGAAGGGATAACGGTCAATCACAATCAGGTGCTACGTTCCAAAAATACTGTTATCTCATGGTTAAAAAAAATAGAAATTGTTAAATAAAATGTATCGTGTACAATAAAAATGGAGGTGTGATATGAGAAATAATGTTTTTATTTCGGCAATACTTATGGCGTGTACCGTTCCGGCTGTATCTGACGTTTGGGGCGGGGAATATAGTCTGTTTTGCATAATGTAACTCCTTTTTAGCGCGGCAGAATCGCCGCGCACGTTAATCGAAATGGAATGAAGTTCCGTCTAACTCCTTTTTTGGGGGGCTTCCTTCGGTTTTTAAGCCGTACTGCCCTTTCGGGGGGACAGTACCGGCCTCCCGTACTTAAATACGATCTTCCCGTATTGTAGCACAAATGTCCGGTACTTGCATACGGGGTTTCCGTGCTTACCTGCGGAGTGAGCGTATTCAAATACGGACTTCCGGTATTGCAGTACAATCAGTAAGAAGAAGTGCAACGGAAGTTTGGGGAAATGCCGGCAGTGGGGAATGACTCAAAATCTATAAGTCATTCCCCTGAATTTTAAAAACCTACAAACATCAGCCTTTTACCGTTATTATTGCGGAAGCGAAGTCAATATTTCCGCCCAGTCTATTTCCTGAAATAACACATTGAATTGGGCTATAACTTGGTTATTGGTAGTCCCCTGTTTAACCGCAACGGTCTGCGACATACCACCTATTTTGGCGATGGCGGCATTAAACCCGTCGGCAGCATAATGAAAATGGAAATGTACCGGCGTCTGGGTGGAATCCTGGGCAGATGGAAGGGCTATCCAATATTTATAGTCACTGGATTGGCCACCCTCAAAATAATACCAATCATCCTCTTCCCCCGCGTCATACTCCTTTTTTACATAGGCATAGGCTATTGTTACCCCTGTTCCTGCCGCGTCCGGCTGTTGATAAAAGGTAATCGAGTCATCCTTAACCTTAAAGGATTTGAAAGGGGTAGCGAATACGTTTTTGCAAGGTTCTTTATTGTATCCACGGAAACTGTTTATCCGGTAGAATTGGAAATAGCCGTTGCGCCTTGGGTAAAGAAATCATTCAACCAAGGTTCATCAACATAATTGGCGAAACTATTCCATGTTCCGGCCCATTTTGCCAGTTCTGGCTCCGGATCACCGCCGTCATTATCGAGAACAAACCCGAATACCAGCAATATGCCGAGTATTCCCGCCAAAAGTTTTTTGTTTGTCATTTTTTTCTCCTTAATAAATGACTACCCATCTTGTGGGTGCGAGTATTAACAAGAGATACCCCCTTGTTCCATAAAAAGCGTGAGCCGCTTTTTATGGGCAAAAATAAGCCGGCATCTCCCCATAAGAGAATTCCGGCGTGAGTTGTGAGTAAAACTTGTGGTTGTTTGGAAAAAATACCTCCGGGAGGTACTTGACAAAGAAGAAAAAGGCTACATAATCACTTGGCACTTGGCCTCGATTGTGTTTTATCCATCAGTTTTAATATCCTAACATTTCTCAAAATTGGTGTCAAGAGGTTTTTATAAGCCGTTACAAAAAATTCCGTCTAACCTTGAGGAATACGAAAAGAAGGTTCGGAAGAAACTAAAAGCCTCTCCCTCTTGTGTTTCTCGCAAAATGGGTATACGGTTCATAGGGGGAGCCAGTATGAAACACACGGTAATTATTATTGACGGCATGGGCGGCGGTATTGGGGTACAACTCATTGGGAGATTGAAAGAACTCATGGATGATATAGACATCGTCGCTCTGGGTACTAATGCGGTAGCTACGGAGCGGATGATGAAAGCCGGCGCACACCGGGGCGCCACTGGGGAAAACGCCATCCGGGTATCCGCGGTGCACGGGGACTTCATCCTTGGCCCTATTGGTATCGTGATTAGTAATAGTATGATGGGGGAAATTACCCCGCTTATGGCTGAAGCGATCCTTAAAGCCCCGGCGCAACGGATCCTCTTGCCCCTCCAACAGGATCATTTCTCGCTTGCTGGGCTTGAACAACTCCCCTTGGCGAAGATGATCGATAAGGCCGTGGAAATTTTTAAGGAACGGCTGCGCTTCATTGACAGCCTGCCTTCAAAAATTGTATAAGCCAAAGGCAGGACTTTCATGATGATAGCAAAAGAAGAAGAAAAGCAAGCGGAGAAATACCGGCATCTCTTGCATATCCTTAAGTCCCCGGGGAAAGGGGCGGTTGCTTTTTCAGGGGGAGTGGATAGTTCCTTCCTTTGTCATGCCGCGGTAAGCGCGCTGGGCCCCAAGGCAATCGCCATAACCATTGTTTCCCCCATGCTTCCTCAAAGCGAAATCCAGGGGGCCCGGTTAATCGCCCAGAAGCTCGGTATTGAACATGTCCTGATTGAAGAAGCAGATCTGGATGAGGAAGTGGCGGCCAATCCCAAGGAACGGTGTTACTTTTGTAAGAAGCTGGAATTCGGGACCATCCTTGCTGCAGCAGCGGCCCGGGGGATCACCACGGTATGGGACGGCTCAAACCTGGATGATCTGGAGGATTACCGTCCGGGATTAAAAGCCCTGGAAGAACTCCATATCCAAAGCCCTTTGCGGGAAGCAGGGCTCACCAAGGCCGACATTCGGGAGCTCTCCCGGCGCTTTGATCTGCCCACCTGGGATAAGCCGGCCTTTGCCTGCCTTGCTTCCCGGATACCCTATGGGGAACGGATCGACAAAGAGAAATTAGCCAGGATTGAGAAGGCCGAGGATACCCTCAGAGCCTGGGGGTTCCGGCAGTTTCGAGTCCGCTGCCATGAGCAGCTTGCCCGGATTGAAGTTGCTCCCGAAGAACGGCGCCGCTTCTTTGACGAGGCCACCCTGGATGGTATTTCTCAGGCGATCAAATCCTCTGGGTTTCTATACGTGGCCTTTGAACTGGAGGGGTATGCGATGGGTAATATGAACCGGGTTTTTCAGTACCCGCAGATCTAAAGAGGGAGGACAGAGGATGAGCACGCTGCATTTTGATTGCTTTGCCGGGATTTCTGGCGATATGGCCTTAGGGGCCTTAGTTGATTTGGGCATTGAGCCTGAGGCCTTGCGCCAGGAACTGGGTAAGCTGGGACTAGCAGGTTGGCAGCTCCGCTTCCACCGGGATCACCGAGGGGGTATCAGCGGAACCCACGCTGTGGTGGAACTCAGCCCTGAAAAGCACCAGGACTTCCATGATTGTCACCATGATCACGGGGAACACCGGTCCTGGAAGGATATCCGGCACCTCATCGACCATTCCCCCCTTAGCGCGG
This sequence comes from Treponema sp., assembly GCA_031278815.1. Classification (GTDB taxonomy): domain Bacteria; phylum Spirochaetota; class Spirochaetia; order Treponematales; family Breznakiellaceae; genus JAIRLU01. The sequence continues at coordinate 4,347 of JAITJS010000084.1, forward strand.
GGGCCAAGAAACGGGCCCTGGCTATTTTCGGGCGAATCGCCGAAGCCGAAGCCCAAGTACACGGCCGGCCGGTGGATGAGGTAACTTTCCATGAGGTGGGGGCCCTGGATTCCATCATCGACATTGTCGGTGTGGCTATTGGTTTGGAGATCCTTAAGCCGGATAGGATCACCTGTGGGGAGATTGAGCTGGGGGGAGGCACGGTTACCTGCGCGCATGGGACCTTGCCAGTTCCCGCTCCGGCGACCCTGATCCTGGTGAAAGGATTACCGGTAAAGACCGGGGGCTTTCAAGTGGAAATGACGACTCCCACGGGAGCGGCGATCCTGGCAGCATCGGTGGACGAATTCGTACAGCAACAGCGGTTTACAGAACTCAAGACCGCTTATGGCATCGGGAACCGGAAGCTGGACAAGTCCAATGTCCTGAGGCTTTCCTTACGGGAGGAAGATCCTTCCCAGACCGGGGCAGGATCCGGGGAACCTTCTGGAGCGCAGCCCTGGAAAACCGAGGACTTGGTTCTCCTTGAAGCGAACATCGATGACATGTCTGGAGAAGCCTTGGGGTTCCTCATGGAGCGGCTCTTTGAAGCCGGGGCCCTGGATGTAACCTGTACCCCCTGTGTGATGAAGAAATCCCGGCCTGGAACGGTTGTGTCGGTTCTCAGTTCCCCTGCAAGGCTTGATTCCCTCCGGCGAACGCTGTTCCACGGTTCCTCCACCATCGGGTTCCGGGAGACCCTGGTCCATCGGCTCTCTCTGGAGCGAACGGAACGCTTGGTACAGGGCCCCTTTGGGGAAGCCCGGGAGAAGACCGTGTTTTTTGAAGGAAAACCCCTGCGGTCCAAGATCGAATATGCAGATCGGGCCCATGTAGCCCGGGAACAGGGGATATCCCTGGAAGCGGCAGAACGACTTATACGCGGAGCAGGAACCGGTTAAGGCTGGCGGGGAGCAGTTTTTAGCAAGCATAGACATTGCCCTTATTGCTTTGATCCCTTAAAAAGGCTATACTACTCTAGGTTTTACCGGGATACTCCTGATGAAGCCTTATTCAAAGAGAGAAGGAGAAAATGGAGAAAATGAAACGAGTGCTTATGTTTGGGGTTTGTGCGCTCTTTGCGCTCAATGGTGTGTTTGCCGGTGCTCAGAAGGAAGCGCCGACCTCAACGGGGGCTGCCCAAGCCGGCCCATCGGATGCTTCCCTGCAGAACGTCCTGGCTAAGAAAAAATTGATCCTGGGCCTGGACGATTCGTTCCCTCCCATGGGATTCCGCAATGAAGCCAATGAAATCGTGGGCTACGATGTGGATTTGGCCCGGGAAGTTACTTCCCGGCTGGGAATAGAGCTGGTCTTGCAGCCTATTGACTGGAATGCCAAGGAACAGGAACTCAATACCGGGGAAATTGATTGCATTTGGAATGGCTTTACCATTACCGAAGAGCGCAAGGCGGCCCTTACGTTCACGAAACCCTATTTGAAGAATGCCCAGGTGATCGTGGTCAATGCGGATGCACCCTATACCACGCTGCAAGACCTGGCAGGAAAAACCGCGGGGCTGCAGGCCGGTTCCTCCTCGGTGGATGCCTTGAACGATGCGGCGGACTTAAAGGCCAGTCTCAAAGAGGTGATTGAATATAAAGAGTACCTCACCGCCTTGATGGACCTGGAAGTAGGCGGGGTGGATGCCATCATCATGGATCTGGTGGTGGCCAACGATAACATTAACCGTTCAGGGAAAGCCTTCCGTATTTTGGAGGAAACCCTGGCCCCGGAAGAATTCGGCATCGGATTCAGGAAGGGGGATCTGGCCTTGGCAAATAAGGTCTGGGAAACCCTGGAGGCTATGGCCAAGGATGGAACAGTAAGCCGCTTTGCGATGAAATGGTTCGGTGCGGATATTTCCATGATTGGTAAATAGGGGTCATCATGGTTCAAATGCTGGGTATCATGCTGCGGGGAGCGGTAATCTCGTTGGAGGTGTTTTTTCTGACCCTGCTTTTTTCCTTGCCCTTGGCGTTACCCCTGGCATTTGGACGGATGTCCAAGCATAGGGTGATCCGCGGGGTGATTAACGGGTATCTGTTAATCATGCGCGGAACGCCCCTCATTTTACAGCTCATCTTTATTTATTTTGCCCCTAAATATCTCTATAAGGGCCTCCATGATACGCTGGGGACGGTCATAGGGTCTCCGGAATTTTGGCAGTTCCTCCGGTTTGTGTTATCCTATGACCGGTTTACTGCGGTGATCATCGCCTTTGTGCTGAACTATGCGGCGTATTTTGCAGAAATCTACCGAGGCGGGATCGAGTCCATCACCAAGGGCCAGTATGAAGCCGCCAAGGTACTGGGATTTACCCCTTCCCAGACCTTTGGGCGGATCATCTTACCTCAGGTCATTAAACGGATTTTACCCGCCACGGGGAACGAGGTGATCACCTTGGTTAAGGATACCGCCCTGGCCCAAACCATCGGTGTAGGGGAACTGTTCCACGCAGCCCAGAATGCCTCGGCCCGAGAATTCTCCACCCTGCCGATCTTCATCGCGGGGATATTCTATTTTATTATGAACTGGGGGGTTTCTTTGGCCTTCACCTGGTATGAAAAGAAGCTCTCCTATTATGAATAAGCTCGTAGTAAGGAATGAACCGGTATGGAAGTAATCAAGGTTGAGGGAGTTTCTAAATCCTTTGGGAATTTCCCGGTATTACAGCAAGTATCCTTCACCGTAGCCCAAGGCGAAGTGGTGGCCATCATTGGACCCTCAGGCTCAGGGAAGTCAACCCTGCTCAGGGCCATTACCCATTTGGAATTGATTGACCAGGGTAGCATCACTTTGGTGGGTTCTGTCATGGTCCAGAACGGTGTGTATGCCCCGGCTGCGGTACTCCGCCGGGTATGCCTCAAGGTAGGACTGGTGTTTCAGAACTTTAACCTATTCCCCCATTTCTCGGTGCTTCGGAACATCACCGAGGCTCAGATTCATGTACTGCACCGGACTAAACAGGAGGCTGAGGCGAGAGCACGGAAGCTTCTGGAAAAGATGGGACTCCCGGAAAAAGCAGATGCCTACCCCTGCGCCTTATCCGGGGGGCAGCAGCAGCGGGTTTCCATTGCTCGTGCCCTGGCCTTGGACCCGGAGGTTCTGTTCTTTGATGAGCCCACCAGTGCCCTAGACCCGGAATTGACGGGAGAGATTCTCATGGTGATCCGCGCCCTGGCAGCGGAAAAAATGACTATGGTGATTGTAACCCATGAAATGGCCTTTGCCCGGGAGGTGGCGGACCGGGTCCTGTTCATGGATGGAGGGGTCTTCATTGAATCGGGCCCTGCAGAGTATCTCATTGACCATCCGCAGCTGGAACGGACCAGGCTCTTTTTAAAGCGGGTAAAGGGGATGGGTTAAGCCCCATTTGACTCATGGGCACCGATACCCTAAAAAAGGAGCGATCCCCTTTACCCCTACCGGAAAACCCTATTGTTTTCTTATGATAGGCGTAAGCCTCTTACCGCTATGCTCCCTTTATCCCATGCGGCTTTGTAGCGCTGTTTCTTTTTCCGTAATGCTATGCTGGATTGAAGCGATTTCAGCGAGGATCTCTTTGACTTTTGGGGTATCGCGGGTGATACGTTCAAGCTCCTGGGTAACCAAAGCTTCATAGACTGTAAGGCCAAGGGTCTCGATCAACTTCTGAGCTTGCCCTTTAAGCTGCTTTATTTCTATGACCAGTACCCCCTTCTCGCCAAGGTCTTGGGCCTTGGCGCCTGCTTTATTCATCCATTCTTTGGAAACCCGAAGCCCCTTTTCTCCGGCCATAGAGGCAATTTTTTTTACCTTCTCAAAATCCATGTATGTTACTCCCTGCATTAGTGTACTACACCGTGTACTGCCCGACTCATAGCAGTTGATATATACTTATTTTTATTCATACGCTATATGTTTCGAATAATCAAGAGAATTCTTCAATATCCCAGGGTGAACTTTCACCGTACCATGCTCCGGGCTCCCCTATTCCTCACGCGCACTTCACGCCTAAGCCCCTATCGTTTTCGTCGAAAGACCCGGTAATTTATAGTAGGAAATATATTATGCCGCCGTTCCAGGGTGGTAAGCCATTCAGTACTGATGTAATTGCTCCCCAGGGCTTCATAGATGGTGGTGAAATTCCGTAACGCCTCCTCAAGCTGAGTACGGGCATAGTCCACTGATTCTTGTTTGTACAAGCGCTTCGTCCAGTCCGAGGTTTGAGCCAGGAGGATCTCTCGGGCTGCCTGGTTTAAGGCCCGTTCTTTAATACCTGATTCATTGGGAAAGCGCTCTGCCAGCTCGATCATCCGTTCCAGTGAACGGACCGTATGACGATAAATCCAATCATTGGAGGCATCAAGCCACATTTCCGCGTAGCCATTGGTCCCAGAGGAAGAAAATTCAGGAACCATCCGTTGAAAATGGGAAACATCCTGCTTATAAAGGTATTCTGCGGGGGTCATAAACTGAATATCCTCCCGAGCGTTTCCTTCCCGAAACAAGGTTTCCAGAAATTCAGGGCCTTCATACCAGAGGCGACCAAAGGTATCGGCCTTGTAAACGCAAAGGCTTATGGCGGTCTCGGGCATATATGCAGATGCCGCCTCGAGCCGGGCCACCCGGGCATCCAGGAAGGTGCGGACCTGCTCTTTGACCTTTTCCGAGGCTTTCTTGGGATCATACACCTGCTTTTTCCGATCCAGACAGCCCAAGGCCCGGTATTTATACCCGGTTTGGGTACGACCCCCATTGGAACCCAGAAAAGACTTGACCATTTCAGAGGGTAGCTCGTATCCTACATCTTCATAGAGATCCCGGTACACTCCCGCATAGGAAAAGCCCCGATCCTTAGCTGCAATATCGTGATAGGCGTAATAGTCTCGGGCCATGGCAAAGACCCCCAGAGGGGTTTTGATCGGGTAAAAACTCCCTTTAGCGGCACTAGGTTTACCACAGATGAGTCCATGGGTATCTACCAGGGTATAGGCGAAATTATAGGCCCGCAGATACCTTTCCAATTCCGGGGCCCAGCCAAGCTCCGGCAGCCAAAATCCCTGAGGAGACCTCCGAAAATTGCGGTGATACGAGGTCAGGGCCACCTCGAACTGGGCCTGAATTGCTTCTGGGTGGGATGTATAAAAGGGTAAAAAACAATGAGTAGCCGCGGTGGTTAACAGTTCCAGTTTGCCTTTTCGTTGGTAATAATCACAGATTTTGAGAATATTCCCTTCATACCGTTCGGCAAATAAGATCCGCCGGTCTACCACCTTATCGTAAAATCGTTTTGCCAGGTTTTGTAGTTCCCCTTCCCCGCGGGTCCGTTCCATCTCCTGGAGGCCGAATTCGATCTGTTTGTTGGTATACTCCAGATACCGTTGGATCAGCAGTTCATCCTTAAGCATGTGGCAGAGGGTTGGGGAAAGGCAAAGCCCCAGGCGAAAGGGAATATGCTCCCCGTCCAGTCGGTCCAACACTTCCAACAAGGGGAGATAGGTTTCGGAAAGGGCTTCAAAAAACCACCGTTCTTCATAGGCCTGGGGCACTTCAGGATGCCGGACAAAGGGCAGATGAGCATGAAGGACAATGGAAAGCACATAAGGTTTAGACATACACCTATCCTTTAGAAAAAATAGAGAAAATGGAAAAAGCGGACATTTACCCTATGGCCTTCATACGGGAACGGCGATCCTCATTGCGAAGTATGTGGAAATCCTCGATTCCCGATAGCCGGGCCAGGGGGGTATACTGGTCATCTGCCCTCCCTGCTCTGGTAAGCTTCGGCCCTGGGGGGCTAAACAAGGTAGGCACCGTAAAGGTAGGCGATGTGGCAAGGACCAGCTCTTCCCCACCCCGAAGCGCGCACAGTTCCACCTTGAAACGCCCTTCTCCCGGTGGAAAGTCCAGATACCATGCGGTATCGCTGGTCCCCACGGGGATGGTAAAGGACTCTTCTTTTTTTGGAACCCCCGTAGGGGTAACAGGGGAAACCTTGAGCACATACCCCTTAAAATCCCCGGTCTTTTCATATTCTTTGTCCGCACTTTTAATTTCCCAAAAGGTAAAAACCCAGAGCGGATCCCGAAGCAGGACCTCAATAAAGGTAATATTGTACTGTTTAGGCAAGGGAACCGGTTCAGGTATATCGGTTTCCACCAGGGGAGGGGCTTCCGCAGCTTCTGCGTCGGCTTCATTGGGGGCATAATCAGAGGTAATCTCTAGTATTTCTGCAATGATAAAAATCCGCTCCAAATCTGGGGGAATATCAATACCAAAACCATCGGCTAATCGTATCAATTCAAGGGTGGTTAAACTTTCCAAATAAGATCGTTTCAACGATGGGGCCTTCATAAGGGAGTTCTTCAAGAACAGGTCATCCATATCTGCTCTATGATGGAAAAAAACAGGGGGTCTGTCAAGTCTTCCCTTGGATCAAACCTAGGATAAATTGATAGATGAAAATTAGGGTCACCGGTTACATGGTTGGCCTGAAGCCATTACGCATTGACAAGCTAGAGCATAGCTTCATATCCTTGAGAAAAGCAAAAAAATGGGAAGGCTCATTAAAGCAGTAACCGATAAAGCTGCATTAGTATAGATAGGGAGGAAAGCGTGGCAAAGATGACTAATATAGAAAGAACAGAGAAAGTCAAGGAATCCATGTCCGATAAGTTCAAGGGACATGCTCAGGCTTCGATGGCAGAACGGGAGAAGGCCTTGGAAGCGACTCGGCTTCAGATCGAGAAACAGTTCGGTTCTGGTTCACTTATGAAGTTGGGAACCCATACCAGTGCGGCGGGTATCGAGGTAATTCCTTCTGGGTCCATACTTTTGGATGAGGCCCTTGGTATAGGCGGGTATCCCCGGGGGCGTATCATCGAGATCTATGGGCCTGAATCTTCAGGGAAGACCACTTTGGCGCTTCATGCCATTGCAGAGGCCCAGAAGCAAGGAGGTATCGCCGCTTTTATTGATGCTGAACATGCCCTGGATCCGATATACGCGAAAAACCTGGGGGTTAATAACAACGAACTGTGGATTTCCCAGCCTGATACCGGGGAACAGGCCTTGGAAATTGCCGAAAATTTGGTCCGTTCCGGTGCGGTGGATGTGTTGGTGGTGGATTCTGTAGCGGCCCTGACTCCTCAGGCGGAAATTGAGGGAGATATGGGAGACGCCCACATGGGGCTTCAAGCGCGGCTTATGAGCCAAGCCCTGCGGAAGCTCACCGCAATCATCGGAAAATCCCGGACCATCCTCATTTTTATCAACCAAATCCGTATGAAAATCGGGGTCATGTTTGGGAATCCGGAAACCACCACCGGAGGTAATGCCCTCAAGTTTTATGCATCCCTACGGCTGGAAGTCCGCAAGATCGAAACCATAGAGAAGGGGGATGCGGATGCGATTGGAAACCGGGTGCGGGTAAAGGTAGTAAAAAACAAAGTGGCCCCCCCTTTTAGGCGGGCGGAGTTGGAAATCATGTTCGGTAAGGGAGTTTCGGCTGTAGGAAGCCTCCTGGACGGGGCGGTAAAATATCAGCTTATTGATAAGAAAGGAGCCTGGTATTCCTATGGGGAAGAACGGATTGGGCAAGGCCGGGATAATGCCCGGGTTTACCTGGAAGAAAATCCTACCTTTGCCAAGGAAATCGAAGGGACATTGCGAAAGCTCATGTTCCCTGCTAGAGCATCGGTTGCCCCCGGTTCTCCAGAGGAAGCCTCTGTTCCTATCCCAGAGGCTCCGGGAGGAGGGGTAACTATTGAGGATCCTAATCTGGCGGCAGCCAAAGCCATAGCCCTAGAGCCGGAAAAAAACGATACTCCCCCGCCGGATCTGTCTTTTAAAGAAACCCCGAACCGAGGGCCTGGTCGTCCTCGGAAAACAGTGCCGGTTCTCGAAGGGCTTGGATGACGTGGTTACCGCGCACGTCAAAGTTCATCAGGGTATCAGGAGGATAAACCCATAAAAACCCGGACCTTTGCAGCTTGTGGGCAATTTTATAAGCATTTGGGGGGCCGAAAGTTCCCCCAAACCTTACTATGCAATGTGCCAAATATACAAAAAGCAGTATTGGCGGACAACACCCTAAAGTTGAGCTTCAAGCGCTGCCTTATCTATGATTGACCATACGCTCACTATTTTTTCTTTCTGGAATTCATAGAATACATGCTCGCAAAAGGAAACCCTCTTTCCCTTTATATCAAGACCAAAGAACTTTTCTTTTGGCGAACAGTCGAATACTAACCGGCTCGCTATATAAGGCCTATCTGAAACCAAAAGTTCAATGTTGAAATGAAGATCCGGGATTTCATAAAAATCTCTTTCTAACATTTCACGATAACCAGATAATCCGATCTGCTTATTATTGTAATATACATTATTATCAACGAACTGTTCCAGCTTCGACCAATCTTGTTGGTTTAGACAGGCAATATAACTCCGGTAGACATCGGAGAGATTGGCTTTACTCACGATAATTATTTCCTTATCCATTTCTTTCTTGATGTTTCATGTAAGGTTTGAGCCCTATCTGGCTATGCTCTGAGGAAGGATCTCACGGGGAAACATCCTCCCATATTTTAATGGTAGTATCCCCAGAACCAGAGATGATGATCTTTCCATCAGGTCTATAGGCGAGGGCGTACACCCTATCTTTATGACCACTCAGGGTCTTGAGGACGTGCCCACTTTGGGCATCCCAGATCTTGATAGTCCTATCATCCGAACCTGAGATGACCTTAGTCCCCTCAGGGCTATAGGCCACGAACCGAACATAGCCCTCATGTCCGCTCAGGGTCTTGAGCAGTACTCCGCTTTGGGCATCCCAGATCTTGAGGGTCTTATCATCCGAACCCGAGAGGAGCCGCTTTCCATCAGGACTATAGGCCACGGACCGTACATAATCTTCGTGTCCTTCCAGGGTCATAAGGGCTCCTCCCCCTGCGGCATCCCAGACCTTGAGGGTTCTATCCACTGCCCCCGAGAGGATCCGCCCTCCATCAGGACTATAGGCCACTGCCAATACATAGCCCCGGTGTCCTACCAAGGTCGTAAGTTCCCGACCACTCTGGGCATCCCAGACCTTGAGGGTTCCATCATCCGAACCTGAGAGGAGCCGGCTCCCCTCAGGACTATAGGCCAGGGAATTAACCGCGCCTTTATGCCCGATAAGGCTCCGATACAGGCCGCTCTCGGGATCCCAGATTCGGATGATCCCATCACTAGAACCGGCGCTTACCCGCTTTTGATGGGGACTGTAGGCTACGGATACAATAAGCCCTCCTTGCCACGAGGTCTTGATCACCCGATGACTTCCTGCATCCCAGAGCTTCAGGGTTCCATCACTAGAGCCAGAGACGATCTGTATCCCGTCATGACTAAAGGCCAGGGACCGGACCGCTCCGCTATGCTTGGCCAGAGTATACGTCTCCTCAGAGATGAGCCCTTGGGCCATTCCCAGCGCACAAAGGAGGAAGCACGCCAGAAATCTTCGGCTTTTGTACCGTATCATGGGGCCCTACTCTCCGAAGTCATAGTAATACTGTTCATCAGAGGGCTGGTTTGTTACGGAAGACGGGAGGGCATACACGGTTCCGGTAACCCTAAGTACCGTGCAGGCTGTTATGCACCGTATCGCTTGTACTCTGTTCATGACTCTCCCTGCTCACCGGTCATTAGACATCCACACAAAGCCAATACCCAGGGAATTGACGTAATGGCCTTCATACACCACCCCACGGTACCGTATATCAAGGCCCGGACCATCCCAAGTAAGGGCAATACCTGCGTCAAATCCGGCTCCGGTCATAAACCCTTTATCAAACACTCCTTGCATAGTGAACAAAAAGTCCGTGTAGAGCCGTACGTTAAAACCATCATCGTTTGTGGCAAGGGGATACACCAAACCTGCATATAAAGAAGCACCTAGAGCACTGGTCTCAAATTCCCAGGTATCATAACCGCCTACAAAATAGGGGTACCACCCTATACCCACTGAGGTGAAAGGCAGAAAGGACCAATGGCTTTCAATACTCTCCAATCCCATGCCGAATTTATCGCCAGACCATTCAAACGCCAGATTGATTCCCACGCTGTTTCTTTTGGCATAGTCGGCCCGCTCTCGCATCTTCCGCGCCGCCTCCGCAGCTTCTGCCGCTCTCCGGGTCGCCTCTGCCTTTTTCCGTTCCTCCTCCGCCACTCTCCGCGCCGCCTCCGTTTTTTCCAATTCAGCCTCCTTCGCCTTTCCCTCCGCCCGCTGAATCACCGCTGCGGCTTTATCAAAGGCACGCTTCATCGCCTTTTTCGCCGCCTGCTCAAAGTCAGGGTCATTCGTCTTTTGGGCATACTCCTTCACCAGTTCCAGGACTTTCTCCTCTATGCCTCCGGTACGCACCAGCACGTAATACTTGTTGCCTTCAGATTCGCTCTTATATTTTTGTGCTTGCACGATAACATCAGATACAAGGTGTCTCACTTCCGTAAAGAAGCCCTCCGCACGCTTGCCGGTCTGTGCCACATAGTCGAGCTGCATCGCCTCTACCCGAGTCTCAATCTGATACCTAACGCTCTCCCGCGCCCGCTCTTCCGCGAGCGCCCATGCCCTCGTTGCGTCATACGCTTCAGCCTCTCCGAAGTCATAGTAATACTGTTCATCATAGGGCGGGTCTGTTACGAAAGACGGGAGTGCATACACGGTTCCGGGAGCCCTAAGCGCCGTGCAGACCGCGTATGCTATCATACACACTATCGCTCGTTTTGTTCTGTTCATTGCTCTTCCTCCCGTATCTCAGTCATTAAACAGCTGCACAAACCCAATACCCAGGGAATTGGCGTAATGGTTCTCATACACCACCCCACGGTACCGTATATCAAGCCCCGGACCATCCCAAGTAAGGGCAATACCTGCGTCAAATCCGGCTCCGGTCATAAACCCTTTATCAAACACTCCTTGCATAGTGAACAAAAAGTCCGTGTAGAGCCACGCGTTAAACCCATCATGGTTTGTGGCAAGGGGATAGACCAAGCCTGCATATAAAGAAGCACCTAGAGCAATGGTCTCAAATTCCCAGGTATCATAGCCGCCTACAAAATAGGGGTACCACCCTATACCCACTGAGGTGAAGGACAGGAATGACCAATGGAATTCAAGAAGCTCAACTCCCATGCCGAGTTCATCGTCAGACCATTCAAGCGCCAGGTTTATCCCGAGGCTGTTTCTTTTGGCATAGTTACCTGTTGGAGACAGCGTGGATATGGAGATCGGCGTGGGTTTTACGCCGATCTCCGCTATCGTTTGCGCCGTTTCCTTCTGGAACAACGGATTCTTTTGCACCTCTTGGTCAATTAAGTCGCTTATAATGGCACGGGCCTTATCTTTTGGGGCTCTCAAGAGCACATAACAGGTATTGAGCCTGCGCTCACGCTTAACGGGCTTGGTATCATACTCGACAACTTGAGTTATCTGAGTGCTTATGCTGACAAAGAAATTGGAAGCCTTGTTACCGGCCTGTCGGTTGTAGTCTGCTTGCATGGCAAGTATACGGGTCTTTACCTGTTCAGCAATATCTAGTAAGCCTTGGTTCCGTGCCTCCTCCCATGCGTCCCACTCTTCCCCCTCCACATCTGCCCTTCCCACTCCATAGTAATAGGCAACGTCCTGGGGTGGATTCTGCCACCACTGAGGAGCCTGTGTATCATTTGCTATAGCAGGCAGTACCCAGGCTCCTGTTGCCAGTATGAGTATGATGAGAAACTTATAAAGTAGGTAGGGATAGAATAGAAAAGAACTAAAAGTAAAAGAAGTGCGTGTAAGCATACTACATTCCCCCTTTGCTTATAGTGCCTACTATACCATACCATTCATGAATATCAAGCGGCACAGGGAAACCCTTTTCCTGCCCTAAGCTGCGGCGGTTGCTCTGTAGTGAGGGGAGCGACTGCGTCTTCAATCACTAGAAAGGACTTAGGTTTGTACGGTTATCGTATGGTGAAGCGTATAGGATACCGGTACTGGACACCCACCGCTACCCCATTGGCTTCCGCAGGACTCAGCGCCCGGATACCTTTGAAGGCATTAACCGCGGCTTCTCCAAAGCCGCGGCCCGGGGGATCTTCTTTCAGCACCGTGATCCGCCGAATCTCCCCTTGGGCATCGATAAACAGCGCCAGGATCACGGTTCCTTCAAGGTTAGAGCGGAGCGCAATGGGAGGGTAGACCAGGTTTTTGCGGATATGCCCTTCGTCAAATACTGGACGCTTGGAAACCTGGTCCATACGAAGGTATTCCGGGCCCCGGGATGGAGACTGAACCGGCTGCGGAGGAGCCACAGAGGGCAGGGATGCAACCACCACCTGGTCTTCGGGGACTTCATCGGTTTCTACCATAGTTTCTGCGATGGCTTCTACCATGGTTTGCTGGGACGGCGGCGGCAGCTCAGGAGGAGGTGGAGGGGGTGGCGGCAGAGGCGGCGGCGGAAGGTCTTCCTGGATGTCCACCAGTTTGAATATCTTGGCCTCAGGTTCAAGGGTTTCTATTGAGGTTCCCATAGGGAAAACCAGGGAAAAGATGACAAGCCCATGTAAGGCTGCCACCAGCAGAAAAAGGGCCAGCCGCATCCGGTTATGGGTAAAGAGTCGCGGACCTGCTTCCATTATCGGTCCTTAACTACCAGGCTCACCACCCGGTATTGGAGTATCTGGAGCATCTGTACTACCCGGTTCACATACTCAAAGGGGGTCTCCCGGTCTGCGATGATATGAATCCGGGTATCCGGCGCTTCCTGATAGGTGTGGATGATGCTGTTTTCAATGGTCTGCACATCACTGGGAAGCCCGTCTAGGTAGAGGGCCCCTGTCAGGTCAACCCAAATTTCCAGGTTCTTTTCCGCACTGGTCTTTTTTGCGGTAGCGGCTTCGGGGTACTCGATTTTCACCTCCCGGCGATAATTCATCAGGGAAACCAGCATAATGAATATGAGGAGCAGGAAGGCCACATCAGACATGGAATTGAGGGGAATCACGAACTGTTTTCGCTGCCGGCGAAGCCTCATAAAGCCCCTCCAGAAACAGCTTGATCTTGCATGGAAAAGGAGAAGGCCTGGACCTCCAGGGCTTGGGCCAGTTCAACAAAGGAAACCACCTGCTGCCAAGGGGCCTGGGGCGCGATACTTAAAACCACCGCAAGATTGGGATTGGCCTGCACCCCGGCTTTTATCGCTTGTTCCGCGGCAGAGAAGTCTATGACCCGCTCCTGGTACAGAAGGGCCCCTTGCGGGTCTAATGCAAAACGGAGCAGATCCTCTTTCAGGATCAAACGGGTGGAATCCTTGGCAGGAAGATGCAGGATGAATCCCATATTGCTATTAAAGCCCGCAATCACGATAAAATAAATGATCAGCAGAAAGGCAATATCACTGGAGGCGCTCCCCGCTTCAAAGCGGCTTCTTTTTTTTCTGAATCTAAGGTGCACGATCTTTTCCTTTTTCCCTGTCTACACCATCATTTTCGCTCACTTGATTTTGGTCAAGATGTATTCCTGGGAAATACCCCGGATCAGCTTATCCCATTGATAGTCCAGGTATATCCATGAAAGGGCTTCTTCCCAATCCCGCAGCAGGGCGCCGGAATTCCGCAGCCCCCAAAGGCTTTCCGGGAAGACCTTTTCGGTGTAATCCTGGTTCCATAAAACTGCTTCTCCCCGGACCCAGGAGGCAGCTTCGGCGGTCCATCCCGCAGGGCGTTTCTTGGGCCCCACCAGTTCCGGCATGAGCAGGGGTTTCCAGTAAGCCCCAAAGTCCTTTTGACCGGCAAAATCCGGCAGATCCTCTTGGGCATGCATCCATTCGGTTAATGCTGCAATGCGGGCGTACCGGTTTCGCAGGGCCGTGAGGGCCTCTTCCCCCACAAGCCGCTTCTGTTCCCGCCGGATCTTGCCGCGGGAAATCTGGACCCGTTCTATAGGTTCCTGCCCTCGCCATAAGGCACTGTTCCTTTGCAGGATAAGGAGGGCCTCCCCGGTCAGATCCAGGGTAAATTCGTTCCACCCCGTATAACTACCCCCTAAAAACCGAAGCTCCTGCAGAAATACTCGACCCGCTTCATCCGGCGGGGAGGTCCAAAGCTGGGCCCCTGGATATGCTTTCAAGGAGACCACCATCTTTTCTATCTTTTTTATAAGGGGATCCCTCGTTTTTACCTGCACGTACCGGATCTCCATGCCTTCTGCCCCTCGATACACCCCGAGGGTCTTCTCTACAAACAGGGACCCTTCCAGTACCTGTCCGGCCTTTTCAACCAAAGTGGCGCAACTCGAACAGACCAGAAACAAGGGGAGGATACCCAGGAGCCATCCGGTGATTTTCATTCCTGGTTTATGCATCAATAAGTCCATTTAAATCCCACCGATAGCATGGGAATGGGCAATTGGTAACTGGCGGTACTGCTCCCTTCCTCTTCTTGCCCGGTATAACTATTAAAGGTGGTATTACGTTGTCTCGTCTTGAGGAAGGCCAAGGTGTTTTCCACAGCCACATAGATTTCCGACCGTACCTTGCCTCCCGGATTAAACCGGAAGAACGAAAACTTAATATCCAAGGGGAGGGCGAAACCGTCCCGCTCCGTATCGGAGTAGCGGGATAAGCGTTTCCATTTTTCAATGACTTTTTCTGTACCATCGGGATTGGATACGCTGACCGGATAGCTGGTAACTTCCCCTACCACACTTTTAGGCGCGCCACTGGCAAACCCAAAACGGACCGCGATATGGAAGGACTGGAGGGGCTTAATATTCAGAACCAGGTTCAGGTTATGAAAGCGGTGAAACGAAGGGTAATACCAATCCGGCTCATCTGCCTCTGCATCGCTGCTGGTGGGGTTCTTGTACCGGGCATAGTTAAAGGAATAGCTGATCCAGCCGTCCCAATACCGGGCATCCAATTTTTGCAGCATCACATCAAATCCCCAGATACGGCCCTCACCGTCAAACCGATACTCCGGTACCAGGGTATTTTCCCGGGTTACTAATGATTGATACGCCCGATCAAACACCCGCTTGATATAGGTTTCGATAGTAAGGCTATAACCTTGGGAAAAATCCAGCTTGGTTCCCAGAATACTAGTCCAAGAACGGCTCTGTTTCATAGCAAAATCCTCAATGCCGCTGTTCTTCGTAATATAGATCAAGTTGGTGTTCATAGAAGAAAATAAACCGGTCCCTACCGTAAGGCTTAAAGAATCTAGGGGCCCCTTGTCTTTCAGAATGCCGAAGTCAAGGTTCAGCCGGGGGTTAAAGGCCGGCGCGGTTTGAATGGTGAAATCCTTCCCGACAAAGTAGAGATGATCCAGCCGCAGCCCCAGTTCAGCGCCAAAACGCTGCTGAGGACCGGTAAATGTTACCAGGGTATACCCGGAAGAAAAAAAGCCCTGGTTCCGTACATCGTTACTGAAGGTAACCGGGTAATGGGTATACCAGGGAGTGCCTCTTTCCCGGCTCTTTTCCTTATCCAAGTCCTCCCGCCAGATATGGGCGCTCTCTTCCTCAATCCATTGGCTGTACAATTCCTGGACCCCTGCGGCAAAGAGAAAGCCTTTGCTTAAATCCCAGTCCGCATCAAGGCGCCCCTGATAATTGATGGTCAACTCGGTCATCTTGTCCCCCATCGTCGTATCCAGCTCATAGGAGGTTTGGTCGTTGAGATACGGGGAGAATTCCTCTTGAAAGTCCGCTGAATAGGGGACATGCACGATGTTTTGCATCGCTGCATCCAGGTCTGCACTATGAAAGCCCCCGCCGGCAGTGGCTTTAAGGACCATGGAGGGCAGGGGATTAAGGGTTATACCCGTAATGAGAAAGCCCAGTTTATTATCCCAGCTAAAACGCATGTCGCTTTTGCTTACCAAGCCATCTGCCTCGCTTTCATTCTGATAATAGGCCGCCATCCCATCGCCCCCAATAAAGCCGTTAGCGGTCCATTCCATATCCGGAGTAAACCGGTAGTTCGCGGAGAAAGCGCCGCTTCGGATATAGGGCGCGGTGGTAATATACCGCACCTCTTCCACAAACAGCTTGGCCCCCCACACAAAGGGGTCCCAATAGGTGAGCTTCCCCATGACCAGGACCCCTCCGTTTCCCCATAAGGGAAAGGAAAGGTTCAGGTTAGTAGCGCTCGAAGAAAGCCCCAATTCAAGCTCGGTTTCAGTACCGGAAGGCTTTTTCGAGGTTACCTCTAAAAGCCCTGAAATGGTGTGTCCATACCGGGAGGAAAAGACCCCGTGGGAAAGCTGGGCGCTTTGAATCATCCGGGGATCAAAGATGGAAACCCCGCCTCCCCAGTGATAGGGCTGCTCAAGGTAGAACCCGTCCAGAACCGCGATCAAGTCTCCAGGGGTTCCCCCGCGGATGGAAGGCATGGCGTTAAACATACCCGCATACCCTACTCCAGGGAGGAGCTTAATCGAGGTCATCAGGTCTTCGATGATGCCGATCTCCGCGGTTCGGGAGAGTTCCTTATCGGATATGGCCACACTCCGGCCGCTTCTGGTTTCGCTAACTCCGGGCCGGGAGGCTTCGATCACCAGTTCTTGATTTTCCAGGATGCCGCTGAGGTGGAGCAAAAGGATAAAACTGCTCCCCTCTCTAGGGATGAGGAGGCTGCCATTGTCATAGCCTGGATAGGCGGCTTGGATCACCACCGACCGATCATCCGGAACCGAGATACGCGCCTTGCCTTCCGCATCGCAGGTATACTCCTGTCCATCCCAAGCACGGAGACGGGCCCCTTCCAAGGGAAGGGCTAAATCGCTATCTTCCACGGTTATCTCTATATCCCGGGCGTATAGGGGAATAAAGCCGATGAGCAACAGTATCAGGATAAGAGCGTCTGGGATGGTGAGTCTACCGATGTTTTTCCCCTTTATTAATGGTTTGGTTTGTTGTTTCATTTCACGCGCTCGCATGAAGCGCGACAGCGCCCTTACAGTAGGGTTTAATACCCCGCTCTGCGATAGGGATTTTTTATTACTATAATAAAAGACCCTGGTATGAACAAGCCGGGACCGCAGGGGGGCCAAGAGGCCCCCCAAAGTTATAGAGGGTTTATCTCCTTTCGAGTAAATCAAGGATGTCTAAGATCACTGCTTTGCCTTCTGCGTCTTGGGTACTGAGCAGGTTATCCTGAAAGAGAAGCGTCCCATAGGGATGGACCTGGATCTCCGACTGGGCCTGGAGGACCAAGGTGGTATCAAACCGGGCAAGATAGCAGTTTCCCTCAGAAACTATGATCCCATAGAGATCCCTGCCATTAACCCAGAGGAGGCTCTCCTGATGGATCTCATCCTCCCCCTGATACAGTACCTCCAGCGTATTAAGATCAATGGCTACAAGGCCCCGCCTATTCCCGTTCCCTGCCACCGCGATGATCTGATTGTCCACTAAGACCACGGTTCTAATGGTAATCGTGTTCAGCTCAGTCCGCTTCAGTTCCGCACCGGATGCAGGGTTGATCTTCACCACATTGCCCTGAAGGGAGCTGGAACCGGCTAAGGCTATCCCCACCACTCCGGGAACCTGAGCGTTTTCAACCGCTTCAAAGGATAGTTCCTGCTGCTGCTCCTCTGTATCCCCAGCTTCTGCATCGGTGCTCCTTGCAGCTTCCCCGGCATTCTCGCTGCCTTCTTCCTCCAGGGCTGCTGCTTCATCAGGGCTTGCATCGTTTAAGTCACCTCCATCCATAGCATCGGCCTCGTTACTCCGGCCTTCTACTTCGACCTGCTCAAGGCTCCCCTGCGCTTCCCCTTCCCCTGCCTCTACCTCTGCTACAGGTTCTTCTCCAGTGCTTTCTGTACCTTGCACATCCACGCCCTCATCCAAGAGGCCCTGTTGATCCCCGGCGATCCCCTGCCTATCCTGTTGCGCTTCCTCCCGTTTCCGCTCGGCAAATGCTTCAAGCTGTTCAGCCTGTTCCCGCTGTGCTGCTAAGGCCGCTTCCTGGTCCCGTAGGGCTTGCTCCCGTTGCTGTGCAGCTTCTTCCTGGGCTGCTACAGCGAAGGAACGATCCTTGGCAAGCCGCGCTTGTTCTGCTTCCAGGGCTGCTCGTTCTGCGGCAAGCCGCGCTTCCTCCTGGGCAATGGCTTGCTGTTGCCGTAGGGCTTCCTGTTCTGCTTCGTCTGCTTCCCGTTCCTTAAATGCAACCATGTCTTTACGTTGGTCTATACTTAAATCCTCTGCTTTACGTAACTCTTCAAGGACCTGGGAATCGCTGATGGAGCTTGTATCTATGGCACTTAAGGAGCCTGCGCTTCCTGGGCCTAAGGGAATGAGCATGAGGGTCTTTCCCGGCCATTCACTAAACCGTAGCGCGAGCCCTGCTTGGTCTGGAGTTACATACCGGAGGACCGATTGCTTGTAGGTGATGCTAAAATAAGACCAGTTCCCTCGGTATACCGCATTATAGATGGTGATGTATTGGGCAAGGAGATTGGCATCTTGGGCTGCATAATTATAAGCCCCTTCCAAATACCCTTGGATGATGAGCCTGAGGTTGCGGATATGATCCACCCCTACTGATGCACCCAGGCCAAAAATATCCGCATCCAAGGTAAGCCCCTCAGAGCCGGAAGCCCCGTGAATCACAAAATACCGGCTTTCAGATCCGCTTCGGAGCGCACCAGATGCTACGGCCCTTCCCAGGGTATACCCAATATCGCGGATCTGGGCCCTGGAATCAATTCGGGTAACCGGGCCTTCATAGTTAAAAAATTCAACCTGCCCTTGCCCTTTCCCCAGTTCTTCTGTATTAACCTGTCCCAGGGCTGTCCCGGTGAGGACCAAAAGCATCGTACCAAAAAACAGGACCCCTAAAACCTGAGAACCTCTGTATGTTTTCATCATCTTCACTCCTCGTACCGCTCTTTTTAAACAAACCATCTCGGTACTAATATCGGTACTATACGCGGAAAGCATCACCTATCCAGGCCCTTAATAGCTTCCCAAGATCGGAGCCTTTCGATCTACCCTCTATACAGAGCGTAACTACCATACGCCTAGAGAGCACAAACCGGTTGCGTGAAGGCATAGTGAGTGAGCCCTGACCTAGGACGGTAAAGAGGTAACAGCTAGGAACTTCAGCTAAAAGGCAGAAAAGCACTAGCCATAACACTGGTGAATGGTATACTATGTAACAAAATTTACAGCTTCCGTAAACATTCGTCCCTCGGATATGCCGCACCGTTAGCCATTAACAAGCGGCAAAGCGGTTTAACCAACGGTCCGTTGAACAGGGGACGTCCAGACTTTGGAGAGTTGTCAATATCAAGGAGGTTAGGTTGTCGCCGATGAAATACGCAAACTGGCAGCGTCTTCCACGGACCAGTCAAAAACCATAAGTTCTATTCTTTCCTAAGATAAAAGAATCCATAGACAAGATAACTACGTCTACCAATGAGGTATTACTGAACTTTGATGCAATAAGCGATGGAGTGAAGACCGTAACGGATCAAAAGACTACGGTTCGCAACGCCCTGGAAGAGCAGGGCAAGCTTGAAGGGATAACGGTAGAGATAGGGGAAGGTATACAGGAGATGGCATCCTAAGCAGAACAGATAGATACGGCGGTGAACCGGGTCAATAACATAAGCATAGAGAACAAGAACCAGATAGAAATACTTATGACTGAAGGCGCCCGGTTCAAGGTTGACTGAATGGAGTAACTTGCGGTAAGCGGCTGGTTTCATCGTAATTCTAGCCGCTCATTCATAAAGATGGACGTGGAGGGGAAGGCCTTGTTCACGCCATCGCTACAAGGAGTGTTTTATGAAAATCGGTATGAAGCTGGTGCTCATCATCAGTATCTTCAACCTCATCGGCATCGGTATTTTAGCCGGCGTTACCCTATTCCAATCCCAGCGGGAAATCAGCCGTCTGGTCGATGAAGAAGCAAACAGTCTTGCCGTACAGACTGGCGATAAGATAAGAAATTGGTTTAACGAATCTATGGATGTGGTCAGAACGCTAGCGGGCATAATGCACGGTTACAAAGAAATACCGGCTGAACAGCGCCGGGATCAGTTCAATCTTATGTTGAGACAGGCACTCATCACGAATCCGAGATTAAGCGACGTTTATGCCAACTGGTCGCCTGATGGACTTGACGGCATGGATGCGGAATATGCCAATACCCCCGGAACCGACGCGACCGGACGCTTCATACCTGCTTGGTCCATTGGACCGGATGGGCCTAAAGTAATTGCTATAGAAGGTCTTGAGTTCACGTGGGATGCCCTTATGCAATTACCAATCACCACTGATTTTGTATTTGATCCTTTTGTACATCCGGAAACAAAGCGGTTAAGCGCCCAAATGTGTCATCCGGTAAAGGATAACGGTAGGATTATAGGACTGGTAGGAGATGTTCTTGAATTATCAACAATACAGGCTATTGTGGAGGCGATTAAACCCTTCGGCGACGGTCATGCGTTCTTGTTCAGCTCAGGGGGTATTGTTGTAGCTCACAGCGACCCAAGCCGGCTGGGGAAGGATATGCGGGAGTCGGAAAGCGACACCTTCGGTCCCTTCCTGGATACCATGGTTAATACGGTTACCAAAGGAACCCGGGTCTCTTTCTCATACCGTCCCCCGCAATCAGATACGGTCATCCAGTATTATGCAGCCCCCTTTACCATCGGATATTTCTCTCAACCATGGACCTTGGTAGTCAGTGTTTCCCGCAGCACTATCATAGCGCCGGTTTACCGGATGGTGCTTATATGCCTTATCCTGGGGCTGCTTACCATTGTCCTTATGTCCGCAGGGGTCATCGTTACTGCCCGGTCCATAAGCCGCCCCATTGCCTACACCATGACCATGCTCAAAGACATTGCCGAAGGGGATCTCACCACGGAAATCACCGTACATTCTCAGGATGAACTGGGGGATCTTGCCCGTTACTTGAACTTCACCGTAGACAAGATCAAGCGCCTTGTCCTGTCCATACGGAAAGAGGCTGCCATGCTCGCTCAAACCGGCGCTGACCTTGCCAGCAACATGACGCAAACCGCCGCCTCCATCAACGAAATCACCGCACACATCCACCGTATCAAGACGCAGACTAACCGGCAGGCGGTGAGCGTCAAGGGTACTAATGCTACCATGAAACAGGTGGTAGAAAACATTGAAACCCTCAACGCTCAGATTCAAAAGCAGACCGACTGTGTGAACCAATCTTCAAGCGCCGTAGAACAGATGCTGGCAAATATCCAGAGCGTAACCCAAACCCTGGTCAAAAACGAAACCAATGTTACCAAGCTCTCCCATGCCTCTGAAGTGGGACGGAGTA
>JAITJS010000039.1 GCA_031278815.1 Treponema sp.
ACAGGGGAATGTTAATAACACTATAGCGAACTACAAAAAAAATGTCAAGAGCATCTTTTCTTTAGATCGATATTTTTTTAGCATTTATACAAAAATCATCAATGGAAAGAGGGTTCAACAGTTGCTTACTAATTTTTCCATAACTAAATACACATCATAGATTCACTAATTCTTTATAATACAAGGAATTAGAGCAACTCGATAGTATATATTCAAATCAAGAACCCAGGAGGAAGCTCCTGGGTATGTTTCACCAACGAATCTCTGATTTATAAGAATAATTCTAACTGCTTGTTTTCATATATCTTTTCATAGTCCTCTGGTTTGCGCCCTTGATTCCTTACATACCTTGCTATCGTTTCTTCATCCCCGTGTTCTCCGACTATGCATATGTAATATCCGCGTGTCCAGAATTCTCCTCCCCACAAAGATTTCTTCACTTCTGGACATGCTTCAAATATTTTCCTTGCCGTTATACTCTTTATCCTCTGTACGATACTTGCCGGACTATATGCAGGCACTGACTGTACCAGAAAATGTACATGATCTTCCTCTGTCCCTATTTCAAGAAATTTTATCTCATATCGTTTTTCTATCTCCAAACATATCTCTTTCAATTTCTTGTCTGCTTCTTCTGTTATTTATTACCACTCTCCTGTATTTCACAGGACATACTATATGATACATGATTATACTCACATTCCTTGGTTTATGTATTCTCTGGCTCATCCTTCAATTATACTCATACTTTGAACCGGAGCAAGCTCCGGGGTATTATACCAGATGCTTCGCAATAAAAGACCGGCTCAGTTTCATGCGTTTTCTGGGACTGGGCTTATGTGATACCGTGCCGGACGAGAAGATGATATGGGAATATCGGGAACATTTGGTACAGGCGAACGTAATAGAAATGGTAGAAATATACTTCAAAAACATAGTTTCCAGAGGTGCCCATTATACTATTATCATACTTTTTAGATCACCTCCCAACTGTCAAAATATTTATAACGGGCCATGATAGCCAGAGTATAGCATGGTTTTTGTTGTGTAGCTACTTTCCCGACAGTCTCAACAGGACGGGCCTAAAGGCCCTCGGGGTTCCGTGTAGCTAGGTCATTCCGTTACGCTCCATTATCACGCCACACTCCACCCACAGTTTTACAGGACTGCAAACCTACGGTTTGCTTATTCGCCCTGCAAAACCGTTGCATACAGCCGGAACATTATACAAAATCCGCTACGCAGATTTTTGTATAACGTGGTGCGGGCAAGCCCGTAGTTATGCGATATAGGGGATAAATTTTCTTGAAAACTATGTTAAGCGGCTTCGCCGCTAGTTGACAAAATAATATATACTGGAGAGTGAATACATTTACCAAATATTTAGGCGGCTTCCTGATTACCTCTAAAGGAATTTTCATTGATGGCTATGAGATCATCGAATAACTGAACCTTTTCGCCAATGAGTCTGTCTACAATCTCTTGGTTCAGATTATCCGCACAGTTGATTATCAAGGCTGGGGATAAGCTCTGATCGGATAGCGATGGATGATGGAGAGCGTTTTGTTTCAGCATTTGCGGAGGGTCATCACGATAGCGGGAAGAGGGATACGGTGGGGATAGAGGGGAATAACTGCCGGATGAGGCATCGGATACGCAGGACATGTCGGAGGAGATGTTGTTTTTCCAAAAAGCTCTTCAAGCACTTGAAAGCCTTTGACATGGCTTTCTTTTACTCTCAAAGGCAGTACAGATGCGGCGGAACCCCCCCGTTTCTCCGCAGTCTTTGAGAGTTCCCTATTCAATCTGAACATCGACATAGGACTCGATTTGAAATAGCTCATGTTGCAAGCTCTGATGCCGCTTCAGGATCCTTTCTGTAATACTATCATCTTGCGTATAATCCCCAATCATGAGCGGTGATAGGGGATTATGCTTTTTTACCTGTTGCTCTATGCCGGCAGGATGGCGGTTGGCATAACAATAGACACATCCGTTTAAGCAGGTATTATATACACCAATATCAAGGCTTGCAACGCATCTGCAGGCAAGCCGCTGATTTGTATCTTTTGTACCATCCACGGGATAGCCCTTGACTTGGGATATGAGCTTATCATCTATACACCGGCCCGGGGAGATGCCATATTTTGACAGATCCAGAGCTTCCGCACAGGTTTCGATAAAAAGACCATGTTCTTGGGCGATTTTAGCCATATAGCAAGCCATAAGGACTTTCTCTTCTGCCCTTATAGGGGTATGTATCTCCTTACCGGCATTTTTTTTGATAGAAATCAATAAAACTGAAGATTACTTTTTTAGTATAACCTTGTAATGTACGGGCTAGGGTTCCAAAATGTTCCAGATGATAGGCCATAGTGTAGGTATCATTCAGCAGGATGGGATCATACCGCCATATAACCCGGTGGGGACCTATCGTTTCGACCAGAGCTCTAAAAGTATCCAGACGTTCCGATTTTTCAGGCATCCTGGTTTCGATATCCTGGGCATAGGCATTAAGGGTAAATTGAAAATAGTAAGGATATACTTTAATGAGGTGCAGATGATTAAACATGGGTTTAGGGTTCTTACTCCAGAATACGATACCCTCGACCCTATCAGGGGATAGAGAAACCCGACTTGCCTCATGGCTCGAGAAGGGATTCCGCACAGCTACAAAGCCCTCTCGTATCCGGTTAAAGAACCATACTGCATAATAAGCGGGTATATCGGTTCTTCTACTGACGCTAATAATCACAAATCAATCTGGAGGTGAGGGGAATTGAACCCCTGACCTCTTGAATGCCATTCAAACGCTCTAGCCAACTGAGCTACACCCCCAGACAAACCGCTAAAAAAATCACTATTCTTGAATGAATTTAATATACTATATTGTTTCATTGATTGCAAGGGATCCGCACCATAAAACAGCAATTTTCAGTTTAACCTATATATGGATTTTAAGCCTCCATGTAAGGTTATTTTTCCATATGTAGTGGCTACCACGGTTCCGGTATTGACAAGTTATCCCCAAGGCTATACTACCCTTAACAGGATACAGCTATCCGCTTTCATACATTGTGGTCGATCCCCTGAAGGGACGGCAGTAAGCTCCTTGGGAGGGATGGTGTATGAAGAAACCGGCTATGAGCGATCGAAACGCCTGGCAGCGTGTTTGAAGACGAAAACCGGGAAAGGCCATAGTATGCGGTGAGCCATCCGCCGTGGGCGGATACACAGTTTGGTAAGGGAGTGCGACCTGTTTTTTTAAGGAGATGTGTATGCGAAACATGCCTAATTTGCCTAATGGAGGCAAAAAAACACCGTGTTATTTTACCCCCTACCGGCAGGTAACGGATATTGAGGTAAACCCGGGAACATCGACGCCAGTCAGCGTCCGCATGAAAGGGTTCACGGAGGCCGGGGCCGGTGATGGCAGGCTGAGCTATTCCGTCAGATTCCCCGGCGATGTACGCGTGGGAACCCTTACGGTATACGGCTGGGACAAGGATGAGAAACAGGGGATCTCGGTGGATCTGGCCGCGGGAACCGATACGGACAGCGATCCTAATACCAAAACCGTAACCAGGAATGTTACCCTTCCCGGCGGCCTGTACCGCGTTGCCCTGGATCTTTACAAGGCGGACGGTGTACTGAGCCGGACCGACATTGCCCATATCTACCCGGACCTGACCACGGAAGCCCCGTATACCATTAGCGCTGCGGACTTTACCGCGGCAACGGTGGACAGCGGGCAGACAAGCCTTGCCGAGGTCCTGGGAAGCATAAGCGGCCTTGCAAGCGGCGCCAACGTACCCTACGTGCTCCCCACCGGAAATGAAACCATGGGCGGGGCATCTGTTTCTAACGCTGGTCCCGTAACCGTTACCATAGAGGGCAGCGGCAGGGAAGTTACCCTTGACACTTCCGGCGGCTCCCTTATCACTGTGGGGGCTAATGTTACCCTGGTGTTAAAGAACCTCATTCTTAAAGGCTGAGGTGAGGGCTCTATCAACAGCGCGGCCCTGGTAACCATAGAAAGCGGCGGAACCCTGGAAACGGGAACTGGCATCCTTAATTACCGCCAATACAAGCTCCTCCGGGGGCGGGGTGTATGTTAGCGGAACCTTTACCGTGAACGGCGGGGCGCGGATAACGGTCGATAACCCGGTTTGTCTTTGGGGCAACAGCAGTGGCAATAATAGCTCCGTTACCATTGGGGGAAATTTTACCGGCCCCACCGGTTCCATGACAA
This sequence comes from Treponema sp., assembly GCA_031278815.1. Classification (GTDB taxonomy): domain Bacteria; phylum Spirochaetota; class Spirochaetia; order Treponematales; family Breznakiellaceae; genus JAIRLU01. The sequence continues at coordinate 4,253 of JAITJS010000039.1, forward strand.
AGGTATACCTGTATACTACGTACAATTCAGCAGCGGCCTGGTGCGGCAGGGCGGTACTCAGGCTGGCGGACGACTATACCGCCGGTGATCTGTCCGCGCTCAGGAGCCGCTTTACCCTGGGCAGCTTTGTTTCAGGTTCAACAACCACGCCTATCACCGGTTACGAGATTGGCATGGACGGGAAGCTCCAGGCAACGCCATAAGGCCAAAGGCGGGGGGCAGGGACCAAGGGCTTGCCCTGCCCCCCTGTCCCTTCCTCACCCTGAGGCTTCGGGTTGAGGATATTTGCGAACCTTCGGGTCGGCAACGTTTAGGCGGCGCTATCAAGAAACCCTAGGAGTTTCGCACCGCCCATATATGCGCTGGAATGAGCCCTGGGACGGAGCGGCTCAGACGGCCGTTGTATAGTAGCCAGCCGCAACGCCGCCGGCGTAATGCCGCATCTCGCCGAATATACATAAGGACAGCAAACATGGTTTCTATCTTTGCTTTGGTCTGAAGAAACAGGGCGTATATGCGGATATGAGCGCATGTAACGGAGGGGAGGGGGACGCTGCCAAAGGGTTGCTGCTTGCGGCGGCTTTCCACCTAGCCGGGAAAGGGCTATAGTGTCTCCAGGAGGAGACAAACATGGAGACAACGCACGCTGCGCCTGAGTGGAGAGCCATAGCTGATGAGATTTGGGCGATAATCAGGGAAAACGCCCAGGGGCTTAAAGAACTGAGGGAAAGCCAGATGGCGACCGATAAGCAGATGAAGGAAACCGATAAGCGGTTCGGAGCGCTTTCTAACCGTTTCGGCGAAATGGTTGAATATATGGTCATGCCCAACCTGGTGGAACAATTCGATGCGTTGGGATTTACCTTCACCAAAGCGAACCGGTCGGTAATCAAGGACAAGGAACACGACATATTCATGGAAGTTGACGCTTTGCTGGAAAACGGGGATCAGGTGATGGCCGTTGAGATCAAAACCAAACCGGATATCAATGATATAAAGTACCATATTGAGCGCATGGAAAAACTGCGGAAATACGCGGATCTGCACGGCGACAAGCGCGGATACCTTGGGGCTGTCGCTGGGGTGGTGTTCAACGACAGCGAAAAGGGGTACGCCTTGAAGCAAGGCTTGTATGTGGTTGAGCCGTCCGGAGAGACGTTCAAGATCACTGCACCGCAAGACCCGTGTCGCCCCCGCGAGTGGTAATCACCGGCGGGGACAGGGGACGCGCCCTTGCCCCGCCCCCCTGTCCTTTCCTCACCCCGGGGCTTCGGGTTGAGGCTCTTTGCCAACCTGTGGTTCGGCGACCTTGCGGGTCGGCGATGTTGGGGCATGGGAAGAACCATGCGGCGAAGAGTTCTTGGTGTTGAATCTGCCGGCGTTTCAATCTCACACGCTTTTAGAGCTTGGGGAGGCTGAGTACCGGAAGGCGCGGGGCGGGGGGATGACGTATCGCCACGGCCATACAGGGGCATTACACCCTCCGGAGGGTCCGCTGTATCCCAATAATAGATGAAACGAATACCCCGCTGAGGATTAAGCCGCCCCCGAGCAACGCCGCAAGAGAAGGCCGCTCTCCAGTTACCACTAGTACCCACAGTGGATTGAGGACCGGTTCAATCACCGCGGTAAGCATAGCCTGTATGGAGCTGACCCGTTTGATGCCATAGGCAAAGAGGAGGGAAGCGCAGCCGATTTGCAGGGTTCCCATAAAGAGGAGCGCTCCCATACTCCCGGCAGTAAGGATCGGGGTATAGAGAAAAGCAAAGGGTATGGCAAAGGCGGCACAGAGGATGTGGGATAGGAGCATGGCATCCGCGGGGTTTCCTTCTTTTTGCATCCGCATACATACGGAATTGGTACCGAAGAAAACCCCTGAAAGAACCGCAATGCAGTCCCCGGCTAAGGTTCCACCTCCTACGCTATCCTTAAAAAATATGAAGAGTCCTCCTATGACGAGACATAGGGCGCCCCAGTGTTCCCAGTAGAGCTTCTCCTTGATGAGCACCCAGCCGATGATCGCTGCCCACAGGGGGGCGCTGTACTGTAAAGAAATAGCATTAGCCGAGGTCGTGAGTTTATTGGCAATCACAAAGGCGATCATGGTAGCGGCATAGGCCAGTCCTGCGGCGAAAACCAGCAGCGGCTTGGTGGTCCTGCTTCTTCTCCGCGTAAACAAGCGCCCCATTCCCCATAAGAAAAGGGCGGCGATCCCACTGCGGGCCCCGGCGATGAGTACCGGATGCCAGGGAACCAGTTTGATGCAGAGCCCTGAAGTGCTCCAAAGTATAGCACAGAGAAAAATAGCCCCCTGCCCCAAGGTCTGAGGGCATCCAGTACGGGTATGCTTCATACCCTTCATCATACCAGAATTGACGC
>JAITJS010000087.1 GCA_031278815.1 Treponema sp.
CCCGGGCCACGTCGGCTGTGTAGGGCCTCACGGTGACCGCGGTAACAGTAGGCGAGGCGTCTTCAGATCCGGCCCCAAGGCTGCAGGCGGCAAAAAGAGAAGCGGCCATAAGGGCCAAAACAAGCAGCGCCGGGCCGGAAAACCGGCTCCACCCCCGGAAAACAGGGCCTATCGGCGGGTAATTGCTACAAATTTGTTGGGGGGGGGTAAATCGTGCGATATGCTGTTTTATTCGTGCAGGCATTTTACGACTCCTTTTTTAGTGATTTGCCGCCCTATGAACGACTGTTTTTACTATATGATAGTGGGAAGAACTTGGAAAGATTTTTTGTATTTTTTTACGATAAATGAAATTTTTATTGGAAGAAAAGAAAAACCCCTTGACACAAACGCCGGGTGTTTGTAAGTTATATATGAACATCAGTTCAACCGTAGGGAGATGGCATGACGAAAAGCGCTGTGGACATTGAAAGCCTCGATTGCACCGTAATCCACGAGGAAGTGGTTGCCGCGGTCAGGAAAGCGATGCCCGAGGATGAGGCTCTGCTGGACCTGGCAGATTTATTTAAGGTCTTCGGCGATTCCACCAGGGTCAAGATAATCTGCGCGCTCCTGCGGGCCGAAATGTGCGTTTGCGACATCGCTGCCCTCTTGGGCATGAGCAAGTCCGCCATTTCCCATCAGCTCAGGACCCTCCGGCAGACCCGGCTGGTGAAGTACCGCCGGGAGGGGAAGGTGGTCTACTATTCCCTGGAGGACGAACACGTGGGAACCATCTTTGACCAGGGCTTGGTCCATGTCAGCGAATAAGGCGGGGGGCTGTTTTTTTTATGCAAATAGTTGAACGGGTTATCAACTGTTCAATATTGATATGTTTGATCGCGCCAACCGGCAAGGAGTGTTGTATATGACAAGAAGGACCTATGTATTGGACGGGCTGTGCTGCCCCAACTGCGCCGCGGAAATCGACGAAAAGATAAAAAAACTACCGGAAGTAAAACAAGCGTTGATAGACTTTCCGAGCGCCCGGCTTACTATTGAATTTGGGGGGGACGAAGCCTCCCTGTTTGAAACCATTGCCGGCATTGCCCGGAATGTCGATGAAGACATCATACTGAGGGCAAGTTAGGAGCTCCTATGGAAGCGGCGCTAAAGCGGGAGTATATTCTGGACCATCTCTGCTGTCCCAAATGCGCGGCAAAGATTGAAAAACATATCGGCGCGCTGGAAGGGGTAAGCCGGGCGCTAGTCGATTTTTCCGTGCAAAAACTTACCATTGAGGCCAAGGATTCGGGCTTATGGGACGAGATCATGGCCGAAGCGGGGGGGATCATCAAGCGGCTTGAGCCGGACATTGAACTGCGGGACGCGGCGCTCCTTCCGAACAGGGAAGCGGCGAAGGATGCCGGGGATTCCCTTCCGGCAAAGCTATGGATCCGGCGCCTGGGCCTGGCGCTGGGCATGGCCCTCTTTGCGGCGGGCCTGGTCTTTGACTATGTTCCGTCCATCGCCCTGCCCCCATTCATGCGGCTTGCCCTTTTTCTGGCAAGCTACCTCCTGGTCGGCGGCGAAGCGCTGATCAAGGCGGCTAAAAATATCACGAAGGGCGAAATTTTTGACGAAAACTTCTTGATGGGCATTGCCACCATCGGGGCCTTTGTCATCGGCGAATACCCGGAAGGCGCGGCGGTGATGATCTTCTACCAGATCGGCGAAGCCTTTCAGGATTATGCGGTGGGGCGTTCCCGTAAATCCATAGCCGCGCTCATGGACATCAGGCCCGATTACGCCAACCTGAAAACCGCCGCCGGCCTGGAGCGGGTGTCCCCGGAAACGGTGCGCGTCGGGGATCGCATCGTGGTGAAGCCCGGGGAAAAAATCCCCCTGGACGGCGTGGTCGCGGAGGGCTTTTCCGCCCTGGACGCCTCGGCGCTCACCGGCGAATCCCTGCCGCGGGACGTGGAGCCGGGCAGCGAGGTCCTTTCAGGCTCCATCAATAAGAGCGGGCTGCTGGTCATCGAAGTAAGCAAGGTCTTTGGGGAATCCACGGTTTCAAAGATACTGAACCTGGTGCAAAACGCGGGGAGCAAAAAATCCGTCACCGAAAACTTCATCACCAAATTCGCCCGGTACTATACCCCCGCGGTGGTGTTCTCCGCCCTGGCGCTGGCGGTTCTCCCGCCCCTGCTTATCCCCGAGGCTTCCTTTGCCGAGTGGATCAACCGGGCGCTGGTCTTCCTCGTGGTTTCCTGCCCCTGCGCCCTGGTCATTTCCATACCCCTGAGCTTTTTCGGCGGCATCGGCGGCGCTTCCCGGAACGGCATCCTCATCAAGGGGAGCAACTACCTTGAGGCCCTTACCAGGGTGAACACCCTGGTATTTGACCAAACCGGAACCCTGACCAGGGGCGTGTTCAGCGTAAGCAACATTGTCCCCGCGGGGGGCTTTACGGAAGAAAAGCTGCTGTGCTACGCCGCCCACGCGGAAGCGCACTCCAACCACCCCATAGCCCTGTCGATTGTCAAAGCCTGGGGCAGGGATATTGAGGCCGGAACCATAGGGGGCTATGAGGAGATTGCCGGGAAGGGGGTCTCCGTCCGTGTCGCGGAGGATGCGGTCCTGGCGGGGAACGCCAGGCTCTTCGCGGAGAGGAATATCCCCGTCCCCGCGGCGGAGGACCCGGGAACCGTGGTGTTCCTCGCGGTGAACGGCGCCTATGCCGGGCGCCTCGTAATTTCCGATGAGCTCAAGGCCGACAGCAGAAAAGCTGTGGAGGACCTGCGAAGCATCGGCGTAAAGCGAATCGCCATGCTCACCGGCGACAGCAAAGCTGTGGGCGAGGGCATTGCGAAACAGATCGGCCTTGACAGGGTGTACGCGGAACTCCTGCCCCACCAGAAGGTTGAATGTCTTGAGGCCCTGGAACAGGACAAATCAGGTTCGGGCAAACTGGTGTTTGTGGGGGACGGCATTAACGACGCTCCGGCGCTGGCCCGCAGCGACGTGGGCATCGCCATGGGGGGGCTTGGATCCGACGCGGCCATTGAAGCGGCCGATGTGGTATTGATGACCGACGAGCCTTCCAAAATCGCCGATGCGATCCGCATTGCCCGGAAGACCCGGAGCATAGTCTGGCAGAACATCATCTTTGCCCTGTCCGTCAAGGGCGGCATCCTCGTCATGGGCGCGCTGGGCATAGCCACCATGTGGGAAGCGGTGTTTGGGGACGTAGGCGTGGCCCTTATCGCGGTTCTTAACGCCATGCGGGTAATGAAAACGGCAAAGGCTGGATGAAAAAATAGTGGTACTATATCCGGCCCGTTTATATGAAAGACGGGCCGGAATTTTATCTATAGTTTGTTCCCGGCTTGTGGTTTCACTGATTGGAGCAACCACAATATCCGCCGGTCTGACGGTTACTTGTATGGTAACCGTTCACAGGTCAAGTAGCCAGATTTATGAAATCAGGAGATATATCCAAGCCAAAGGACACGGACAAACACCTTTTGAGGTAATCCATTATCGATATCTTTTGTATAGCGCAGGTGGTATGAAGGGGGTTTTGACGAATTACGGGAATCTTTTTGCAGACGGGCGATAGTTTCCCTCAGCTCTCGTACCAGCGCCTCAAGGTTTTTGATGGTTTCAGCTTGTTCACTGATAATTTTCGCCTGTTTTTGACTAATTCTTGTAAGTTTTCCCCGCCCTTCACCTTACTGCCACGAGGAAATTACAAGACCCGCCTTGCGGCGTTTTTTTTGCCCTGAGTCCCCCTCGCCTTTACCCTGTCTTGGCAGCTTGGGCCAGGGCCTGTGCATACAGGGCACTGTACTGCTCGGCGGACTTCTTCCAGGAAAAATCCTGTTTCATCCCCTGGATGCGCATGGCTTCAACCTGAGCGCGGCAGTTATAGTAGGCCCACACTGCCCAGCCTATGGTGTTGTAGATCGCCTGGGGGGTAAGATCGTTGAACATGAAACCGGTACCCGCTCCCGTATCCTGGTTGAAATTCTCCACCGTGTCCGCCAGGCCTCCGGTATTCCGCACAATGGGCAGGGTGCCGTAGGCCAGCGAATACATCTGGTTGAGACCGCAGGGCTCGTAACGGCTCGGCATGAGGAAGAAATCGCTCCCCGCCTCGATGAGATGGCTTGCAGCTTCAGAGTAGCCGATGTGGGCCTTAAAGTTGGCAAGCCGGTAAGAAAGGCTCTTAATTTCATTTTCACACCAAGGATCCCCAGAACCGATGAGCACCATTTGCAACGCCATGTCCTGACAGATGGACCACGCAGAACCGTAGGCCGGTCCAAAAAGCTCTCCCACCCCTTTTTGCTCGGTAAGGCGGGTTACCATACCGATGATCGGTACATCCGGTTCTAGGGGGAGCTTAAATTCCTTCTGAAGGGCTTCTTTGGCCTTGAGCTTCCCCTGCATGTCTTTGATGCTGTAGGGTTGGGGAATATACCGGTCGGTTTTTGGGTTCCAGACCGCAGTATCAATACCGTTGAGGATGCCCCGATAATCCGCAGCCCGGTAACGGAGGACCCCGTCTAAGCGGAAGCCATAGGCTTGGGTTTGGGTTTCCACGGCATAATTGGGAGAAACCGTGTTGAGTTTATCCGCGGTGTTAATCCCTGCCTTGAGGAGGTTCATCATGTTCCAGTCGTCAAACCCAGCTTCATAAAACACCTGCCAATCTAGATTGGTATAATAGTAATTGTCTTTATGGTAGATTCCCTGGTATCCTAGGTTATGAATGGTCAGTACCGAGACGGTTTTGGCCAATCCTCCGATGCGTTCCCCGTATTTGAGGAATACCGGTACCAAGGCAAGCGGCCAATCATGGGCGTGGATCACATCCGGGTACCAGTCGAGCTTGCGGCACAGTTGAAAAACCGCGCGGGAGAAAAAGGTAAAGCGCCGGGGATTATCCAGGAAATCTGGCTCTGAGGGAACCCCGTATATACCGTCCCGGCCAAAAAAGCGTTCGTGATCGATGAAGTAAACCGGGACCGGGTTCTTCGCAGGCGCGCCAGGCAGCGGCGCGGTATAGACCGCGCTCCACTCTTCCCTTCCGCCTGTATGAACCCCCAGCGCGCCCTCAAGATGCTGGAGATTGCTTCGGTTGATGGGGTAATAGCGGGGTAGTATGATACGAACCTCATGCCCCTCCTGGGCCAAGGCAAGGGACAAGGCGGAAACCGCGTCGGCAAGGCCGCCGGTTTTAGCAAAGGGGACGGCCTCACTGGTGGCCATTAATATCTTCATAGTGCCTCACTAGAGCTAAAGCCTGTTTTCGTGCTAGAACACTTCCACTATGGAAAGGCCGTGCTCTCTAAGGATGTGCAGGCCCTGCTCATGGTCTTCCAGTTTAAAGATAACCACCGCTTTCCCGGCTTTCCCTGATAAAGAGGCGTAGAGGTATTCGATGTTTACCTGGGATTTCTGGAAGAGCTCCATCACCTGGGCGAGGCTTCCCGGAGTATCTTGGATCTCCACGGCGGCCACATCGGATTCCCGGATCGTGAAGCCGCTCAAGGCCTTAATCGCGGCTTGGGTATCGTCCACAATGAGCCGTAATATCCCGAAATCCGCGGTATCCGCGATACTGACGGCCCGTATATTGATACCTGCCCGGGCGAGTACGCCGGTAACTTCCCCCAAGCGGCCCGCGTTGTTTTCCAAGAAAACCGATATTTGCTTGATCTGCATGCTTACTCCTTACTGACCATTATAGAGGTACACCCTTTATATTTCACGCTTATCTAGTACCCGCTTTGACTTGCCCATAGAGCGCTCTATGGTTTTCGGCTCTACCAATTTTACCTTCACCGAGATCATGAGTTTGGATTTCATCACCGTTTCGATTTTGGCCCGTAGCCCCTCCAGGTTTTTAGTTTCATCACTGAAAAAGTCCTGCTTCACCTCTACCTGGAGCTCCACTTCGTCCAGGTGAGAAGGACCCCGGGTAATGACGATGAGGTAGTGGGGGTCGGTGCCTTCGATTTCGATGAGGGCCTGCTCGATTTGGCTGGGGAAGACATTGACCCCGCGGATGATGAGCATATCATCGGTGCGGCCAAAGAGCCGGTTCATACGCACCGTGGTCCGTCCGCAGGAGCAACGATCCCGGCGTAGGAAGGTAATATCCCGCGTCCGGTAACGGAGGAGAGGGGTCCCTTCCTTGGTTAGGGTGGTGAAGACCAGTTCCCCTTTCTCCCCATCCGGGAGGACCTTTCCGGTCAGGGGCTCGATGATTTCTGGATAAAAGAGATCTTCGTTAATGTGAAGGCCGTCTTGGGCTTCACATTCGAAAGCCACTCCCGGGCCGATAATTTCTGTTAAGCCGTAGATGTCGTAGGCCCTCATGCCGTAACGGCTTTCGATTTTCCGGCGCATGTTTTCGCTCCAAGGCTCAGCACCAAAACACCCCTTGTTGAGGGGAAGTTTTCTGAGGTCAATCCCGGCTTCTGCGGCTTCTTCAGCCATAAAAAGGGCATAGGAAGGGGTACAGGTTAAGATGGTAGACCTGAAGGACTGCATCACCATGAGCTGCTGCCGGGTGTTTCCCGAAGACATGGGGATAATGTTGGCGCCGAGGGTCTTTGCCCCGTAATGGATCCCCATGCCTCCGGTGAAAAGACCGTAGCCATAACAGTTCTGCACCGTGTCGTTTCGGGTACCACCGGCTCCGGCCAAGGTACGGGCCATGGATTCTCCCCAGATAGCCAGGTCTTGCTTAGTGTAGGCATCCACCACCGGAATGCCCGTAGTCCCTGAGGACATGTGGATCTCCTCTATTTCTGCAAGAGGACAGGCCAGAAGACCATAGGGATAGGTTTCCCGCAGATCCACTTTAATGGTAAAAGGCAACTTGGAAATATCCTCAAGACCGCGGATGTCCCGGGGTTTGATATCCATATCATTGAGTTTATCCCGGTAAAAGGGAACAAGGGTATAGAGTTTTTCAACAAGGTTTTTAAGACGGACGAATTGCAACTTTTTCCGTGCCGCTTCGTCCATAGCTTCGTATTCAGGGTTAAAGATCATGCTTTTCTTTTTCCTTTTGTCTTACTGATGAAATGACTAGAACATCGATCAAGAACGAGATCAGTATACCCCCATATACAAAATTTAGATAGTCTTTTTAGGGGTTTTGAGGAGATTTTGGATCATTATGGAGGGCCGAAAAGCCCCCAAGCTCCCCGGACATTGCATCCTGATCATCCCAGGCTTCTGGTAAGGGGCATATCGCCTGTGCCCTCTCGGGGCTTTAAACGCCCTTAGGGGTGAAAACCTGGGGATGGAGGCGGGTGAAAAAGCCGTTTTCTACCACCCCAGGGATCTGGTTCAGTTCTGCTTCAAGGGCAAGCGGATCCACCGGGCTTTTAAACCGTACATCCACCAGCAAGTTGCCATGCTCGGTAATGACCGGCCCTGCTTTACGCACAGCTTCCCGAAGCTGGACCTCAGTGCCTAGGGCTTGGAGGGTTTTCATCACCGGGACCCGACTTTCAGGGATAATCTCAAGGGGAAGGGGAAAGCGCAGACCCAGGTGTTCCACAAGCTTGCTCGCATCTACCACAATGGCGTATGAAGCAGAAGCATAGGCGACGAGCTTTTCCAAGAGCAAGGCCCCGCCGCCGCCTTTAATACAGTAATTGCAGCCATCTACCTCATCTGCCCCGTCTATGGTGAGGTCCAAAGTCCCGCCTATTTCCAGAGAATTCAGCGTAAAGAGGGGTATACCCCAGCGTTCACACTCCATAAGGGTCTGGTAACTGGTGGGAACCACCCGAATATCCTGCAAGCTTCCATCTTGGAGTAAGGCGCCGATATACCTTACTGCATGAATAGCCGTGGAACCGGTCCCCAGTCCCAGTTTCATCCCGCTTTTGACCAGGGCCTGTACTGCCTCTTTTGCGACCATTTCTTTAATACACTGTTGATCCATCATGCGATCACCTTCCTTGTCCGCCTCGCCCTAAACATGCATACGGGCCATGAGATGCTGGGGAAATTCAAGTCCCATAAAATGACCGTATTGTAATTGGGCTTGCCGTATGAGCATGGCATAGCCATTCAAAACCCGGCACCCTGCTGCTTCAGCCCGTTGCAAGCAGCAGGTCCGTTCCGGTTTATAGATAAGATCCATGACCACTTCTTTACCGGAAAAGGTATACAATTCCAAGGGATCCGCCTCTGCATGTCCTTCCATACCTGCCGATGTGGTCTGGATGATGATATCCTCATACTTATCCATACGGGCGATGCCCTGATCATCCAAAGGCCCCCAGGCAAATCGGTAGGGGGTAGCCAAATCCCGCGCCCGCAGGGCGTTACGGTTGAGGATGAGGGCCTTCCCATGGAGCCGGTATACCTCAGCCGCCACTGCCCGGGCTGCTCCACCGGCACCGATGATGGTGATCCGTTTACCCTTAAAACTTTTCTTTCCGATAAACCCCAAAAGTGCATCGGAAAAGCCCAGGGCGTCCGTATTGGAACCTATCCAGCCCTGGGGACTGGATACTATGGTATTACAGGCGCCGATGCATTGTACCTCCTGCGAGACCTGGGACAGATAAGGGAGTATTCCTTCTTTATGGGGAACGGTTACGGATGCACCGGCTATGCCCAGTTCCGCTGCTAAGCTCATGAAAGACTGGATAGCATCCGTGGGGAAGGGTACATAGACGGCATCCCTATGCTCCAGGGCGAATACGGTATTAAAAAAGGTAGGGCTAAAGGTTATGGTAAGGGGAAATCCGGTGATCCCAAAAATCCGCGTTTTTGCGGTAATATCCCGAAATCGGTACAGCTCCGCCAATTCCTGGGGGTCAAGCTGCCCCGGAGCCGCGACGCACGCTCCTTTACCAGTAGTGTAGGAGATCTGGGAACCCAATTGCTCTGCCAGGATCCTGGTAGGCGTACCGAAATGACCCATACAAAGGAGGATCTTATCCATATCCTTAGTTTCCCGGGCAGCTTTAACGACCCGTACTACCTCCTCAAGGGAATGGGGCATGACCGCTACCTTGACCAGTTCATCCCCCACCTGCTGTAAACCCCGCATGCGTGCTACCAGATTATCCTCCACCCCTTGGATATTATGATAGGAACGGATAATACGGGTTCCAAAGGTCCGGGCGACCTCCTCTAAGCTGGGCACATTAAGGTAGTCTTCCATATCCACATAGGCAAAATTATGGCGCCTATCCGCATTGGCAAAGGCCAGGGCCTTGGACAAGAGGCTGATCCTTGAACCTTCGCCAGCAGTAAACCGGCCGCCGTCTCGCTCCCGCCGGATGGTTAAAATAACCGGCAAATCCACCATTTCAGGAAAACGCCGGATGAGCAGTCGCTCGTCCGCTTCCAGGCAGTCTACCCGCAGTTCCACCAGATCTACATATTTGCGGTATTTTTCGAGCACTACCATATCTTGGCTTAGGGTCTTTTCAGTCAAACAAAGGCATATTTTTGCCATAGACTCTCCTCGTACCTGAAGAAGCATAAGGGTATCTTACCGGACGGATTGATGAACGCGCGCCTCATAGCCTGTCCCTCAAAAGTCCGGGCGGTAGATAAAAATGGCAGATATCAACCCGGCGCTGTTAAAATTGAGGCGAAGCGTGAGCGGCCACGGATAGCCTCGTAGGGGTATAAGAAAATAATTGCTGTACATTTGCGTACCTTCCCCTAAGATCCAGGATATAGACGCCAGGTTATCTCCGATTTTGATACCATAGGCGGTTTTAACCTCAATCTGCCAAACCCGATCCTTAAACACATAGAAATCCCCTGCCTCATAGGTAAAGACCACATCATCCTGCCATGTTTCAAGGCCCCGGACCGCATATACCGATTGGGGAAAGCCAAATCGAGACATGAGTCCTTCTAAGGTTAACCCTACCAAAGAGGAGACATCCCCCAGATTGGGGCTGGTATCCGTCTGAGCCGTACGAGAAGGCTGCCGATCGAGAAGGACAGCCTCCTCCTGGGCCCATACTTCCGAGACCACCAGGCTTATGAAAAAAAATAGAATCCCACGCCATTGGGTATACTGCATACTCCTACTGTAGTGGAGGATGCTTCCTTTTTGCAAGCGGCAAGCGTGTTGCCCCGGGTAGGATTATTTTTTCGGTACACCCTTGAGGAAAAAGATAAACCGACTCATTTCATGCATCCAAATCCGAAAGCTGGGTGGAGAGATATCGTTCCCCGGAATCCGGCAAGATCACCACGATGATCTTGCCCCGGCTTTCCGGTCGGGCCGCGATCTTGAGGGCAGCCCACAGGGCAGCACCAGATGAGATGCCGGCAAGGATCCCCTCTTTCAAGGCCAGCGTGCGGGCGCTGATGATAGCGTCTTCGTTGGTTACCCGGATAATCTCGTCAATGATGGAACGGTTAAGCACCTTAGGAACGAAGCCCGCACCGATCCCCTGGATGCGGTGCGGCCCGGCAAAGCCTCCGGAAAGTACCGGCGAGGCGTCTGGCTCTACCGCCACAATTTTGGTATCGGGTTTGCGTTTTTTAAGTACTTCCCCCACGCCGGTGATGGTGCCCCCCGTGCCGACACCGGCTACAAAAATGTCCACGGCGCCTTTGGTATCAGCCCAGATCTCTTCCGCAGTGGTCCGGCGGTGCACTTCCGGGTTGGCAGGATTTTCAAACTGCAAGGGCATGAAACTGTCGGCAATACGACCCACCAATTCCTCTGCCTTCTGCACCGCCCCCTTCATGCCCGCCTTGCCCGAGGTCAATACCACTTCCGCACCGAGCATCCGGGCAAGTTTGCGCCGTTCCACCGACATGGTTTCCGGCATGGTGAGGATGAGCTTGTAACCACGGGCCGCGCAGGCAAAGGCCAGGCCTATGCCGGTGTTACCTGAGGTGGGTTCAATCACCGTGCCGCCGGCTTTCAGTTTGCCCTCCTGTTCCGCCACATCCAGCATGGCCGCCCCGATGCGGTCCTTCACGCTGGCTAGGGGGTTAAAGGCTTCCAGCTTTGCAAACACTAAGCCCGGCAGGTCCTTTCCGAGCTTCCCCAACCGTACCAAGGGTGTATTGCCCCGGGCCCCAATTATGGTATCAAAGATCACCCCTCGGCAGGGAACGAGCTCACTCCTCATCCATCACTCCTTATTACTATTATATGGAATAATCCGCTTCCTGATTGATGTCGTACTGGAACATCGCGAGGATGCGCTCCTGTATATCCACCAAGTCCCCGTCCGTTCTAGCCCGAGGTCGCCTGACCGGTACCGGAATGCGGTTACGAATCGTACCGGGGCTGGGAGAAAATACTATCACCTCATCGGAAAGATAAACCGCTTCCTGGGTATCGTGGGTTACGAGAATAACGGTGATGGGCGCCCCGGCACTGCCGGTTTCGTTCCAGAGCCGCAACAGTTCATCCTGGAGTTTTTCCCGGGTCAGGGCGTCCACTGCGGCAAAGGGTTCGTCCATGAGGATGATCTTCGGCTCCACCGAGAGGGCCCGGGCCAGGGCCAAACGCTGGCGCATACCTCCGGAAAGCTGGGAGGGGTATTTATGGGCGGAAGCAGCCAGATCTACTTTATGTAAATAAAAAAGGGCCTTCTCCTCAATTTCTCGCTTTTTCAGTTTCGCTGCACCGCGTTTGTCGGCGTTGCGTAATTTCAGCGCGAACACCACGTTCTGCAGCGCCGTCATCCAGGGGAAGACCGCGTAATCCTGGAAGATCATGGCGATGTCGTGTTTTGGGTGATCCCGGAACACCCCGTTGGCCAGAGGAGAAATAAAACGGTAACGGCGGCGGTAAGCGATCTGGTCCTTGCGGGTCGCGGGCAGGGGTTCCAGGACCAGCTTACCGTTGATATGGATGGTACCGTCGGTGGGGGCCTGCAGGCCCGCGAGGATTTCGAGGAAGGTTGATTTACCGCAGCCCGACGGCCCCAAAATGGAAAAGATTTTTCCATCGGAGATGGTGAGGGAAACATTGAGGACCGCAGTAAGCCCTTCAGCCAGGCTCTTTTCATTGATTATTGAAAAAAATTTACCGATGCTCCTTGCTTCGATCATATCATCTTCCTACTTTCCAGATGGCCAGTTTGATTTCCACATACTTGAGAATCTCGATGAGGAACCAGCCTATCCAGCCGAGAATGACCATACAGACCATCATTTCAGGGATGACAAAGTAATCTTTGGCCTGTCCCAGGAGGTAGCCAATGCCCATGCGTCCACCGTAGGATTCGCCGATGAGGAGCATCACCAGTCCCATGGCGACCCCGGTTTTGAGGCTCATGATGATGGAACCAAAGGCATGCCAGAAGTAGACCTTGCGCAGCAAGGTAAACTCGCTGGCGCCGAAGACCCGGGCAGAGGCGAGGTAGCGAGGGTCCGTGTCTTTGATGCCTTGGTAGGTGTTGAACAGTACCGGATAGAAGATGCCGATGAACATGAGGAAGATGTGCATCTTGGAACCGATACCGAAAAAGATGATGGTCATAGGCACCCATGCGGGGGGCGGTATAGGCGAGAGAAGCTGCCACAGGGGTAGCATAAACGCACGAATCTTGAGGTTCCAGCCCATGAGCAGGCCGATAGGAACCGCAAGAACCACCGCGATGCCGAAAGCGGCAAAGAAACGGCCCATACTGTAACCGATGTGCAGCACAAGGTTTTTATGCCAGAGCATGAACCAGAAGCGCTGTACCACAACGCTCAGGGGCGGCAAGAGGCTTTCAGGGATAACCTTCCAGCGAGGAAGGAATTCCCACAGGAGTAATAGGGGAATGAGTATGGTTAAGAATTCCAGGGAGAAAAAATTACCCAGGGAATTTCTTAGGAAGCCCCCCAGTTCCTGGAAAAACCGGCGCCAGCCCCTGGTCTCGTAGGTATTATTGGTAATCATGGTTTCCTACTATTCTGATAGGTATTATCTAAGCAGTCGCCGGTTTAGTCAAGGGGTACTTTTGCCAGTACAATTTTGCTATCTCTTCGAGGGAAAGTCCGGTATCTTCTGTAATGAGGTCCATAGGTACTCCGCGCGCTTTCATTTTAAAGGCGATTTCCCGTTTTTCTTCCAGCCTTTCCTTCTCGTTTCACTTCTTGTTTGGTATAGTTGACCCCGCTGGTCCAGTCTGACAGAGCCATCTTGCGCATCTGGTACGCGTGAAGGGCCTCTTTGTCACTTGAGACATACCGCATCTTTTCTTCGGCTTTCAGTATCGCTGCGTCCATTTTAATTACCTCCTCCACAAGGGCTGATAGACTATATGGGACATAAACTCGTAGTTTACGATATTAATGGCTATGCCATTGGGGGATTCCCGGTAATCCTGCCCAGCTTCCATCTCCCGGAAAAACTCCCGGCTCCAGTAAAACAGGCTCCGCCGGTCCATGTTCCCCAGATTGCGAAGCCGGACTTCGATATTAACCCGTTCACCCCAGCCGGTCCTGGCCCGGACATCCAGGATACTGGTTTTGTCGCCAATAAGCTCGGCAGTAATCGTCTTGTTTTCAAGGTTCTCAAGAGATTCAATGGCATCTTGCCCTTTCCGCTCCAGAACAGCATTGAGGAAGGCACAAAGTTGTTCCTCGTCCCCTTTTTCACCCATAATTTTGAGAAACAGTAGTCAGGGTTTGGTAAAGTATCATCAAGACCGGTTCTTTTTGGCTTCAGTGACCGGCTCATAACATAATGGATAAGGAGGGGATCATGAGGAATAAGGGAACGGAACAGGGAACGCTTAAAGCGCTGTTCCGCTCCCCTCTTTTCATGCTTATTTACCAGGTTATGCCCTTAAACTCAGGGGCAAAAAGCCCGTCCCCGGGATTTTGGTCGATGGTGCCTTGGCGGACCAGGGCATCGGCGTAACCTTTAAGCTGGGTTGTGGCAAGCTGAGTGGTAAAGCCCAGTTTTGGATTGCTGTTGATGATGGCCTGGCGGTCGACAGACACATACTTCGCGGCAATGTCCACGATGTCGCTTGCCACCGGGTTGGCCAAGATGAGCTGGTCCGCTTCGGCAATGGCCTCAATGAAGACCTTGGCATCCCCCAGACGGGTGGCGATGAAGTCCTTGTTGGCGTTGATAGTCCTACAGGGGGGATTTTCCCCGGCCAGGTTGGGTTCATTTTTTCCGTCACCGTCAGCATCGGAGGTGCCGTTGAAGAGGGTCTTGTACCGGAGGTTTCCCTGGGCGTCTTGAGAGAGGAGGGCCAGGGCTACAAAAGGTTCTTCCAGGATGGCGCCCTTTACCTGCCCCGCGTCCAGCGCGGCGATAGCCGCACCTGGGGCCAGGGTTACCAGCTCAAAGTCGGTGTTATACTGGTTGCGCAGGGCGTCTCTTATGAGGATCACCGCACAGCAGGTCGTGGAAAGCCCGGCAATCTGCTGACCCTGGAGGTCCGCAGGAGTCTTGTAGGCCGCGTTGACCGGTACTACCAGTACCGAGGTACAGGGGATCTTCACTTGGCTGATGATGGTGACGTTCTGCCCCTTGGCGATGGGGGTAATGACCCCGGTGGGGCAGTTAAACACGATATCCGCTTCCCCGCCGATCACTGCGGCTACTCCGGAACTGGTCTGTTGGATCTCTACTTCCAAGCCCCGTTTGGTAAAAAGCCCTTTTTCATAGGCCACGTAGAGGTTGAGATGGTGGGTGGAGTTGGCATCCGCGACGATCACCTTCTTGCCCGACAGTACCGGGCCCGAAGACTGGGCAGAAGAAGCCGCCGGCGGTGCAGTGGTGGGAGCCGGGGCTTGATCTTTTTTTGCCCCGGCCCAAAGGGTGGCGGAAAAAGCCACCAGGGCTACCAACAGACACACTGAGTTCTTCATAAAATCCTCCTAAATAAATTCATATTAGAATTATAGATATTATAATATATTAGAACTATCGGATTAATCAATACCTTCCATACAATATTCAGGTACCCCATTGGCAGGCAATTACCCCGCGAACCCCTGTGGCCGCTATGCCCAAGACCGGGGTTAACCTGATCCGGGAGACTCCATAAACTCTGGACTGCCTTGCGGCTTGTCAAGGCAATATAGTATAAAAAGAACATGAAACCACGGTTTGATGGAGTTGCCTTTGATCTGGACGGGACTCTCTATCCGAATTACCGGTTCTATATGCGTCTTATCCCGTTTATCCTCAAGGAGCATCGTCTGCTTCGGGCCTTGGGAAAAGCCCGGGATATCCTCAGAGCCGCGGCTTCGGGACAGACGCCCCCGGTAGGGGAAGGCAGCTTTTACATCCTGCAAGCCAGGCTTATGGGGGAAATCCTCCACCGGGATCCCAAAACCGTTCAAGAGCGGGTGGAAAGACTTATCTATCGAGGCTGGGAACCCTTGTTCAAACAGATCACCCCCTATCCCTATGTCAAAGAAACCCTCCTGGCCTTGCAGGAAAAGGACATTAAACGGGGACTCTTGTCGGATTTTCCCCCAGCAGTGAAACTGGAAAACCTCAAGCTGGCAGGGCTGTGGGATAGGGTGCTTTGTTCTGAACAGGTGGGCCGTTTGAAACCGGATCCAGCCCCTTTTTTGGAATTAGCAAAACAATTAGACTGTCGTGCTGAACGGATGCTCTATGTGGGAAACAGCGTATCCTATGATATCATTGGGGCAAAAAAAGTTGGTATGAAGGCTGCGCTGATAGTTTCTCCCCTTCTTTATCGCGCTCCTTTCAGAAAGCAGGGCCTCCACTATGGAAATGCAGATTTTGTGTACACTCACTATCGCCAATTATATGATTATGTGTTAAGTTAATAACAAATGGGCTTTTTCACGCTAGGAAACCTTTTAACCCTTGGTATTGTAGGACTCGTCCTCATACTCTACCGGCAGCTTGACCGGCAAAGTCATGCGCTTAATAAAGTGCACAAATACGCGGACAAGCTGAGAATTGATTTGGCAGATTTTGTCGCAGAAAAAGAAGCGGCGGTGAAGGATTATGGAATATCCCTGGATGTGCAGCAAAAATCCGCCAAAGAATTGATGAAACGGCTGCAAATGACCAATGAGGATCTGGCCCTCAAAGCTGCGGCAGTGACTAAAATTGATGAACGGATCAGTGCCTATGACGGTTCTTTGGAAGAGCTGGTACGGATGACCGCACGAGTCCAGGAAAATCTAAACCGGATCCGGGAAGAGTCCGCTTTTGTGGAACAGGTGAATAAGCGGGTCGGAGAGGCAAAGGAAAAATTTGTTACTCTTGAGAAGGGCCTCGGAGAAATAGAGCGACGCTTTACCCGGGAAAACACCGATTTCCTTGAAAAGACCGCCCAGTCCTTAATTGGGGAGCTTCAATCCCAGATTTCGGAGCTCCAGGCTAGTGCAGAAGTCATAAGGCAGCGGATGGAGGAAGATAGAGCCACGCTGGATCACGCAGAACGAATCCGAGCAGAGCAGATGTCCCGGGATTTGAACCTGATTAATAACGCCCTCCAGGCTGTGATGGAACAGATCGCCTCTGAAGCGGATAAACTGGAAGATGCTGCTTTGGTAAAACTGAGAGAACAGGCTCAAAGACGCATCCTCCAGTTACAAAGCTCCATAGAAGAAGCCCTTAAAACCCATCAAGAACAGGCCCAAGCCCAGATTACGGAATTTCAGGAAGCGGTTACCGCTTATAAGCAGGAATGGAAAGAGGATGTGCATGCCCTGGAGGTTCAGCATCGCTCGTATAAGGAAACATTGGAAAGGGAACTCCAAGACCTAACCGATCATATCCAGGTCCAGCGTCAAGACTGGACCCAAGCAGTGGAAAAAGGGAATACCCAGGTCCAGCAGCTTTTTACGGACCTTAAAGCCCTACAGGAGCTATCCAGAGTACAGGTTACCCAAGAACGTGCAGCCTTGGCACAGCAGCTTACGCAGCTCCGAGAGAGCACTGAAAGCACGGTACAGGCACTGGAAGAGCGGCTCGTAAAAGCCGTTGCCGATGCAGAACAACGGGCCTTGGAACTGACGGATGAACGCATCGAACAGTGGAAACAGGTTACCCTCAAAGCAGCGGATACTAACCGGAACCTGCTTGCCGATCTTGAGCAGGCTTCTGCGGAAACCAAAGAGCGGGTTTCTGTGGAGATTCTGGCCTTGGAGCAGCAGTTTAAGGGGGTCCAGATCCATACCCTGGACAGTATCTCGGCTTTGGAACAGCAGCTCCTCCAGGTGGCGGAAGATGCGGAACAGCGGGTGCTGAAACTTACCGATGAACGGCTTGAGCACTGGAAGCTCGTTACAGCTGAAGCGGATGCCAACACCCAGCAGATGCTTTCTGCATTAGAGCTATCCACTGCGGAAATTGAAGCCCATTTTGTCGCTGAAACCCTGGCCCAAGAACAGCGGCTGCGGGATCTGCAAATTCAGACCGATGAGGCTCTGCGCTCCTTGAAGGATCAGATCATGAAGGCCGCTGCAGATACCGAGGTGAAGGTACTGGAAGATGCAGGGGCCCGGCTTGAACAATGGAAAGCCGCAGCTGAAGCAGGAGATGCTCGATCCCGGGAACTACTGGCCTCATTTCAGGGTGCGGTTGGACTGCTCAGGGCTCAGGTGAACAAGGAAACCGCAACTATAGAACAGCATATACAAGATGTACAGGTTCATACGGATGAAGCCATCATGGCCTTGAAAAACCATGTGGTAAAGGCTGCTGAAGACACCCAGGCGAAGATCTGGAGCGATACCGAGGCCCGGCTTGAGCAATGGAAGGTATCGGTAGAAGAAAGTGAGCATCAGGTCCGGCAGTTACTGAAGGCTTTAGAAGGGGTTTCTGCGGAATCAGAGCAGCATGTCTTCCAGGTATTGGCAGGGATTGGCGGACGAGTTGACGCGCTGCAAACCAAGGTGGATGAAACCACTTCCCATATAACGGCGCAGTTGGCCCAGGCCGCGGAGATCGGGGAAAAGCAGGGCAAGGCTCTGGCCGATGGGGAACTGGAAAAATGGAACCGTGCTGCTGAAGTAGCCCTGACTAAGGCCCAGCAAAACTGTGCAGCATGGGAAGCATCTTTTGCAATGACCAAACAACAGGTATCTGATGACATAGCCGAGGTGTTCGGTCAATGCAAGGCTGTCCAAGACCATAGTAAGGAGGTGGCTGCCCAAATCCAAGTGGAATTGGCCCAGGCAGCGCTCACTGCCGAGGAAAAGGCCTTGGCCTTGGTAGATACCGGACTAAACCGATGGATAGAAGCAGCGGAAACAGGGGATACCAAGGCTCGGACCTTACTTGCGGAAGTAGAAAGGGTTTCTACAGAAACCAAGGCCCGGATGTTTGATGAACTAGCCGTTGCAGAAGCACGGGTGGAGACCGTACAACAGGATATCCAGGAAACTGCGGTCCTTATCGAAGCTAAGATGCTTGATGCTATGAACGAGGCCAAAGATAAAGTGCTGGTGCTGATGCAAGCGGAATTGGACCAGTGGAATCACTCGGTAGAACAGGTGCACACCCAGACCCAGACCTTACGTTCTCAGATGGAAACCCTGGCGGGGGAAAGTGAAAAGAACCTGGCTGCTCTGGAAACCCGGCTTACGAACCTGGTCGCTGAAACAGAGCAGCGCTTTAGCGATTCCAGCGAGAAACGGCTGGAACAGTGGAAAATCTTTACCCTAGAGGCGGATACCCAAACCAAGGCGGTCCTTGCCTCTTTAGAAAACACCACCGCAGAAACCAAGACCCAGGTGGCAGCGGAACATACGGCTTTGGAACAGCGATTGCAAGATCTGCATACCTATACGGATCAACGGATCAGCGCTTTGGAAACCCAGGTGGAGCAGCGGGTCCGGGATACGGAACAGCAGGTACAGGAAGCAGGGGAGGCCCAGCTTGAAGCCTGGAAACAAGCGACCGCGACAGAGGAGACCCATATCCGGGACTTGTTTGCCCTCATGGAAGTCTCTTTTGCAGATACGAAACAGCAGCTTTCCGATTGTCTCACCGCTACGGAGGCTCGCCTGGACAGCTTGCAACAGCGGCTTGATGAAACTGCTGCCTCCATCGATCAAGGTATGGCTCAGGCGATAAGTGCAGCTGAAGCGCGGGGCTTGGCCTTGGCTGACTTGGGCTTGGAGCAGTGGAAGCAGGCGGTGGAAGTAGAAGATACCGCTATCCAGGGCCTGCTTTCTTCCTTAAAGAACACTTTTGAAGTAACCAAACAGCAGATGACGGATGAACTGGCTGCTGCAGAAGCCCGCCTGGATACCGTTCAAGAGCGACTTGACCAGACCGCTGCCACCATCGATCAAGGCATGGCTCAGGCCATACGCACAGCTGAGGAGCGGGCCTTAGCCGCGGCTGATGTGAGCTTAGACAAGTGGAAGCAAACCGTGGAAGCAGAGGATACCCATATCCAAGGTGTGCTTAGGGGCCTCCAAGCCTCCTGCGAGGCAAGCAAACAGCAGGTAAGCGATGAGCTGGCTGCTGCGGAAGCCCGCTTGGATACCTTTAAGCAGCGGCTTGACGAAACCGCTGCCACGATTGAGCAGAGTATGTCTCAGGCTATTGCCGCAGTAGAAGCCCAAGCCCGGGTCCTGGTCGATGCAGAGCTGGAACAATGGAACCAAACCCTGGAGGCAGGACTTGCCAAGACCAAATGCTTGCTGGCGGATCTGGAAGCCTCTTTTGAACAAACCAAGCAGCAGCTTGTGGATGAACTTACCATAACCGACGAGCGTATGGATAGGATCCAACAGGATCTGGAGGAAGCCTCAGGCTTGATTGAACATGAGATGGTACAAGCCGTGGATAATGCCGCGGACAAGGCCCTGGTCATAGCAGATGAACGGTTTCAGAAATGGAAAGAGGCTACCGAGGCAGAGGAAGCTAAGACCCAGGCCATGCTGAGCGGACTGGAAGCCTCTTGTGAAGCGACCAAACAAGCGGTAAGCCATGAACTTACGGATACCGAAGCCCGGCTGGATACCCTCAAGCAGCGGCTCGACGAAGTAACTGCCCTGATTGAACACGAGATGGCCCAGGCAGTGGGTAATGCGGAAGAGAAGGCCCGGGCTTTGGCCGATGCGGGCGTGGAACACTGGAAGCAGGCTACAGAGGCAAAGGAGGTCAAGACCCAGGCTATACTTGCGGATATAGAAGCATCCCTGGCCCGTACCCAAGAGCAGGCAGGAGAGGCAATTACCGGGATCAAGGAGCAGCTTGAGACCCTGCATGGACGGATCCAGGAGACCGCCGCGTATATGGAACAGACCATGACCCAGGCCCTGGTTACTGCGGAAGAGAAGGCCATGGCCTTGGGAGATACCCATTTTGAGACCTGGCAACAGACCGTGGCGGAGAAAGATGCAACTGCCCAGCAGGTCCTGGCGGCTATGGAAGGGTCTTTCACCGCGACGAAGCAACAGCTAGAACAGGTCATGAGTACCGCGGAACAGCGCTTCCAGACCCTGCAAAGCCAAATAAGCGAAGCCGCTTCTCATATTGAGTCTGACTTGGCCCAGGCCATGAAGAGCGCGGAAGAGAAAGCCCGGGTGGCAGCGGATGCTGAACTAGAACAATGGAAGCAGACAGTGGCAGCAGAGAACAGGAAGACCCAGGCTTTACTGGCGGCTCTGGAAACCGCTTCTGAAGCAACCAAGACCAAGGCGGCTCTGGAATACGCTGCTCTTGAAGCCCGACTGCAAGAGCTCCACTCTTATACCGACGGTGCAGTGGATACGTTGAAAACCCAGGTGGAAAAGACCCTATGGGATACGGAACAGCAGATCCTGCAAGAAGCCCAGGTTCGGCTTGAACCCTGGAAGCAGACCATTGAGGAAGCAGATACCAAGGCACAAGCCCTGCTTACGGCTTTGGAAACGGCCTCTGAAGAAACCAAGGTTCGTTTAGATGCAGAAGGTACGGCTATGGAGCAGCGTCTTACGGCCTTTCACGCCTATACGAATGAAGCGATTGAAGGTCTCAAGATCCAGGTCGAACAGAAGCTCAGAGAGACGGAGCAGCAGGCCTTGGAACACAGAGAGGCACGGTTTAAAGCCTGGGCTCAACAGTTACAGGAAGCAGATATCAAGGCGAGGACCGAGCTTTCGGCCTTGGAAGCCTCCTTTGCCGCAACCAAGCAGCAGGTTTCTGAGACCATAGGCGCCACAGAACAGCAGTTCCAAGATTTGCAAAACCGGGTAAGCGAAGCCGCCTCCCATATTGAGCATGAGCTCGCCCAGGCAGCACAAGACGCACAGGCCCAAGCCCAGGTTTTGGCAGATACAGGCCTGGAACAATGGAAGCAGGCTGCTGCTACAGAAGACGCCAAGGCCCGACAGATCCTTGCCGACATGGAAAAGATCTTTGGGGATACCCAGCAACAGCTCCGGGATACCATGAGCGCTACGGAACAGCAGGTACAGACCCTGCACCACAAGATCGGTGAAGCCGCTGCCCAGCTTGAGCGTACCATGACCCAGGTACTGGAAAGCACCGAAGCCCAAGCCCGGGCTATGGCAGATACCGGCTTAGAGCAGTGGAAACAGGCAGTGGAAGCAGAACAGACCAAGGCGCAGGCCTTGCTTTCCACCCTCGAAACTGCTTCTACAGAAACGAAGACCCAGTTAGCCGCAGAACAGGCGAGTATTGAACAGCGGCTTAAGGACTTACAGGCCTATACGGATCAGGTGGTTACCCGCCTTAAGGCCGAGGTAACCCAAACCCTAACGGATACGGAACAGCAGATCCTGGAAGATGCCCATGCCCAACTGGAACAATGGAACCAGACCGCTGCAGCAGAAGATGCCAAGACCAGGGCCTTACTTTCCACCCTCGAAGCTACGGCATCTGAAGCGAAGACCTACTTAGATGCAGAAAATGATGCCCTGGAACAGCGGCTTAAAGACTTACAGCTCTATACCGATGAAGCGATTGGTAGCTTGCGAACCCAGGTAGAAAAAACCGTTAAGGAGACGGAACAGCAGGCTCGGGACGAAGTCCTTGCCCAGATCGAACAGTGGCATAGAACCGTAACCGAAATGGAAGGCTCTTTTATGGACATAAAACGCCAGGCCTCGGATGAAATTACCGTGGCCGAACAGTACCTAGAAACCCTGCAAAACAAGGTTGGGGAAGTTTCCGTTTCTATTGAAGCTGAACTGGCCCGGACCGTGGAACAGGCCGAAGCAAAGGCAATGGCGGCTACGAATAAGGGAATCGAACAATGGAAACAGGCAGCAGAAGCCTCCCAGGGGCAGATCCAGCAGATGCTCACAGATGTGGCCATTTCTTCCGGGGAACTCGAAAAGGCCCTGCTCAGGGAAAGTGAGACCATGCAACTGCGTCTTCAGGAACTGCAAACCTATACCAACGATAGGCTTGTTCAGATGAAACAGCAGTTGCAGGAAGTGGCGGAAGAGACCGAACAAAAGGTCTTGGAAGAGGCGGATGCCAAATTTGCGGAATACCGACAGGCCCAGGCCGAACAGTTCAGCCGAATGGAAACTTTAGCCGATGACAGTGCCGCCTTGGATACGGAATTGCGCCGGTATATGCAAGACCTGGAAAACCGGGTTCGCGCTGATTTTACCCGTTTTGAGCAGCAGGCTGCTCAGGACCGGGATAGGATGGTCCAGGAATTTACCGCATCCGCTGAAACCCTTACATCCATGATGGAAGGCATAGAAAAGGAATTGGCGGTCCTGAAAACCCAGGCATACGAAAAGGTTTCCGAAAAACTCCAGGTTTTTGAAACTGACTTTGCCGAAGACTTGAGCCTACGGAACAAGGCTATTGACCAGCAGCTTGTGGCATGGCAGGAAGCCTTGGATACCCGGCTTGCGGGCATGGGCGCTGAGTCGGAGGCCCAGCGCCGGGCTTTGGAAGTGCACTTTACCGAGACCCTCCATACCTTTAAGGGCCAGTTAGAGCAGGTTTCCACCCAAGCCGGCGTACAGCAGGCCCAGATTTTCACCCGTATTGATGAGCAGGCCCAGGCATTGGAGGCGGCGATTAAGGAAGCGGAGCAGCATATCAAAGACTTTACCGCCCAGACCCAGCTCTTTGAACAGGCGAATGAACTTAAGCGAGAGCTTGACCAGCGTATTGAAGGGCTTAAAGGAGAACTGGACCATTTGGATCAACATTGGACTGAAGCTGCGGATATAGAAGATGAGTTTGTTAAGATCAAACGTCTTGAAGAGGAGGTCAATGCGAAGATGACCCGCTTCCTCTCAGAAAAACACCGGATTGAACAGCTAGAAACTGACTTTAACCGCCTCCTCTTGGTATCTGAGGCAGTAGAAGATAAACTAAGCGCGATTTCCACCTCCAATGATACCCTCCAGGAGATGCAGATCCAGATTCGCAAACTTACCGATGCCTTGGGAAATGCCGAAGAAAAGTATCAGCGTCTTGAGAAAAAGAACCAAACCCTGGATATAACCAATGACGGCATTGATCGTAACTTCAAGTCTCTCCAGGAATCGGAAAAACGCACCCAGGCTATCACCCAGGATTTGCACCGTCTCTCCGATGAAGCCGGGGCCCTTCGGTCAGCTTTGGAAACCCTCAATCAGGACAATAAAAAGGCCCGAGAAACCGCGGACAACCTTTCACTCTTGGATCAATCCCTGTCAACCATCGAAGACCGGATTGAAGACATGCAGAAGGCTCGGAAATGGCTGGCAGAGATCGAGACCAGGTTGGAAAAGCTCAACAAAGAAGCCCAAGAGCAGGTAAAGCTCATGGGGGGCTTAATGAAGGATGGGGGTAAACTCGCGCCCCAGGATAAGGGGGCCCCTCCTTTAGGGGTCCGGGACAATATTATCCGTTTAGCCCGCCTGGGATGGACCGTGGATGAGATAGCCCGTGCGGTGAAATGCGGAAAAGGGGAAGTGGAACTAATCTTAGAAATCATGCCTAAAGAATGAGGGGTTTATTCTAAACCCTGTAAGACCGCTTCCAGCAGTTCTGAGACTTCGATTTCCCGGTTCAAGATCCGGTAAAGACCGGTGCAAATGGGCATTTTGAGCTTGTACTTTTCCGCCAGGATCTTGACGTACTTAGCCGCTGCAACCCCTTCAGGCAAATACCCGATTTCATGGATCCGTTCCAGCAGTTCCTCCAGGTTTCCAAAGGGGCGCAGGATCTGCTTTTCGATAATGTCCCGGCCAAAGCGGCGGTTCCGGCCAAAGGAGGAACGGCAGGTAACATCCAGATCCCCCACCCCGGCAATAGAGGTAAAGGTTTCTGCATGGGTGGCTCCCATGGCACGGCCCAGGGTCTGAATTTCGTTTAAGCCGGCGGCAAGTAAGAAGGATTCGGTCCCATCACCGAAGCGGATATCCTGGCGCTCCAGCAGAGGAGTGGGGACGGTCCCGAGTTTGAGGGTTTCCAGGATGCCAAAGGCAATGGCGATCACGTTTTTGGTGGCCGCCGATACTTGGACTCCTCTAATGTCAAAAGAAGAGAACACCATAAGCTGCCTGCTTTTTAACAGATCCCTGAAGCGTATGGAGTTCTTGGCGTTTTCACTGGCCGCAATCAGGCCGGTAATTTTTTTTTGAGCCACTTCTTCTGCGTGACTGGGGCCGGCGATATACACCAGGGCGTGTTGGTAAAATCCCGGAAGATAATCCTCCAGGGTTTCCAGGATAAGCCGGGGGCCTTTGGAGGAGGGGAGAAAGCCCTTGGTAAGCACCGCGATGGCAGTTTTTCCTTCTCGGATAGCAGGAATGGAGAGGATCTGTTTTACCGTTTCTATGAGGTAAAGGGAAGGAATCGCCAGGATAAGGAATTCCTTGTCCGAGGCCGCTTCGATAATATCCGCACTTGCCCGGATCCTGAGGGGAAGGGTGATGTCCGGTAAATATGGGGCATTACGATGCTGGGTATTGATAGCCTCGGCCAAGGCTGCACCCCGGCTCCAAAGGCTTACTTCCTTATCTTTGTCGGCAATGACCTTGGCTATGGCAGTACCCCAAGCGCCTGCCCCTAAGACGGCAATTGAGGCATTCATGGTAAATTCCTCCTTGCATATTCTGTCATTTTTTTAAACCCTCGGTGGTGCGTTTTGGCGGGTTTTCTGGGGATCTTGTGTGTTTTTATGCTTTCCAGAAGTACAAAACCGGTGTCCTTCATTTATATACTCCATGATATCCCCCCTTCAAAAAGTGCCTCTGGAACCCGATAGAGGATTCAAGGTACATACGGTAATCATCCAGAGTCTGGACAGCTATGACTTTCAAAAGGGGTATAGGGTTTCCCGCATATACTACGCCGTCTTTTTCATACATGGCATTTCTCATCTCAGGGAGGCTATTTTTGCAAAGGGGATTCCGCTGACAGCTTTATTCCAGGCGGCGTAACGTTCTTCTTCATGGATGGTTAGCCATGCTAATACAAGACACATCTCTTTAACCGGTAAACTTCCCGCCGGTAATTCCCCGTCAATACCAATGGACGCTTCATAGCCATTATAAAAAACATGGATATGCGGTTTATTATGTTGAACCGTATCCTTGAAGAGCATTTTTATCAGGATGTTATAAAATCGGCTTAGCTCAGGCATTATATTTCCTCTTGTTGCCCCATATCCTCTCTGTATACGTTTCAGGCCTTTTGCCCTTCAGGTTTCCGAATGGTAAGTTCCTTCCTTATTGATACTCAGGGAGTGTTTTCAGTATACTCTGGGCTCGGATATGATGCAAGAGAGATGCAGCAGATCCGCCAGGATAAACGCATAGATTTTATTAATGCTTTGTTATATAATAAATTAACAAATCTATGGTTCTTTTTCCTATGGTAAAATCCTTATCATGTATGGAAATACAAATTTCTATGCCTTTATCCTGGGGCGAGGGACTGCTGCCGCATGAGGGCCTGAACCGCCCCGTGGATCTCCTGCTGGAGGCGGTAAGTTCCCAGGAGGTATCGAAGCGGCGGTAGCCGATATATTCCCGGAGGCATTTCAGGTTTTTCTGTTCCACGAAGCAGTGGTTGTTTTTTTGTAGGGCTGGGTACGAGTGAACGTGCTACGGTGAGAATCGCACTAGGTGTAACCTGGCACGAAAAATAGGAATTTTTTGCATGAAAAATAGGAATTCCTAAATCAAAATTTGCATGAAAAATAGGAATTTATATGCTAAATCATAAAAAAAGGTAATACCAATA
>JAITJS010000127.1 GCA_031278815.1 Treponema sp.
CCCCCCCGCCCCCCCCCCCCCCCCCCCCCCCCCCCCCCCCCCCCCCCCCCCCACAAAGCAAAAATTCCTCTTCATTAATCTGTCCTTGCTTTCCTATAAGATAGAACTAACTATGAAACAATATAGTACATGCTTATTTTTTTGTCAAGCCCCAAAAAGCAAAAAATGAAAAAAATACGTTTCGGTTTATGACCACAGGTCGATACGAGAACTTAGTTCAGAAGGGGCTCTTCGTTTTGACACCGCTTGATGCGGTACCCCTCAGGCATACCCCAAGGCCACGCTGAAAAACCTGAAGAGAGACGGCTTTCGGAACAGCTAGGTCTAGTTTTTCAACGTGGCCCTAGGCATGGACCTGCGCTTTGACTCTAATGAACCTTTCAGCGTACAAACGGAAAGGAAACATGGAGCAGAGGGTACTATATAACGATCCGTTTAGGATTTACAAGGTACTAATCCTCGTCCATGAAAGAACGCTTGTTTGGAGGCTTAGAGTTCTATAGTGAGCCGTCTCTCTTTCTTGAGATTGAGGATATACTGGGCGTACTTCTTATCAGTCAAGGCAATGTGGGCTAGTATCCAATCCTTCAAGTAGCGAACAAAATCATTGGGGACGAATTTTTTACCGCTCTCAAAACTTTTAACCTCTTCAAAGATATGTCTGATAAACCCTTCATGTTCTCGTTTATGGTCCCCTATATCCGGGTAATTAATGCTTTCCAGAATCTTTTCTTCTGCAGAAAAATGATACTTCACATAATCAACCGTGCCGTGGATGGCTTGCATAAAATAGATCCTTGCCTTGGCATCCCCCTCAAGACATCCCTGGTATAGGGTATTGGTCATGGTAATCAGTTTTTTGTGCTGCTCATCAATCCGGGGAATACTCACCAAATACCGGTCATCCCATTCCACCAAAATTCTATCGTTCATAAAACCTCCGATTAATAAAAGCTTCTCTCGAAATTAAAGAAAAAACCAACATAGATCAAAAGAACTAACCTTGTGGAACAGCCCTCACCAACTCTTGGTACAGTTCCTTGTCTAAACAAGAATACCATAAGATATCCCCTAGGGCAACCGCCTTTACGTTGTAGTGAAAATAGGACAATTGAGGCGTACTTTTTACCCTACGCCACGGGCCGGATCCTCCTCTTGTATAGTACCCTTTATATGGGGTATGATGTATCAAAAGACACTACAGGTACTGTAGTAGTAAGAGATAAGGAATCATAATGAAGATTGAACGCTTGTTTACGGATCCTCAAAGCGGACCCTATAAGGATATCCCCTGGGAGGAACGGAAAAGTGAAATTCGCAATCCTGACCAAAAGGTGATCTTTGCAGATCCCCAGGTGATCGTGCCTGCCTTTTGGAGTCAGATTGCCACGGATATCATAAGCCAAAAGTACTTCCGCAAGGCCGGTGTTCCTACAGAAAAGATCTATGCCTGGAAATCATGGGCCCTTCCCGAAGGGAAGACCCCTCCAAGCGATCCCGGGGACCAGCTTCCCGAAGATGGAGCCGAACACGATGCCCGGCAGGTGTTTCACCGGCTCGCCTATACCTGGATGGACTGGGGCAGGCAAAATCGGTACTTTGACACTGAAGCAGACGCCAAAGCTTTCTATGACGAGACCTGCTACATGCTGGCCCACCAAATGGCGGCCCCTAACAGCCCCCAATGGTTCAATACCGGGCTGTATGCGGTCTACGGGATTGATGGTCCTGCCCAAGGGCACTATTACTTCGATCCGCAGGAAGGAACTCTTAAAAAGTCCGACAGCGCGTATAAACGGCCTCAGCCTCATGCCTGTTTCATCCTATCCGTGGAAGATGACCTGGTCAACGAGGGAGGTATCATGGACCTGGTTACCCGGGAGGCCCGGCTGTTCAAGTACGGTTCCGGTACAGGGTCTAACTTCTCCCGGCTGCGGGGCCTTAATGAGCGCTTGTCCGGCGGCGGGGTTTCTTCGGGGATGCTCTCTTTCCTCAAGATCGGGGACCGGTCTGCTTCGGCCATCAAGAGTGGGGGCACCACCCGGCGGGCGGCTAAGATGGTAACCCTGGACGCGGATCATCCGGATGTGGAAAAGTACATTGACTGGAAAGCCGGGGAAGAGCACAAGGTGGCCTCTATGGTTACCGGTTCCAAGGTGGTAAAGAAGCACCTGGAGGCCATCAAGAAGGCCCTAGCAGGGTTCCGAGGGCCTGAGACCGACCGATTCAAGACGGAAAAAAACCGGGATCTGGCCGGAGCCTTGCGGAGCGCCTTGGGGGATCAGATTCCCCCTACCTATCTGTACCAGTTGCTGCGGCGGCTTGAACAGGGAGACGAGACGGTAAACCCTGCGGTGTTTTCCACGGCCTGGGATGAAGAGGCTTATAACACCGTTTCTGGACAATCGGCCAATAACAGCCTCCGTTTGAGCGATGATTTCATGGAGGCGGTCCGAGAGGATAAGGACTGGGAACTTTGGGGGAGGATTTCCAAGAAGAGCGAGAAGACCATCAAGGCCCGGAAACTCTGGGAACAGATCGCCCGTTCTACGTGGCAGTGTGCAGATCCAGGGATCCAGTACCATACGACCATCAATGACTGGCATACCTGTCCGGCAGGTGGTGAAATCCGGGCTTCCAACCCCTGTTCGGAATACATGTTCTTGGATGATACGGCCTGCAATCTGGCTTCTATCAACCTCTGTGCGTTCTACGACCGGAAGGCCCGGACTTTCAATCTGGAAGCCTATGTCCATGCCATTAGGATATGGACCAGTATCCTGGAGATTTCTGTGGTCATGGCTCAATTCCCCTCACCCCGGATTGCGGAATTGTCCTACCAATACCGTACTCTAGGACTGGGTTTTGCCAATCTGGGGAGTCTGCTTATGGTCATGGGTCTGGCCTACGATTCAGAGGAGGGCCGGACTGTGGCGGGGGCGCTCTCAGGGATCCTTTCCGCAGAGGCCTATGTCCAGTCGGCACGCATGGCCACAGAACAGGGGCCTTTTATCCGGTACCCTGAGAACCGGGAAACCATGCTCCGGGTGATCCGTAATCACCGCCGAGCCGCGTACAACGTCCCTGCCGGGGAATACGAGGGGATCCACCGGATTCCCAAAGGTATTGATCCGGGCTTCTGTCCTGCCTATCTTTTGGAGGCAGTCCGAGCATCTTGGGATCTGGCTTTGGAGCTGGGAACGGCCCAGGGTTTCAGGAATGCCCAGGTGAGTGCCATCGCTCCTACCGGGACCATAGGCCTCCTTATGGACTGCGATACCACCGGGGTGGAACCGGACTTTGCTTTGGTGAAATTCAAGAAACTCGCAGGAGGCGGTCATTTTAAGATCATCAACCGGTCGGTTCCCCCAGCCTTGGAAGCATTGGGCTACACCCCTGAAGGGATCGACGAAATAAGTGCCTATGCTACCGGGCGGAAAACCTTTACCGGAGCGCCGGGAATCAACCCTGAAATTCTGAGGGCCAAAGGCTTTACCCTGGAGGCCTTAGCTGCGCTGGAGGAGGCGGTCACGACCGCCCTGACCCTAGAAGGGGTTTTCAGTCCCTGGGTTGTAGGCAAAGACTTTATAGAAAAGACCCTCAAGATTCCTGAAGCGACCTGGGCTCTGCCTGGGTTTAGCCTCTTGAAGCATCTGGGCTTTACCGATGAGGAGATTGAAGAAGCGGAACTCTATACCTGCGGTACCATGGGCCTTGAGGGTGCGCCGGGCTTACGGAAAGAGCACTATCGGGTATTCGATACCGCCACTCCTTCGGGTAAAAAGGGGAAGCGTTCCATACCCTGGACCGCCCACATCGGCATGATGGCCGCAGTGCAGCCCTTTATTTCCGGGGCCATCAGCAAGACCATCAATATGCCTAACAGCGCCGACTTTGAGGATGTGAAAGGCGCGTATATGCTCGCGTGGAAGAGCTGCCTTAAAGCAGTGGCCCTGTACCGGGACGGTTCCAAACTGTCTCAACCCCTCTCCTCCTTTGCCCCGGGTACGGATCCCCTGGCAGATACTATCCTGGCATTGGAGCGGACCTTGAAGACCCCCTCGCGTTCTGGAGAAGGATGTAAAACCTCAATCCGGGGACTGCGCAAGAGTCTGCCGAACCGCCGGACCGGGTATACCCAGAAGGCCAAGATCGGCGGCCACTCCATCTTCATTCGTACCGGGGAATACGATGACGGCAGCCTGGGGGAAATATTTTTGGATATGCACAAGGAAGGGGCCGCGTTTCGCAGTCTCCTTAATAGCTTTGCCATTGCGGTATCCTTGGGGCTGCAATACGGGGTCCCCCTGGAAGAATATGTGGACGCCTTCACTTTCAGTCGTTTTGAGCCCAATGGGTTGGTCCAAGGCCATACCTACGTGAAGATGGCCACCAGCGTACTGGACTACATCTTCCGAGACCTGGCCATAAGCTACCTGAAACGCAACGACTTGGGGCAGATAAAACCCGAAGACCTCCTGGCTACGAGCACGGAAAACCAGGGAGCCCCATCCGTACCGGGAGAATCGAAACGGGATACAGTAGGTAACCCTGCGATGCAGCTTCAGGCTCGGATCAAGGGCTATGAAGGAGACCCTTGCCCTGCCTGCGGTTCTTTTACCTTGATACGGAACGGTACCTGTATGAAGTGCGACACCTGTGGAGGAACCACCGGCTGTAGTTAAGCTCTGGTTAGCAGCTTCCCTTATCAAGCCTTTGGCATACGGAACTCCGGTTTAATGCCAAAGGCTGCAGCTAAAACGGAAAAGGGTCTATAGCCCCCACACCAAGTTGACCAATGTCAGGGAGAAGAAGGGGACAAAGGTGAGCAGCAAGAGGCAAATCGCCAGCATAATATAAAACGGCACGGCTTCCCGGATAAAGGTGCCGATCTTGCAATTGGTGATACCGCAGGTAACAAACATGAGGGTCCCCATAGGCGGCGATAG
>JAITJS010000048.1 GCA_031278815.1 Treponema sp.
CCGCAAAGTTCCCCTACATTCCCGCTTCTTGCCCTGTTGCCATCATCAATGCTTATGACTCATCATACCCCCATTTCCCCCGCAGCATCAATACCCTTTTCCACAGACTACTACCCGGATTTCACTGATTTATAAAGAGAACGGCAATCCCCTTCGATAGACCCGCTTTGCGGTCAGGCGGAAGGGTTTTCCCATCTTGTTTTACCGGGTGAACTTTGCCTCGGCTATTGCCCCCACATAGCTCTTTTTGTCCCTAGGCTTGTAGTCAAGGCAGGGAGCTTTCTAGTCTGGTTGGCATTTCGAGGGTTTGGTATTTTTTCAAATTCTTGAGCTGGCTATGGACCGTTCCAGAGGAGCCGATAGCTGGTTTTTCATACCTTCACTTGTTTATCTTCGCATAGAGATAGTATAGTATACTTATGAAAACAGCAGATTCTCATTGGGTAGGGCTTGCTGTCTGGGGATACGTTTTGGTTCTAATCACTTTTTTTTTATTGC
Source organism: Treponema sp. (assembly GCA_031278815.1). Lineage (GTDB taxonomy): Bacteria > Spirochaetota > Spirochaetia > Treponematales > Breznakiellaceae > JAIRLU01. Next base: position 499 of record JAITJS010000048.1, read on the forward strand.
TTCATACCCCTCATCTCACGCAGCAGGGGTGTACAGGAATTGCGTAAAGCGAGGTACTCGTATGAAGACGCACCCCGAACAGGATTATTCCGTGGTCATACATCATTGGACCACGGCGATACAGCGCAACCCCAAGGATACAAGGGCGTATTATAAGCGCGGTATTGCCTATAGCCGTACTGAGGAGTATACCAAGGCTATAGAAGACTTCACTATGGTCATAAGGCTCGATATCAACTACACCCGGGTGTATACTAAGCGATCAGTGGTGTATAACTGCAAAGGTGAGTATGATCGAGCTATCCAAGACTGTACCGAGGCCATACGCCTCGATGCTCAGGACATAATGGCATATATAAGCCGGGGAATTGCTTATGCAATCATGGGTAAGTATGATCTGGCTCTCCATGACTTCTCCAAAGCCATAGCGATCAACCCCCAGTGTATCTTTGTTTATAATAACCGAGGTATTATCTACAATCGCCAAGGGGATTATAAGCAGGCGGTATGGAACTACACCACTGCCCTCGGCTACGATCCTTCCTATGCTGCGGCTTATACTAATCGTGGTATGGCGTATAACAATGCCGGTGAGTATAAAGCGGCTATCCAGGACTTCACCGAGGCAATACGCCTGGTATCCAAAGATACGGTGGCCTATACGAACCGAGGGATTGCCTATACCTGTACTGGCAACGATAAAGCGGCCATTCAGGATTTTACCGAGGCAATACGCCTGGACCCTGAGAATGCATCGGTGTATAACCATCGCGGATTGGTCTATACGCACACCGGCGAGTATAAAGCGGCCATCCAGGATTTCACCATTGCGCTTAAACTCGACCCGGCCTATGTGGCTGCCTATGCTAACCGGGGTGCAGCGTATAATGCTATCGACCAGTATGACCAGGCCCTCAAGGACTGTACCCAGGCCATCACGCTGGATGCCCAGTATGCTCCTGCCTATGCTAACCGGGGTGCGGCGTATAATGCCATCGACCAGTATGACCAGGCCCTCAAGGACTGTACCCAGGCCATCACGCTGGATGCCCAGTATGCTCCTGCCTATGCTAACCGGGGTGCAGCGTATAATGCCATCGACCAGTATGACCAAGCCCTCAAAGACTGTACCCAGGCCATCACGCTGGATCCGCTGTTTGGGCCTGCCTATATTACCCGGGGTATGACCTATGCGCATATGGACCAGCATGATAGGGCCTTAGTAGACTACGACAAGGCGCTTGAGATCGATGCCAAGGATGTACGGGCCTATTATCACCGAGGAAAGGCCTATTATCAGAAAGGCGAATATGAGCTGGCTATTGAGGACTTTTCAAAAGCCATAGAGCTGGATCCTATTGATGCACGGGCGTATTACAGCCGGGGAGATGCCTATAATCAGCAGGGTAACCGTGAAAGGGCACAAGCAGACTTTACCGAGGCTAAACAGCGCCAGGCCAAGAGCCGCTAGCCTTGTCTTTAAAGGTCGTTTCAAAAAGAGGCTGAGTATATCCCTTCCATAATGAGGGGCTTGCTGCTGATCTGGTACTCACGGGAAGCCGATCCCCGCAGTCCCAAGACCATCCCCTTACGCCCCACGGTCGTGTACCAGGACCTGTATGAACGCCCTGTTCTAGAGGGGAAGCAATTCTTGAGAAAACCAGTATATCTGAGGCTCTCCCTTTTCTTTAAGGCCGTACCCGTTGTCCGGGGGTTCTGTTCTTAGGCAAGGACAAGCATATACCGTTCTTCAGGAAACTTCCCCAGCTCATAGAGGTACAAGATCACAATACGATCAGGGTTACCGCGAGAGCTTGGATCTGGGCAGACGAGTTCATGCCTGAGGATATGCTTATGGATAAAGCTCGGGCTGTGTTTGATACGGTCTACCCTCAGACCTAGGGTTTTGAAGATACATTCTTTTAATACCCAAAGCTCATAGAAGCGGGTACGCCTTTCCGCTATGGGGTGTCATGGAAAATAGGAATTGCACGGAATACCCCAATTCGTAATAAGTCTATATATGATAAGGATTTATTGATAAAAGGCCGACAAAGTCTCTGTAAAAAAATGCGAGAAATCGAGAGCGAATGCGAGAAAATCAACCATATCCTTCAAGACCCGTTAAGTGGCTTTAAGTCTCTGTACTATATAGACTTAGTATAAATAACCTGATACATACATTGTAAAAAAATGTTCGTAACTATTCAGTCGCGGTAAGATAAGGATAAATTTTCCGGGATTCAGATGACATCTTGATATAGCACATAAGAATGTAACCGAAGGACTGGATAACTCATTGAGAAAAAGGTAACTTTAAGTCGCCGGCTCACTGCCCGAAGGAAGCCGGGCGGCGACGGCCTCCTGCAACATGAGGACAGCCTTGTTGACATGGTGCTGAAGCCTGACCGGATTGTAAAGCCCGTAAAGCCTGGAGAGTTCCGCTTTTACCCCGGAAGAGAGCGCGTCCGACTCCATGAGCCGCTGATAGGGGTTGCGCGGCGCGTCATATTTTTTATCTCTTTGGAACCGCTCTTGCCCTTGAACGTCAGCGTACACTATGGTAAACCTATGGATCACTATAAAGGAATTATCTTGGTTACGTTGCCGGCGGATCGGGTACCGCTGGATATAGAAAAACAGCTCCAAGAGGCAGGAGATGGCCGGGAAGTGCGGATTAGAACGGATACGAGGACCCTGGAACAGGACCTTACTACCGTAGAAATCCTCATGGGTTTTGTGCCTTGGCATTTGCTCGCTCGTATGCCTCACCTCAGATGGGTACAGCTCTGGTCTGCCGGAGCAGACGGGCTGCAGCAATACCCTGTATTAAAGGAGCGGCCTTTCACCTTAACATCGACCTCGGGTATACACGTCCAGTCCTTAACAGAGCATATTTTTGGGTTGCTCTTGGCCTGGAACCGGCGTTTCTCTGCGGTTTTTGCCGCGCAAAGCCGACATCAGTGGCTGTATGTTACGGCTGAAGAAACCGCAGTGCTCAGGGGAAAAACCATGCTCATCCTGGGCTATGGAGCCATAGGGAAAGGGGTCGCCCAGGTTGCCCTGGCCTTTGGGATGCAGGTTATTGCCCTGCGCCGTTCGGTTCCTGAAGCTGCCGGAGCGCCGGGGGATATACGGATTCAGTCCATCCAGGACTTACGCGCAGTGCTGCCTGAAGCAGACGTGGTGGTGAACCTACTCCCTTACACCCCGGAGACGGGTCATATCATGGGGGCTGTGGAACTGGGGGCTATGAAGGGGACCGGTCTCTATGTCAACGTAGGCCGAGGACCTACCACCGATGAAAAAGCCCTGGTTGAAGCCCTACAAACAAAACGCATTGCCGGCGCTCTTTTGGATGTTACCGAGATCGAGCCTTTACCCACGGATTCTCCCCTGTGGGATTTGGATAATGTTATCCTCACCAGTCACTATGCAGGGTTGCACCCGGATTATAATGCCTTGGCTATGGAAATCGCCTTGGATAACCTGGGTCGGTATATCCGGGGAGAGCCGCTACGCAATCTGGTAGATAAGCGGCAAGGTTACTAAAAAGCATTTTTTTGGGGGGCTTCTGGGCTCTCCTCTAAGATAATCCAGGAAACTGGTCGTACCGTACCGTCTTTAAGGAAAAGACTGCCGTAGCCTTGGGGTTTCTCAAGAAAACGCAGGGTCATTTCAAGCCGCTCTCCTTGCAGCATCCGCAGCTTCGCTTCTTGCTCCGGGGGATACACCGCGTATACCTTAGTATCCTCTTCGTTGCGGATGCCCACGTAGGTGTGAGGCTCGCTCCCGTATACTTCCACCCGACACCGTATGGTTTGCGTAGTGGCCGCCATACCCATAGCCAGAAGACAAACCATGAGCAACTCCCCTGCCTTTCTCCTCCATACCTGCTGATCCATGACTACCGTATCATAAGGTACAAGTCAATATGAGCATCCGCCGGTTTCTGGAACCGAATCTGTACCGTATCGGTACTTACCTGCTGCCACTCATCCAGGGATTGGACAATTACCGAATAGCCGGGCATAGCAAAGCGATAGTTCCCATCCCATATTAACGGCCCGGTGTAGTTATACGGGATAGGGTCATATCCTCTCAAAGCATCGTGTATGGTCCACAGATCAAAACCCGTGAAGGTGTAGGTATGCTGGTTTACCTCCTTCGTTACGGTAGTATCAAAAGAAAGGGTTCCTCCAGGCTTATGGGTACCGCTGTAGATAAAGGCTTCGCCGTACCGGCTTAAGGCTTGGGTAAACGAAACATCAGCGCTTGCCAAAAGCGCCTCGTTGAGGGAACTGAGATTGCTTGTATTGTTCTCCATGATGGCTTTGATAAGAGTCGCCCCGCCGTAATTTCGGGCCAGGTAGGCGCCGAAGGCATAGATATTGGCATAGGAAATCAATGCCTCTTCCCCTGAAAGCCAGTCGGTTAGCGCCGTGGCATTATACCTATCAAGAAACATGGGAATTCTGCTCGAAATAGGATGGTGCTCATTGTTTGCTAGAACCCCGATCTTCGGAGCAATCACGTCCTCTGCCAGCAGGGAAAGCATTTCATCGTACCAGGTTTCAGAGGGCTGATCCCGTTGGAGTTTTTTTGTATTGAAGTGGATCATGTGCTGAAATTCATGGGCCAGGGTTGAATAAATGGCCTGCGGGTAGGCATCTGCAAAGAATGCATCAAGGTAGAAGAGTTCTCCCTGGTTTGTTTTCAGCGTTGGCTGGAAGCTATCTAGGGCTGCCTGATCATACCAATCTTTTGCCCAGAAAAACCCAAAGACCCCGCTCGATTGGGAACTACTATAATCATCGTCAATATCATACACCAGGATATGCACCGCCGGGTCCCCATCAACTCCCCCGTAGTTTGGGTCTGTGCTGGGAAGGCCCCCTCCATACTCATAGCCGAACAGGGGGGTTTCATACTGATAGATCTGGTCAAACTTTTCCGCCATTGCCTTGACTTGGATACGGGTCAGCTTATTATCCTGCTTATTGTAGGCGGAAGAGTCACTGTAATTTGCAGTGGCCACCCATATCTTGCTATGGTCCGATATAACCTGCAAAACCGCGGGGATTTGGATCCAGTTACTATTGGTATCTTCTACCCAAAAGTCTCTGGTAGCCCCCAGGGAAGCAGCAGTAAAAAGCGGCACCGGTACCTCGCCGTACCGGGTTTCCTGGGGACCGAACGCTTTGACCCCCAAAGGAGGGGGATTGCGGGCAAATGCCTGAGCCGCGGGATGATCATAACGGGTAATGGTTTGATTTCCTAAGGTAAACCGGCCGCTTTCCTGGAGGGTTTTAAGGGGCAGCACTCCCTGGGGAACACTACCCACTGCCTGACTTGGAAACCCTTCCAGGGGATACCCGTACCCGGTCTTATCGGCGCTTACCCGGTTTGGCGAGGCATTTACCTTGATGAGAAACAGGCTGTGCCCTTGCACCTGGGTAAGGGTTACATCCTTTATGTCTTCGGTAAAGCTAATCTTCTGTACCGGTTCACCTTCATAGACTGTCTGGGAATTCACCTTGGGGATGATGATGTGTAGGCCGGAGTCTGGCCTTGGAGTCGGAGTGGAGGATGTATCCAGCGGGGGACATCCCGGTAAGACCGCCATACCCAGCGCGATAAGTCCCAGCCACACCCCGTATGTATAGGGTTTCATGTTATTTAAGTTCCTTTAGGTCTAGGATACCCGGTATTTCCCTGATATGCAACACGGGACACCAAGGGGCGGACGGTTACGTCCTGCACCATGGAATCAAACGGCGTGTCGTTGAAAGCTATTTTTTATTTTTTCATCTGAAATCAAACATCTTTTCGTGTTTGGTATAAGAAAGAACCGAGGGATGATACATCACAATGACCATAGCAGGGCGATTTTTCTCGATATAGGTCCTTATACTACCGTTAAAATACCGCAAATCCAAGATATGCAGATCTCCTACTCCCATACTTAAAAAAGGAGAAACCACATTGGCAAAAGAATCTTTAATCAAGAGTATTTTCTTGCCATTATGGATACGATTATTATGAATCCTTATCAAACTGGGGAGCGATGAGGGTAAAATCTTCTGCCGGTGTTTGTCGTAAGGTAACTTTTTTACCCAGAGAACCAAGAAACCAATCCTTATAGAAGGTGTAGCGGTATTGTTCAGGGTTGACCAGATCCACATCAAAGGTAAATCAATAGGGTTCATTGAGATGGTTCATAAGTATGCGACTTGCCCATAATCCGGTTTCTGCCTTCCAATGATGATCGGTCTTATAAAACAAGCGGCGATGATCCAGGGTTTCTTCCCGGATGTTTTTCCGTAGATCCAGATAGAGAATCTGTTTTACCGATAAGGCAGTTAAGAGGTCGTCGTCGTTTTCATTGAAAAAATCCAGGATGCCGCTTATGCCGTCCTGGGGAGCAATCTTATGGGGTCTTTGAACATAGAGGAGATCAATCCCTAAATCGTGCAGAAAATCATGGAATGCATAAAACACCGATGCAAGATTACGGTCATTTTTCTTAACCACTTCGGTGAAGTATCCTGCTCCTAAATCAACCACATCTCCCGATAATATATTCCATCCGATGGTCTTTTCGTACAGTACCGCCAGTTCTACAAACATGACCCGATTTGTAAGATTATCCTGGGTGTATATTTCAATTTTTTTCTCAATGTCGGTAATCCGCTATTTCATCTTCGAGGACTGGTTGGTAATAGTATCCCCGGCAGTAGTAAAAGGATAGACCGTGGTCCAGTCAACATTAACGGGGATTATATCGGTTTCTAAGGTGGGTCTGTCAAAAAATACGATCCTAGTGAATGCGTTATGGATATGTAATGGTTCTATGAAAATGTTTAAGGTGAGAAACCGCAGGAAACTACTTCCCATAAACAGGAACAGCACTCCCACACAAGCCCGCACCACTTGTTTCTGTGTCATGGCATACTTCCATTAAAAATTGAAATAAATAAAGGGATTATAAGTCGATTTAATACAAAGGAGCACGACCAAACAGAACAACACGCCCAATCCAAGAGCTGAAACCCCTTGATATACCGTGGTAGGAACGCCGATTTTCTGCTTAGCCAGCGGCAGGATGGGAGTATCTAAGGAGATCCACCTACGAGGAGGATCCCTTTTCCATTTGAAAAATAGTACCACAAAGGTACAGTTTGCCCCGTGCCATAGTCCGGTTAAAAGCCAGTCTTCCCGTTGATATCCGGTTCCCTCCCATCGGGATGTATACATAATCCCTGAACCAAGTGCTTAAGGAGATGTGCCACCGATGCCAAAAATCGGTAATGGATTTCGCCATATAGGGGTACTTGGAATTCTCCAAAAAATGAAACCCAAAAATCCTCCCCCAGGCCGATTGCCATATCCGAATATGCGGAAAAGTCAAAGTAGATCTGCAAGGTATAAGGCAATCACTCCCTGCCACGCAGAGGCCACCGATAGGTTTCCTGGTAGCGCAATCCTGCTATGGTATCTCCCTCTCAATCCCCCCCGCACGAATCTTCTCTTCCACGATTGCCGACCGTTGGTCTATGAGTTTTCGCTCTGGTATCTGTCCCCTCTGGTCTTTTGCTCCTCCTTCCTTTCACGACGCGAATGCCGAAAATGTCCTTTCAATTCCGGGTCTTGGCCTATCCCCTGTTCAGGGTATTCTCCCTTTGTCCCGCTCTTTGATCCGGTTGAGAAATCTTTTTAAACCATTCTTTTAGTTTGGTCATCAAAGATAGCAGTATCTATACCAGGGATGCAGCCATATCAAACGCCCGTTTAAGGTCAACGGGAAAAACGGTCTCGTGCCTTTGCTTACGCTCCGCTTCATCGAACATGCTCATCTCGTATTTTGAGTAATCTCTGGTCTGCCAGGTTTCTGTGGCATAAACCGTTTTGCTTGGCCCTATAATCTGATTAAAGCGGTCTTCGTAGAATTTGAATTTGTTATCATAGCCTATCTTGGTGAGTAGCTCTTCACTAACATTCATCGTATAAATAAAACCAGTGGGGATGCGTCGTTGGTTGAAGGTTGAGCCGTCCTTGCGATAGGTGATGTACTGAAATGTAAAGCGTTCGATAAAAGCTCGCATCCCCGCGGTTACCTCCCCCAGATAGATGGGCGAACCCAGTATGAGGAGATCGCACAAGACTCCTTTTTTCAGTACCCCTGTAAGGTCATCTTGATGCGCGCAATGTCCCAGGCTAGGGCCGTCTTTACGTTTACATTCAAAACAGCTTACACAGCCTTTGAAGGTAAGGTCGTAGAGGTGAATGAGTTCTGTTTCCGCGCCTTTTGAAGCTGCGCCTTTCAACGCTTCCTGTACCATAAGGTCCGTATTCCAGCCCTTGCGTGGGCTGCCGTTAATGCCGATTGCTTTCATACGTGGTATGATACAGGAAACTAGGGATGAGGGCAATGACCGGAAACCCGCAATCCACCATTGCCCCTATCCGGTCTGTGATTAAAAATCTCACAAAACCAAGCGGCTTTTGCGAGGCACTAGCCACCTTACCATATCTTTGCCTGCCAAGACGCAGGCGGTGCAGTGATGCTTACCGTGTCCCCGGTCTGTTCTAGCACATAGAAACCCTGCTTAAACGCATAGACCCGCATTGATTCGCTCATAATTGCTCCGGCTATAGCCCCTAGGTATTTCCGGTGGTCATTATGCTCATCCGCATATCCACGCACCTTGCCCATCTGCATAACATGCTCGTCCACATCATCACTGGTCGGATTGGACTTTACTTCTACTGCCAGTACATACTCGCCGTTCTGAAGTAATACATCCACCTCAGCTATGGTTCTACCCCTATGGTCTGCATAGCAGACCTTTGTTTGTGTTTGAGTAAACCTATACCCTGCTATGAGGGCGTTGAACTTTTCTTTCATGTGAGGGGATACAAGGTGTTCTACCAGTTCTCCGAATCGATTGCTCAGCTTTCCTATTGCTCTATTGGTCTCCTTGATTTGCTGGTTGGTTTCTTTAACTATCTCCTGAAACTTCCGGTCACTTTCTTTGATCATCTCCTGAAACTTCCGGTCACTTTCTTTGATCATCTCTTGAAACTTCCGGTCACTTTCTTTGATCATTTCCTGAAACTTCCGATCAGTTTCTTTAATCATCTCCTGAAACTTACGGTCAGTCTCCTGAAACATTGCCCATACCTGCTCAAAGGTCAATCCCATAGTAGGTTCCTTTACTTCCATAATATGCTCCTCCTTCTCGCGTTGCTATGTATCTACAAAGTAATCGGATGTGCAATACTACTATATATAGTATATCTGATACATCCCCGCAATCAACCGTATCAAACAGGTTTTTATAACTGTAAAAAGGGCCTTATTATCTCAGTTCAATAACGATAACCTTGACATTTACTAGATTGGTGTCAATAATGGATATTGACGAAATTGATTATGTTGTCATTGAAGGAGAATACTATGGCAATCGAGATCAGAGCCACCGGAAGGGCCATTCCATCCAAACGGCTTTCCAATGATGATCTGGCGAAAACCCTCGATACCAATGATGAGTGGATTCAATCCCATACGGGCATCAAGGCCCGGCATATCGCGGATGAAGCCACCGCGTGCAGTGATTTAGCCCTGGAAGCGGCTCGGCAAGCCTTAGCTATGGCCATCACCCAGGAGGGGACTCCAGAGCAAACCCTAGCAGAAGCGGCCCTCACCGTGGATATGATCATCCTTGGTACGGCCACACCGGATTATCATGGATGTCCTTCCACTGCTTGCATTGTCCAGGATAAACTGGGGGCCCGCAATGCCTTTGCCATGGATATTAGCGCAGGTTGTACAGGGTTTATTTATGGAATTGAAACCGCGGCTGCTCTCCTGACCCATACTCCCTCCCGGAAACGGGCCTTGGTTATTGGTTCAGAGATTTTATCCCGCTTCATTGACTGGCAGGATCGGAAAAGCTGTGTCCTCTTTGGAGATGGAGCCGGGGCAGTGCTGCTTGAAAAGACCAGGGATGTTCCGAACAGGCGGGGGCTCTTGGGGACCATCCTGGAGGCAGATGGTTCCGGTGCACAGCACATCATCATACGGCAGGGAGGTTCCCGTCATGCCTTTAAAGCAGGAGCTTCCCTCAGCATGCCTCCTATTATTGAGATGAATGGGCAAGCGGTTTATAATTTTGCGGTTAAAGCAGTAACCGAAACCATAGAAAAGATCCTGGTTGAAACAAACCTCACCATTGATGAGGTTCAGTGGATCATACCCCACCAGGCCAACCGTCGGATCCTGGCAGCCGCAGGGAAACGGATGGGCATACCAGAAGAACGGTTCTTTCTTAACCTGGAAGAATACGCCAATACCTCTGCTGCGTCGATTCCTATTGCCCTGGACGAACTCAATCGGGGAGGGAAACTGCAAAAGGGGGATATCATCATGACCGTCGGCTTTGGTGCAGGTTTAACCTCTGGAGGGAATATCATTGTCTGGTAGTACCCCCACCCACCCCTTTGTGTTGCTCTTTCCCGGACAAGGGGCCCAGTATCAGGGTATGGCCTTGGATTTCTGGGAGCGGGATGAGGAAGTCCGGCAGCTCTTTGAGCGTGCTTCAGACAGTACCGGTCAAGACATGTATGGCTTGCTCGTGCATGCAGATGGGGAGACCTTGAAACGGACCGATGTTTCTCAACCGGCCATCACCCTGGCTAATCTCAGCGCTGTCACTTACCTGGCAACACAAGGTTTCCAGGCTGCAGGGGCTGCGGGGTTCAGCCTGGGAGAATACGCAGCCTTGGTTACCGCAGGGGTCATCTCCCCAGAGGACTGTTTCCGGCTGGTTACGGCCCGGGGGAAGGCGATGCAGGAGTCGGCGGATCGCCTGGGGAGCGGAGCTACGGCTCCGGGTATGGCTGCGGTGATTGGGCTTACCCCTGAACAGGTAGCGTCCCTGATCGCCGCATGGAGGGCCGAAGGTGTATCCGGTCTGTACGCGGCTAATATCAATTCCCCAAGGCAGACCGTAGTGGCTGGGACCAGCGAAGCTCTGGCCATAGCAGTAAGCAGGTTTAAGGATGCAGGGGCTAAACGGGTCATCCGCCTTGCGGTGGCAGGTCCCTTTCACTCCCCCCTGATAGCAGATGCGGCGGAACAGTTTCAGCCGGCGCTCGAATCCGTAACCTTTAGGGATCCGGTAATCCCCTGCTATTCCAATGTGTCCGGAGCGGTGCTCAGTACCGGGGCCGAGGCAAAACAACGGGCCTTAGAACAGATAACGAAACCGGTCCGTTGGCTCGATGAAGAACGGGCCATCGCTGCTCAAAATGGCATTGAGGGAGTACTGGAAACCGGTCCGGGCACGGTGCTTACCAGTTTATGGAAGGAGGGGGGAAGTCCTCTCCCTTGTGTGAGTGCAGGTACGGTTGCCGCCATCGACCAGTTTTTACAGACCCTAACCAGGGTTCAATCCTAGCGGTATCTTGCTCGTGGTATGAGGAGGAAAGTATGGGTATTATGCTAAACAGCATAAAAGAAAGGAACCGTAAACTACTACGAAAGGTGTACACCAGTTTAGGTCTGACCCGGTATCCTTGGTATTTCAGGCCTGTTATGGAACTCCTCAAGCCATAGGGCTGGATACGCCGATTCGAGGGACGGTCCGCGCACAGGCTACGGATACACCGATTGAGGGGATTAAGGTCTCGGTGGAGGATATGTATGCATTAACCGATGCATACGCCGCTTTTCACGCCAAAGAGCACTCCCTTGGAATTCTGGTCACAGGCTGACCGTCCGTTCCGCCGCGCCGCCTGTAAGGGTTACATTTACAGTTTTGTTGCCGTACTTATCAAACCAGTAAGACCCGATAGTCTCGTCCGCGTTTAGGATGTGTTATATGCAATGGGGGCTAATTTGACTGAATATATGGATTTAAAAACTTGACAAATAAATAATAAAATGATAAATTTCAAAAAAGGAGAAATATATGGATTATTCAACAGAACCTATCGACTCTGAAGACCTCCGCGCTTTCGTCAATAAAGCATTGGAATGTCTTCGTTCTTCTCAATACAAAGATTTTGAGAAATCTGTTAAAAACATAAAAAACAAACCACAATCAGAAATGAATGAAGAAACAAAATTATTTTTAGAAACATATGGAAAAGAAATAGCAAATAAAGAGACAACAGGACTGTTTACGCTTCGGGCCTAAAGGCCCTCGGTCTCCGTTCGCCTAGGTCAGTCGCTACGCTCCTTCCCACGGCTCACCTCCGGCACGTTTGGGCGGCACGTTATGCGACATGGGCAAAAATGTGTAAAGTGTACAAAAAATTATACATAAAAGTTCTTGAAAAATATTCGCATATAGTAGTGTTATGCGTCAACTAAATATTAGGATATAATCTCTTCAGTTTGATTCTTGCATCATCAGTGGAAAATTGCCAGTCAATCGTCTTTGGCGCCTTGTTCCTGTCCTTTTCCCAAACGATCAGTTCATCCCGCACGGTTTCAATGGTATCAATGCGGCGGTTCAGACACTGCGTCGTCATCATGTTGATCTCAATCTCGGCAATCTCCAACCAACTTCCGTGTTTCGGGGTATGGTGCATTTCAAGTCGTTTGGCAAGGGCTCTCGCTTTTTCCGGTGAAAACGCCTCATACCGCGATGAAATCATAGGCGTGTTCAGATTGTCCGAGACCAAACCCACCTTTTTTGCATGGAGGAACCGGACCGTCAGCAGTTCATCGATTTGATGCGCCCCGTCGATTTTGGTTCGTCGTTCCTGGGCCGATACATGACCCCATCCGGTAAGCGATTCCACAAATACAAAAATACCGCACTGTCCTCCACGAACATATTCGCTGTCTTCGCGTCTTTCCTTGCCGAGTTTCATCGGAACCGGGGCGCTCCTTTCGCCCAACAGTTGATACGGTTTTTCGTCTATACAAATTACCGGATACTTGGCAGCATACGGGCGATGCTAGACATCCAACACAGCTCCCATCGCAGCTACAAACGCGCCGTTATGCGCCGGCGGGATACACCAACACTTATGTCGGTGAGGCTTAAACGGTGTTTTTTAAAAGGCGGTTGATCGTGTTGTCTGATAGTGCCTCCGCTATTCCCCATTCAACTACCTTCTCTTCAAACAACCGCAATGTCCATCGTGCCCGCCCCGCGGCAGAGCGCTATTATTTTCGCGACCTCCGTCTGCTCGCGTTTCTCGTCCAAATTCAGCAGAATATTTGCGCAGGTTATACTTCGCGCTGTATGTGTTCCGCTTTTTACGGTTTGCCGCAATATGTTTCATTCGTCATCGGTGAGTTCTATGACATATTTTTTCATTCGCATATCTTAACCCATCCTTTCTTTTGGATGAATCTATTATATCACAGTTTTTAGTTGACGCAAGATACTAGTACATTGTGTCAATTAAAACTATACAAATAATTCATCCTGTATTATTATGGAATCATCTTATACGATGAGGTGAAATCATAATGAGCGGGAAGCACATCAAAATCGAACTCA
>JAITJS010000049.1 GCA_031278815.1 Treponema sp.
CCTTGCAGACGCCCTATTCCGCCTCGATACTGTCCATGATCCGCTACTCCCGCAGGTATTTCAGGGTAATAGACCATTTGTCTTCGACCGTCATTGCCGCCTTTTGGGTGCAACGCATCTTATTCCCTTTGGAGAATCGACCGCATCTTTTCAAAGAGAGCAAGTTTCACCCCGTACCGCCGGTTAAAAAGAGCTGCTTTGGCATCCACTACCTCTTGTTCCTTTTTCATGCTGTTATTATAGCATCCTTGATGTTATTAAACAAGTCTATTATTCGTAAATCAAAATATATCCTTGGTGAAGGCGGAAAAGATGGCGACCCGGTATATTCTGACGAAGATTTACCAAGAGAGGTAATCTTACTTTGGTGGTGATCTACAACGTATGATAAAGAGGTAAAGACAACAGGGACACAAAGAAGTAGTATGAAGTAATGCTCACCACCATAGAAATGCAGTGCCCCCCTTGCCAGAGCAACAGGATACCTCGAAACGGGAGAGAAGGCAACGGCAAACCGCATTACCATGGGGGAAATGGGATGAAGACGGCGAGCAAGCGGATAAAACGACTGGGGATAAGCTCTGCTCGGCTAGCGACGGATGAGGGGGATGGTGTTTTTCAGTCTTCGCGGAGGACGTGTTGTTTCTCTAAAAACTATTTAATCATTGGAAAGCGTTTGATATGGCTTACTTTTAGAGCAACTATGGCTTCGTTTGAGACCCCCATCATACTTTGTGGATCACCTCCCTTACTTTTTTACCCCTGGGACTATAAAGAAAATAAGGAGATGCTTGTCTCTGAGGAATGGCAGGGTATATCCAATACACCGAGATGGTTACCCCATCGCAGGCGGATAGATTGCCTTGAGTATTACCAATTATATATGATGTTTTTTTGATATATCTATCGTTGATAAAAGCGGCATACCAGGAATTATGTACTCCTCTGCGCTGTATGATCCGGCGGTGCTCAAAGAGGTCCTTAAACAACTGAGGCGTTATGACGCGGATCTTTCGGTATGGTTAACGGAAAAATCTATAGATTATAACGATGCAGCTACCTATGTTATGATACGAGATCTTTTAACCGGCGTGTAGCATTTGAAATTCTGGTTTGGGGATTATTTTCCCTATGAATTGTGGACACCCTATTGGTGCCAAGATGTATACGGAACTAAAAGACTATGGAAAGGCTTATGAATAGGTGCAAACTATTTTTGAGGATCCCTTGATTTACACTATGAATTTTCAGGGGTAGATTCCTCCTGGTTAGTATGGGTCAGGCTTAAGGGCAATTCCAAGCCGATACGCTGCAAAAAGGCGTGATCTTCGAGCAAACCGGGGATTTTACTTTGAGCTGCAATCCGACCTTCATGGAGGAAGATCACCCTACCACCCATATCCAGCATCATATCTAAGTCATGACCGGCAATAAGGAGGGTACAATCCAGGGTTTTCAAGAGACGGATGAGGTGTTTTCGCGCCCTTGGATCCAAAGATGCGGTAGGCTCATCCAGCAGCACCAAGGCAGGCTCCATGATAAGTACTGAAGCAATGGCCGCCCGCTGTTTCTCTCCGCCGGAAAGTTTATAGGGAGGCCGGTCTGCCAGGTGTTCTGCTTCCACTGCCCTGAGGGCCTTAAGGGCCTGTTCCCGTCCCTGTTGAGGGGAGACCCCGGTGTGCATCACCCCAAAGGCCACATCCTCCCACAGGGTAGGCATAAAAAGCTGATTATCCGGCTCCTGAAAAACCATACCCGCCCTGCTCCGGACTCCTTGGGTAGTATCCCCCACCGGGGTACCCTTAATCAGTATATTCCCGGACGAAGGTTTCATACACCCGGCAATGAGTTCCAGGAGGGTGGATTTTCCCGAACCATTGGCCCCGGCAATACCCACCCGATCCCCTGCTTCTACAGAGAAACTAACATCCCTGAGTGAAGGGATCTGGTTATCATAGGTATGGCACAGATGATCTACACTTAAAAGTTCCATACCCTATCCAAAATCCAGAGGCTCGGGCTCAGGATGATACAGGCCCCTAGGAACAGGGTATCCTGCAGCCTCCAGATAAAGACCTTGGTTACCGGCAAAACACCGGTAAAGCCCCGGACCTTCATGATATTTCCGATTTTTTGTGCCCTCAAGAGGGCCTTTACCAGGGTAGACGCAAAAACTGCGGTATAGGAACGCCACTGCTCAAGGATATTTTGCCGGGGCCTGCGGAGCCGCATAGCCAGCACCGAAACAAAAAGCCCGTGGTACAGCACAAAGATATATCGGTAGGTTAAGAGCAGTAAAGAAACCAAGGTAGCCGGTACCTTGAGCTTCATCAACCCATTGGCCAACCCTCCAATTCCGAGGGGAATGATGAGGACCATGTAGAGAAGGGCAGCGGCGTTGATTCGTAAGGTATAGAGCAATGACCGAGATAGGCTCTCAGAAATACCTCCTCCTCCTGCCCCATTGAAATGAAACCACAGCCCATTCAGGGGAAGGCTCAACCACAAGATGAGGGTAAAGAGGTTTACCGGTATAAGCCTCAGCCCCAGTTTCCTCATTTCCCTTTTTTCCTTCAAGAAGGGGACCACTGCTCCCAGCATGATAGCCCCCCCTATAAAGGGATTGGTCAAGGTAAGGACAAGGAGGATGAGACAAACCGCTGCCCCTATCCGACATCGGGGATCAAAACCCTGCAAAGGGTCTTTTTCAAATTCCAGCCGGTCTAGGTACATAATCAGGCAGCATCTTTGAAAGGAAGATAAGCATGAATACCGATATCAGTCCTTCTACCCCTGCTAGAGGCAGGTTTGCGGCAAAGATCAAACTTGCAGTCAAGGTCAGATCCCGGTTACTCAAGACCAAGGCCAGGGTAACCAGTACGGAACCGATCAAAATCGCAACGAATCCTCCGGCAAAAGCGAAAAGGTATTGTCCCTTACCTGATCCATACCTGCCTATACCGTACCCCGCCAAAGCAGCGGTTCCCATGATGGTGGTGTTCGCCCCTAGGGATACAAGTCCTCCGAACTGAAACAAAACCCCCTGGAGCAACAGCGCGACAAAGAGGGCAGGCACCGCGCTCCACCCCAACAGCATACCTGCAAGTCCCAAACAGGTAAGATGGATGCTTGAAGGACCCAAAGGTACATGGACCAGGGATACTAAAAACAAGACCCCTGAAACCAGCGCTGTTTTGGGAAGGTTTTCCGGCGGGGTTTTCTTTAAGCCTATACCGATTCCTACTACTGCGGTTCCCCAACCGAGGGCAAGGACCGGTACGGAGAGGACCCCTTCACTAATATGCATGGGAAACCTCCTGCTTAGTCCTTTTTTTAGTAATACCTTTAAGGATAAAACTATAGAGGGCGAAAATATTCAGGATGAGACTGAGGCCCAGGATCATCCTCAGGGGAAGGGGAACCTTTCCGTCGGCCTTTTTCTCCGGGGCCTGGGTTGTTGGGGCGCTACCCTGGAGGGTGATACTCCCTTGGTGTCCCATACCGTCCGCAGCCTCTACCCGCCATTCCCCGATTTCATCCGGGGTAAAGCTAAATAAGCCGTTTCTATCGGTAACACTCTCCAAAATCCCCTGTTCCGGGTTGGACGGGGGATAGACCTGAATTTTGGTAAAGGCCATAGGCTCACCGGTACTGTAGATAAAGTGTACCGTGGCCACCAGCTTATCTGGGCTGCTGCTTAGGTCATACACCTCAACGCCGTGGGCAAAGAGCAGCCCAGGGAACCAGAGCCCTGCAGCAGCAAGCAGCAGGGCAAGAGGCAAGCGCCTTTTCACTTGACCGTAAACACCAAGATGGCGTTGTTGTTATCTTCGTCGGTATCAGGATACTGGGATTTGCGGGTATCGCTGATCCGGACGAGCCAAATGCCAGGATCGGTGATGTTAAATTGCACTTCCCCTTTTGCATCGGTTTTTTGGGTTTGAGCATAGGCATTGGCGGTTTTGTAGTTGTAATAATCATAGGTCGCTGCAATTTCCGCATTTGCCAGAGGTTGTCCATTGAATAAAACCCTGAATTTCGGCCTGAACCCTTTCCTGTAGCTTGCCGGATTCTCTATAGGGATTATTTCGATGGGGTGTCCCAGGGGTTTATTAAAGGTCGTATCCCTGGAATCCGGATTGAGGTAATACTTTGAATATTTTGCAAAGTACCGCGCCGTTGCAATGGTTTTTCCAGGATTTGCAGCAGCCACAGCAGCCCTGGTACCATCTGCATAATCACCATTGGTGAAAAGACAGTAGAAATTACCTTTTCGGTTGCCTACCAGAATGACCGGAGTGTTATCCGCCAATTTATAGGTAGTTTCATACCAGAGTTTGTCGGGGTTTGCCTTGAGGGGAAGATTACTCCCTTTACTGCCGTTTTTTACGGCGTACACCTCATTGACCTCTACCGGTTCCAGCTCTTCCCCAACAGTGAAATAATGGGTAGAAAGGGCATTAATCTGAACCGTGTCACCGGCACGGTAGTCCTTGACCTCCTGGGGCATGATAAAGAATTCATGGGCAGGAAGATAGGCGGCAAGCAAGAGCAGTGCAGCCCCTGCAAGAAAGGATCTGTTCATAAGAGACTCCTCTAAAAGTGTGTTATGGGGAATTCATTTCCATACAGCCTATACGCTATAGAGCTGCTTAATCCCGTCATGGGATTGATACGATGAACAAATGGAAAAACGCCTCCTGAGGTTCATCCCCAGGTTTAAGAATTGAGTTTAATATACCATGCTAGCAGAGGCTTGTCAAGTACTCGCGAGGCCTCATCAAAAATGTAACCCACATCAAGGCAGCTTATCCGGTAGCAGCAGCTATCGGAGGTCAATATAGAATTAACCATGAAATAAAAAATCGCTTGCCAAGCAGAGAGAGTTCACGCTACCAGAAAGCCGGACGGAAAGAGAAAGCGGCTATCCTGAACGAATTTATAGAGACGACCGGATACAACCGGAAATACGCCCTGCGTATCCTTAACCGGCGGGAACCAAAAGCGGTCATACTCCACCCTAACGACGGGACGGTCAAACTCAAGCCGGCCCCAAAAGAGACCGGCTAACCGTACAGGCAAGAAAATCTATACCGACGATGTCATCGCTTCCCTGCGCCTTATCTGGACATTTTTCTGGTATACGTGCGGTCGGACCGAAGGTCCGCAACTACTGGCCCCGTTTATGAGGCAGCAGCTTCCCTTCAGCGCCTTATGGCCGGCCTTTGGCATCACGGCGGACATCAGGGAAAAGCTGCTGCAGATAAGCCCCACCGCGACGCTTGAAAGCAAAATAGAAACCGGTTGCCAAGCGCTCAAAAAGTATAACGCGCCGTGCAGCCTCTATCAGCGACTCATGGAATCGGACGCGCTCTCTTGCGGGGTAAAAGCGGAACGCTCAAGGCTTTACAATCCGGTCAGGCTTCAGTACCATGTCAACAAGGCGGTTCTTGCGTTGCGGGAGGCCGTCGCCGCCCGGCTTTCTTCGGACAGTGAACCGGCGGCTTAAAGTTACCTTTTTCTCAATCTCGAAGCGCAGCCAGCCCTTCGGTTACATTTTGAAATGAGGCATTTCGGGCCGCTTCGGCTAGATTCTTATGTGCTATATCAAGATGTCATCTGAATCCCGGAAAATTTGTCCTTTCTTGCCGTGACTGAATAGTTACGAAAAATAAAAAATATATTTGTGAAATGAAATACGCCCAACTTCGCGCTAACAGGTCTGTTAGCGCTTCGGGCCTGAAGGCCCTCGATGTTCCGGCTGGCTAGGTCATTTCGCTACACCCCCCAGCTTCGCTGGAGAACATTCCCACGCCAGCCTCCACCCACCGATTGTCGGCCCTGGTCCCGTTCCTGCGGAAGTACCTGGGGTGGGCGTTACGAGGGACTGGAGGGTCTTTTGGCATAGTGAAAAAATGCGAGGAGACCCGTCCCCCCGCACATCCCCATAGGGTAGCCCTTATACGCCTTGATACCTTACTTTGCCCGCGACAGGGTAACCGCTGCAGTAACCACAATATCATCCACCGAAGCGCCTCGGGATAAATCGCTTATGGGCTTGGCAAAACCCTGGAGGAAGGGACCAAAGGCTTCGGCTTTTCCCAATCGCTGCACCAGTTTGTATCCAATATTCCCCGCGCCTAAGTCCGGGAAGACCAAGGTATTGACCTTACCCCGAACAGGGCTCCCCGGAGCCTTCTTGTCGGTTACCGAAGGTACCAGGGCCGCATCGGCTTGCAGTTCCCCGTCAAATACAAAGCCCGGTTTCTTTGCCTTGAGCAGCTCCGTAGCGGCTTGAACCTTTTGTACGTTCTCATGATCCGCAGAACCCTTGGTAGAGAATGAGAGCAGGGCCACCACCGGTTCAGCCCCCAGGAATTCCCGGCAGGACTGGGCCGCACTCTCCGCAATGTCTGCAAGCTGCTCCGCGGTAGGAGCGGGAATCACCGCGCAGTCCGAGAAAATAAGCGCCCCTTCGACTCCCCAAACCGGATCCGGGGTCTGAACTACAAAACAAGACGAAGCGGTCTTGAGACCCGGAATAGTGCCGATGATGGCAAGACCCGCACGCAGTACATCCCCGGTGGTATTTTCCGCACCCGCCACCATAGCATCCACCTCGCCAAGCCGTACCATCATGGCCCCCCAGCGCAGGGGAGATACTATGTCAAGTCTTGCCTGTTCAGGGGTCATGCCCTTCTTTTTCCGCAGCTCATAGTATTCCTGGGCGTATTTTTCAAGGAGCGATGAGGCGCCGGGATCCAGGATATGAATCCCTTGCAAGGTAACCCCTCCTTGATCCGCTACCTTCTGGACTTCCGGCTCTTTACCGATCAGGGTTACCGAAGCGGCAAGCCCTTCATCCACGAGAATCCGGGCGGCCTTGACCGTACGGGGCTCTGTTCCCTCTGGCAGAACCAGCTTTTTCTGCAGGGATTTGGCCTTTTGACGTATGTCCTTTACAAAATCCATAGACGACTCCTTATTATGCTCTTCGATTTGTTTATTTTTTATGTTTTCATTGGGTATACTACCCTTTTGTATCTTAGTATACCCCCTTATGAAGAGCTATGCAAGCAGAAAACCCAGGACCGATCCTGCTTAAGGGGTCAGCAGTTCTGCAGCGGTCTTGGCTTGGGCTTCCAGGTCGTATATGTCCACCACCGTTTCCTTAAGCCAGCCCCGATACGTTCCTGCTACTAAGACCCAGGATTCGGCGGTTCCGGCAACTAAGCGGCGTTCCAAGATCCGTACAATGGAACCCCTGCGCAGATACCCCAGGGAAACCCCGTTTTTGCCGGGTTCATTTACCACATGGGTATAGGAGACATTGACCACACCGTATCCTATACTCGAACGGGAAAGCGGGTAGGTTGGGGGCGGTATGATGCTTACCTCATGGGTAGTCCGGGTACAGGAACACCAAAGCGCCGCCATACCC
Organism: Treponema sp.; assembly: GCA_031278815.1. Classification (GTDB taxonomy): domain Bacteria; phylum Spirochaetota; class Spirochaetia; order Treponematales; family Breznakiellaceae; genus JAIRLU01. Next base: position 7,442 of record JAITJS010000049.1, read on the forward strand.
ATAAGTAACGGGATCCATACTTGACCGTAATGCACCAAAGCCTCTACTTTCATTATATGAAAACTATAAAGGTTTTTACCTTTTTAGTCAGTATATTGCTCTTTTTGGTATCCCCTGGGATACAAGGGGATACATCCCGTAAGGCAGGTAAAAAAAGCGCCTATACGGTTTCTATTGCTGCTTTGACGGGTTTTTTATATGGCCAGGGTGAGGAAATCGTGTATCTCGACGAAACCAGTGATGCCTATCTCAGCCAACTGCTCTGGGATATGAAGCCCCTGTTCTATGCCGGTACAGCCCTGAAGGTTTCCCAGATTGATCCGCTGGAAAGGCTTGGTTTTTTTATCGATCTGTCGCTCAAATCCGGGATTCCCCGTAAAACCGGCATCATGGAAGATAGGGACTGGATAAATAAACAATACGGCATCAATGATGATCTGACCCATTTTTCTTCCCACGATAATTATACCCAAGGGGCTTTTTTACTGGATCTTGCTGTGGGCCTCTCCCTTCCCATAGCCGGTCGATTGGTGTTCCAAGGGTATATAGACTTTTCTTATATGTACTTTTCCTGGGCTTCCCAAGACGGCTATACCCAATATGCCTCAAAAGACAGCACCGGTACGTATGCACCCTGGGATGATACCATACCGAAAAGTCAGCACTATGGACCGGCGATTAACTACCAGCAGGAATGGCGTATCCTTACTCCGGGACTGGCCGTGTATATTCCTTTTCCCTATGGACTGAGCCTGAGGCTTGATGCGCGGATAAGCCCCTGGATATGGTGCACAGCCTTGGACGATCATTTTCTCACGGAAAGACAATATAGCGATCGCACCTCCCAAGGGGGACTCTTGGTTGAATTCCAGGGGGAGATCGCCTTTGCGCCCCATTCCCGATGGGAACTCTCCCTCTCTCTGGGGTATCGCTCTATTAAGGGCCTGCGGGGTCCTACCTATTCAAGAAATACCGGCGCCACCAGCGGCCTCGTCGTGCAGAGCGGTTCCGGCGGGACCGGGTATCATGGGCTGGATACAGGGCTTTCAGTGAAGATACGCTTGTAACATGGGAAAGAGCTTCCTATCTGAACCGGCAAAGTCCAGGGCTTGGATTGCTTCCAGCGTAGCCCAGCGCCATTCGGTATGTTCCGAAAGAGTGATCCCGTATTCTTGGAAATAGACCCGATAGGCATGGAGGATATGGACTCCCCGATGTTCAAAGGAGGCGCTTCCCATGAGGGGGCCTGGCGTAATGGGCACCCTCAGTTCTTCCGCATATTCCCGTATGAGGGCCTGTTCATGGGTTTCCCCAGGTTCTACCTTACCTCCGGGAAATTCCCATTTTCCCCCCAAGGCTCCTCCGACTTTGCGCCGGGCAATGAAAACCTTTCCATGCTCTATGGCAATACCTGCCACTGAGTGCTGTATGCTGTCCATAAGCATCCCTTGTTTACCCTTCACTGCTGCTTCCCGTAGCGATTAAATGAGTAATGCCTGGGGAAAGAGGAAGTGGAGTACCGCGGTTCCCAAGGCCAAGAATCCAATCTGTCTTTTATGGGTAACTAATTTCTCTCCGATCCGCTCTAGAGGAGTAATCTCTAGGGAACGAGCCTCGGAAAGGCCGGTGTGAGATCGGTAATATGCAAGCACCAACAGAAAACCGCCGGCAAAACCGGACAATGCGGGAAGCAGATCCCCGATTATCGGGACATCCCCCTGCACGGCGGAGAGGAGCTTAAACAAGCCCGTGATGATGCTTAAGACTCCCAGGATCAAGCGCAGGGTATCATGCTCCAACACCTGGTTTATAGTATTCCTCCGGGTATTGGTATCCGATTCTTCCCTGCTTATCAGCATATACCCGGTTACCGTGTTACAAAAGATCGATAAAAAGTAAAATTGGATCATATCCTGCATTCTACTGTGTTTTTTCGGTTCCGACCAGCGTACCAATAGCATAACCAGGGCCGGTACCTATACAATAAATCGGGGTGTTCTGGGAAAGACTAAAAAAAACGAAGCATTATCATTGACCCAAAAGGACCGGGCAGGGTATCTTAATAGTGGTTAGCAGGATACCGTATCCTTAACCAGGGGACTCATAGCGGTCCTCAATCTTTTAAAGGAGGGTGGCATGAAAAAATCCTTGTTTTTTTTATGGTTACTCGTTTTGGCAGGTGTGGTGGACCTTCCGGTTTTTGCGGAAATTAGCATCGGCGGCAGTGTGGTGGGACATTGGGATGTGCTGAAAGGCAGTACGGTAAGCGAGACGGATGTTAAAACCGGTTTTGCACCGAATAACGGCGGCAGCGTCAATGCGGTGCGCGGAAGGCTTGACGTTACTGCAACGGACGAATCCGGCGTTATAGGCGGCTGGATCCAGACTCGGGCGCAGACGGACGGAGACTTGGGAGTTTTGGCAAATACCTGGTGGAAGCCCCTGGATGTGCTCAAGGTTACTGCAGGGTATCTGTGGGGCGGCGCTAATGCTATCGGCGTTGCCTTGGCAAATGACGACATCATTCCGGTACGATTTTACGGCAGGAGCGGGAACTACATCCCCTGGGGCTACGAAGTGCTCAGCGGCGCACACCTGGAAGTAAACGCCGGGGACTTGTACCTTGTAGCCAGCGTGCCCCTGGATAACAGCGGCAATTTAAGCTACAACGGTTGGAATAGCCCCTATGTTGCAAGGGATGCCACGGCAAAAGAGATTTTTCAGCACACGATGGCCCGGCTGGCTTACACCATTCCCGCTATTGGAACAGTTCGTGTTACCTTTGCAGGGGGTACGGGCAAAGTATCCGGCACGATTAACGATTCCGCACCCACGTTAGATACCGTGGATGCGGCGGTGATTGACGCGGGCTTTACGCTCACCCTCATCAATGACATTACGCTGGACCTGGGCGGGGAAGTGCCCCTTCCGGGAAAAGGCTGGGATGAGTATACTATTGCCGCCCCCCCCGTACTTTCACAGGATGTAGAGGCCCAGGTTCCCTATGCCCTGAATCTGCGGGCCAATGTTACTCTGGAAACCTTCAGCCTTGCAGGGGGCGTGTCCGGCAAATTCGGCGGCAAACTTACGCAGACCACGGGGAATACAAAAAGAGAATACGAGCAGGGCTTTATCCTGGGAGTAACCCTTAACCCTGAGATCAATCTGACCGTGGCCAGCATCGGCATCCTGGGGGAGCTTGAGTTCAACCGCGAAGATACGGAAAAAAACAACGGTACGACCACTTCCTATGATTCCAAGGTAAACTTTAATGTGGTTCCCTATATCCAAAAAACCGTAGGGGGCGCATCCCTTTATGCAGGTTTTCAGATAGCCTCGCATCTCGTGGCCAACGGGACCGGCTGGAAGACCGAATACGACTGGTCTATACCGGCGGGGATTGCCTACCGTTTCTAAATTCCCTGGGGAGATACCCCAGCCGGCTGAGGATGTCTCAGCGTGTTTTGGCGCTCCGGACTGGGGTCCTATGGGCCAGCAAAGCTATGGAAGGCTTGCCGAGCCCTCCCTTGGGCTTGGCCTACCCACCTGGTATTACCGATTCAACGTGAGTTCGACGAGTTCCTAAAATTCTCTACGGTCGAACTCACGTTATGCAGGCTTTCCAGCAGTAAAATACATGCCCTGTTTTCGCCTTTGCCCCGTCCGGGACATTGGCCTGGGGGGGCTGTTCCCTGCGGCAACGTTCGTCCGCCAGGGGACAGCGTTCCGCAAAGGCACAGCCGGAAAGTTCGGTTACCGGCGTCTGGATTTCGCCTTGCAGCATTGCCGGTATTTCCCGCGCTTCCACCGACTCTCCGGCAGGACCCGCAACGGAAGAAAAGAGCAGCCTGGTGTAGGGGTGCCGGGCGGTTTGGTAGAGGTCCGCTGCCGCGGCTTCCTCCATGAGTTCCCCCCGGTACATGACCCCTATGCGGTCGCAGAAATAAGAGGCCGCCTTGAGGTCATGGGCGATGAACAGGAAGGAAAGATTATGCCGTGAACGAATATCCAGGAGCAGGTTCAGTATCTGCCCCTGAATGGAAACATCCAGGGCGGACACTATTTCGTCGCAGATCAGGAGGTCCGGTTTCATCAAAAGGCCCCTGGCTATGGAGATGCGCTGCCGCTGGCCGCCTGAAAATTCCGCTGGCCGCCGTTCCAGATCCGCCGCGCTCAGACCCGTTTCTTCAAGGATGTCTGCGGCTTCTTTTCGGGCTTTCTTTTCGCCGGGCCAGATCGAGGACCAGCGGTACCCCGATGTTAGAACATCGTAGACCGTCATGCGCGGGTTAAGGGAACGGGCCGGGTCCTGGAACACGTACTTTACCTTTTCCCGGTACTGTTTGAGTTCCCCCGGTTTTAGGGTCCGCACATCAATACGATCGTGATACAGGATGCTCCCTTCGTCGCTTTCGTACATGCGTACCAGAAGCCGGGCGGTGGTGGTTTTGCCGCACCCGGATTCCCCCACAAGGCCGTAGGTTTCGTTTTCCCCTATGGAAAAAGACACGCCATTCACCGCATAGACAAAACGGCCAAACCTGGCAAAGAAGCCCGCTTCCAGATTGAACCGCTTCTTGAGGTTTTCGACCTTAATCACCGCCATGCCGGGCCTCCTCGGAGTAATACTGCGCTTTCGCGTGGACGCAACGCAGTTCATGAACCGCCGGGCCGCCTGATCCTGCGTTGCCCCCGCAGTTTTCCCGGTTAATCGCAGCAAGAGGCGGTATGCCCGCCCTGCACTCAGGCCCGGTTTCGGGACACCGGGGGGCAAAGGGACAGCCCGGTTCCGGGTTCGCCGGATCCGTAACCTTTCCGGGAATGGAGACAAGCCGTTCCCGAGAGTAGTGGCTGCCGAACCGGGGAGAAGCCGCAAGGAGGGCCCGGGTGTAGGGGTGCAGGGGATGGGCGGCGATGGTCCGGGCCTCCGCGGACTCCATCACAAGGCCGCCGTACATTACCATGATGCGGCCGGAAATGTCCGCCACAAGATCAATATCGTGGCTGATAAATATGATGGAAATGGAACGCCTGCGCTGTAATGTTTTAAGGAGGTTCACAATCTGTTTCTGTATGGTGACGTCCAGGGCCGTAGTAGGCTCGTCGGCGATGAGGAGTTCGCACCCCTGGGCCAGGGCCAGGGCTATACCTATGCGCTGGAGCTGGCCTCCGGAAAACTGGTGGGGAAAATTGACGAGCCGCTCCCGGCCCCGTTCCAGCCCTGTCTCCAGAAGGAGGGCGGCGGCTTTTTCGTCCGATTTTTTCCGGCTTATTGTGGGATCCCCGTTACGGAAAGTTTCAAAAAA
>JAITJS010000114.1 GCA_031278815.1 Treponema sp.
AGGTTCAGATAAAAGTCCGTTAATGGCTACCCCTAAGGCCGCTTTATCCCCCAGTAGTTCCCCCAAGAGGGCAGGACGTATGATACATTGTTTGCGAGAAGGCCCTAGAGCTTCCTCTGCAATAACCGATTCCATAATTCCGCGGAAAAGTCCCTCGCTCCGTACAAAGATACCTCCCAGGACAATACACTGGGGATTTAGGATATCAATTAAGAGCGCTATTCCCCGGCCTAGATAAAAGGCACATTTCTCGATAACCCTCAGGGCATCGGCTTCTCCCCGTGCAGCGGCATCACAGATATATTTTCCTGTTTCGTTCCGTCCCGTTATCTCGGCATAGAGTCGGCTTAACCCGCCGCCACTACAAAAGCCCTCCCAGGATCCCCGTTTGCCGTATCCTTCAGGGCCGTCTTCGGCAATCCTGATATGCCCAATCTCTCCTGCGAGGTCCCCTGCCCCTCGGTACAATCGGCCATTTAGTATCAAGCCGCAACCCAAGCCGGTCCCAAAGGTGAGAAAAGCCATATCCTGGCAGCCCCTACCTGCTCCCCAGCGCCATTCTGCGAGAGCACAGGCATTGGCATCATTTTCTAGAAAACAGGGAAGGCCGGTTTTTTCCTGTAGCACCCGTACAATGGGTATCCTGTCCCAGCCGGGAAGATTGGGAGGGGAAAGGAGCACCCCTTCCGTAGGATCCAGGGGACCGCCACAGCTTATCCCCAGGGCGGAAAGTCCTGTCGACGCGGCGGGGTTTGTCTCAAGTATCCGATCAATGACGACGTTTATCTGTGCGATAACCGCTTCCGGGGTTCCAATGGTGGGAAATTGTACCTTTTGTACCAGCTTTTCTTCCCCTCCCCAAAGGGAAACCGCGGTTTTGGTACCTCCGATATCCACTCCGATGAATAGTGTATGGTATGCCATAGCAACCCCCAACAATACCTTGTATAACGAGCGTTCGATGCAATACTAAGGGTCCACGAATGAACGTTCATTTTCACGCATTATTCGGATACCTGAGCATTAGTTCCGGTTTTTCAAAAAAAAGGGGGCCTGACACGCAATGTCCAGGCACCCCCTTATACCCATGATGCAATTCCTGCTATTTGATCGAATCTATGTTATCTTTGGTAGCAACGGTTACCCCGGTATCAACCGCTTTTTGAATCGGTTTTCCGTTATAGGCATCTACCGCGGCCTGAACTCCCAGATACCCCATCTGATAGGGATTCTGCACCATAGTTGCCTGCAAGACACCCCGTTCAATTAGAGCTTTGGTGTCCGCTGACCAATCGAAACCGACAAATTTAATGACACCGGTTTTTCCCGCTTGTTCAATAGCATTACCCGCACCTACGGTAGAACCCTCATTGGTTGCATAGATACCTGCCAAATCAGGGTTGGCGGTCATAAAATCGGTAGCAATGTTGAGGGCCTTGGTTTTATCTCCATCGGAAAATTGCGTTCCCACAATGGTGATATTGGGATAGTTTTTAGCGATCTGATCTTTAAAATCGTTTTCCCGGACCATAGCGGTACCTGCTCCGGGCTGGGCATTGATGATCGCAATCTTTCCCGTTCCATTGATCAATGTGGCCAGCTGATCCGCCGCGGTACGACCAGCCGCGCCGTTATCGGTGGATAAGAAGGCATCATAATTTGAAGTACCGACGGCTGAGTCGATGATGATGACCTTAATCCCCGCTGCCTTTGCCCTATCCACTCCCGGTGATAGGGCATCTTTATCCAGGGGGGCCAGCAGAATCGCATCCATTTTCTGGGTAATGGCGTCTTCAACCATTTGAAGCTGAACATTAGCGTCTACTTTCCCCGGAGGCGCATTGAAACTCAAAGCTACATTGCCCAGTTCCTTGGCCTTATCTTCGGTACCCGCCTTGACTTTTAGCCAATGTTCATCAATAGAATCCATGGCAATAAAAATCACCTTGATCTTCCCGGTGGAAGCCTCCTGACCGGCCCTTGCCCAAATCGGCAAAACGCCTATTAGCGCAATGAGGAGCACCGCAATTAACAGAATCCTCTTTTTCATGTATAATCCTCCTATCTATATTTAAGATTCCTCTAGGGGAACCTTATAACCACGTTAATCCTTGCGTTTAATCCTATCGAAGAATACAGAACCGACAATTACAACTCCGATGACGATTTTTTGAATAAAGGGAGATATACCGATCAAGTTGAGTCCGTTTCTGAGTATACCTATAACAAAAGCACCGATAAAGGTTCCTGCGATGGTACCTTCACCGCCCATAGTACTGGTTCCCCCGATAACCGAGGAGGCTACCGCGTCAAGTTCATACCCGTCCCCAGCAGCGGGTTGAGCAGAGATGATCCGGGCCGCCATGAGCAGCCCCGCAAAGGCGGCCAATAAGCCCGAAAACACATAAACAAGAATGAGAGTTCTTTTCGTATTTACACCAGACAGCCGGGCAGCCTCAAAATTACTACCCACAGCATATACATACCGCCCCAACTTGGTCTTTGACAAAATAAAGCCGAAGATAAGTACCAATAACACCATAACCATTACGGGATTGGGAATTCCCAGGGTGTAATCGGTTCCCCAACGGGTAAATCCTTTCGGCAGACCGCTTATAGGGATTCCCTGGGTCAGGGTAAGGCTTATACCGCGGGCCACCGTCATGGTTCCCAGCGTTGCGATAAAAGGCGGGATGTTTCCAAAGGCCACCAGGGCGCCACTCACCGCTCCTGAGGTAAGGCCCGTGGCCAAACCGGCGAGGATGGCCAGGGGGACCGGCAGGTTCACCCGCATGACCAGTCCCGCGATCATAGCTGAAAGCGCGATATTTGAACCGATGGACAGGTCTATACCTCCGGTTATGAGTACATAGGTCTGACCAATGGCGATGATGGCGATGACCGCTGTTTGGGTCGCTACCGTTAAAAGGTTGTTTACCGAGAAGAAATAGGGGCTTAAAATGGTAAAAACCACCCCCAGTAAAAAAAGCCCACTGAAGGTCGAGAGAAGTTGTTTTTGGGATCGAGGTAGATTCAACCGCAAGCCCCTTTTAACCCTTCTATCACTATCACTCATGCTGTACGTCCCCTATTATGAATATTGCGTCGCGTATTTAAGAATTTCTTCCTGATCCGTATCTTTAGTAATGAGTTCGGCAGTTATCCTACCGTTACACATAACCATGATACGATCCGACATACCCAGTACCTCAGGTAATTCTGAAGAAACAAACAGCACCCCGATGCCGTTTCTTTTTAAATCGTTGATGATATTATAGATTTCGATTTTGGACGCCACATCAATGCCCCGGGTCGGCTCGTCAAAGATCACCACCTTAGCGTCCCGCATGAGCCACTTGCCAACAACCACTTTCTGCTGATTCCCACCGGAAAGATTCTTTACGTACTGATCCATGCTGGGGGTTTTTATTTTAAGGTTTTGGATCATCATCTTCGCCTTTTGACTTTCCAGCTTCCGGAAGATAATGGCCAGCTTGGAAACAATATCCAGACTGGGGAGGGTGATATTTTCCCTCAACGTCATCTTAACGCAGAGACCGTCCCGTTTTCGGTCTTCTGGGGCGCAGAAAAGCCCCTGGGCGATGGCCTCTCGGGGGGTGTGGATCTTTACCGGCTTTCCATGGATAACTATTTCTCCCCCGCTCATCTTATCCGCTCCAGAAATTGCCCTGACCACCTCGGACCGACCTGCCCCCATAAGACCGGCAAAGGCGAGGATCTCTCCCCTGTACAGATCAAAAGATACGTTTTTAACTCCAACCCCGTGGAAAGAGGAGAGGTTCTTTACCTCCAAAACCTTTTCCCCCCGCTTCATGTCTATACGGGGAAATTTCTCGGTCAAGGTACGGCCGACCATGAGGCTGATAATTTCGGATAAATTCGTATCCGCAAAGTTGAGGGTCTTTACATACTTACCGTCCCGTAAGATGGTAACTCGATCCACGATACGGGACAACTCCTCCAACCGATGGGAAATATAGATGATCCCATGACCCTCGTTTTTTAGCACGGCGATAACTTTAAAAAGATCCTCAATTTCCTTTTCAGTGAGGGCTGATGTAGGCTCATCCATGATAATGATCTTGGCGTTCATAGAAAGGGTCTTACATATCTCCACCATCTGCTGTTTTGAAACCGGTAAATTGCTGACCCGTGTTGAAGGATCGATGTCTAGGTTCAGCGTGGTTAGGTACTGTTTAACCGCTTCGTTCTGCTTTTTTTCGTTTAAAACTCCAGAAACGGTAAATTCCCGGTTTAAAAGGACATTTTCTGCTACCGTAAGATGAGGACAAAGATTCAACTCCTGATGAATGATCCCGATCCCCAGACTTTGCGCAGACTGAGGGTTCAGATCGCCGGTGATCTTCGTGCCGTTAACATAAAAATCCCCTGAATCCCGAGTGTAAACCCCGGATATGATCTTCATCAATGTCGATTTTCCGGCGCCGTTCTCACCCAGTAAAGCGTGCACTTCTCCGGGACGTAGATCAAACTGTACATCATCCAGGGCCATAACCTCAGAAAAGGATTTTGAAATATGCTCTACCCTGACCAAATCAGCCACCACACATACCCTTCTTTATGAAAACCAAGGATTATATTATAAAAAAGTATAATCCAAGGTACTGGTAAAAATCAACCTTTTTTTGAAAGTATCTCCTTCGATATGTGCCGGCCCACTGAAGTAATATAAAAAAAGATTGACAACTATGAATTTTCCTAGTTATTATAATATGATTCCAAAAATATGTATAGGAATCGAATCATTGGATACGTGATCAATTTGAGGAGGTAACGTATGAAAAGAAGTCGTGTATTGCTAGCGGTTCTGGGCTTGTTCCTGGTTCCTTGGATTCCTGTCTTTGCATCGGGCAGCGGTCAGAAGAGCGGAGGACAAATTACGATCAATATTGCCTTAGCGAACAACCCTATATCCCAAGCATTAGCCCGGATTGCGCAAACCGAATATAAGGCGCAAGGGGTTACCGTCAATATTTCCGTATTACCGGAAAACGATCTGCGGCAGCGGCTCACCACCGAAGCTTCTACCGGCGGCACCACCTATGATATTTTCTATATCGGTCCTTACGAGGCTCAGACCTGGGCAAAAAACGGGTGGCTTGAAAATCTGGAACCCTATTTTGACAAGCTAAGCGCTGAAGAGAAGCAATGGTATGACCGGGCGGATCTTATCAAAGGTATGGTGGATTCTGTCTCTTTGAACGGCCAAGCCTACGGGATTCCCTTCTACGGTGAAAGTTCTTTTCTTATGTACAACAAGGAACTCTTTGCGGCTAAGGGGCTTACCATGCCGGAGGAACCCACATGGCAGCAGGTCTATGAATTTGCCAAACAAATTCACGATCCTTCCCAAGGCATTGTGGGCTTTACCATGCGGGGTACCCCTGGTTGGGGCATGAGCGGTGCTCCTTTTGTTACCATGGTAAACGCCTTCGGAGGTAAATTCTTCGACATGCAGTGGAACGCGACGGTTAATACCCCTGAACAGCGGGCTGCCTGGGAAATGTACAAGAATATCCTCAGAGAAGCAGGGCAGGCGGACATCCTTTCCTACACCTACAATGAGTGTATTGCCCTTATGTCATCGGGTACCTGTGGTATCTACTATGATGCTACGTCCATTGCTCCCCCGCTAGAGGCGAGTGATTCCAAGGTACAGGGAAAACTTGGGTATGTGATGGCCCCCCATGACAAGCTCCAGAAAAACACCGCGTGGTTGTGGAATTGGACCATGGGTATCAATCCTAAGACCACCTCGGCAAAGAAGGAAGCGGCCTTTAAATTTATGCTCTGGGCGACTTCAAAAGACTACATTGCCAGGACCGTTGCCTTGGACCCCACCGGCGCCAGTACTCCGCCCGCGTCCCGGTCTTCTACCTATAAGTTGCCGGCCTACGCGTCGGTCCCGTATGGTCCCATGACCCTTAAAACCCTTGAAGGCATGGATTTTACCAAGCCTTGCCTTGACCCAGTGCCTTATGTAGGGCTTCAGTACATCGCTATTCCCGAATTTGCCGATGCCGGGGATATTATGACCCGGAACCTCGCGGACTATGTGGTGGATAATATTACCCTTGACGAAGCGCTGAGGAGGACCCAGCAGGTCTTTGAAAGTGTGGCTCGGGACGGAGGTTACAAAAAGTAAAACACCTTCGGGTGTACGTAATGGATAGCAGGACCGCCGGGCATAGCGGAGGGTCTTTTAAAAAATGAGTTTTCCTAAGAGGCTTCCCAAAACTAAAGTTTTGGGAAGTTTCCATATCTTGATGATTCGCCCCGGAATCTCGGGGCGGATAAAAGGCGGTATAATGAAAAGAAAAACCGATTACCCTTACCTGATACCTGCGGTAGTGGTGGTTGCGGTTATGACTCAGGTTCCGTTTTTAATGACCCTGATTTTTTCTACTATACGCTGGAATTTGTCGAGACCGGACCTTCCCCGGGTCTTCAGCGGTTTTGAAAATTATCTTTACTTCCTCAAGGTCGAATCATGGTCGGATATTCCTCCCTTTTACGGAATCCTCGGACAAACGGTTTTGATTACGGGAATGACCTTGTTGCTTTGTTCTATTTTAGGGTTCCTTATTTCTCTTTTATTGGACCATTCGATTCCAGGGATCAATATCGCCCGGACCCTCATTTTAGGCCCCTTTTTTGTTATGTCCACTGCCAGTGGCGTCATCTGGAAGACGACGATCTTCAATACCACCTTTGGCTGGTACGGGGTGATTGCCAAAGCATTGGGATTCACTCCCGTTGACCTGGTTAGCTATCATCCCTTAGGGGTGATCATAGGCCTCTTTGTATGGCAGTGGCTCCCCTTTTTCGTCCTTATTATACTGGCGGGTCTCCAGGGTTTGGATCCGGAGGTGATCGACAGTATGCGTATGGATGGGGTGAACTGGATAGAGGGAATATTTCGGATTAAACTCCCCCTTATAATGAATCATCTGCGGGTAGCGATCATGCTGGGTCTTGTGTTTGTTATCAAGGAATTCGGCCTCATCTTGACCACTACTGCCGGCGGACCAGGGACCAGGTCCTATACCCTTCCGTATTACGTGTATATGCAGATATTCAGTGCAAACCATGTGGGCAGAGCAGGGGCTTTGGCGGCAATGACCGTCATCTTAACCCTCATGTTGGTTAATCTCATCTACCGTTCGATTGAACGGCGGAACGTGAAGTATACCTAGAGGAGGCCGGATATGCGTACCATTGAACACGTCCAACGGCGTATGAAGATCCGCAGTAGTATCAAAAAATCACTGTTGGCCCTGGCGATATACGCGGTTGCCATTATCTATTTTTCTCCCATACTCTATATGTTTCTCTCAGGATTTAAAACAGAACAGCAGGCGGTTTCGCCCAGTATCTTTTTTAAACCCACCTTGGAAACCTATCAAAAGATCCTAAGTGATCCCACCATATATCAGTATTTAGGGAATTCTCTGTTTCAGGTTTTCTTCGGTACCCTTATCAGCCTCGTCCTGGGGATCCCTGCGGCTTTTGCCTTGGTATTCGGGCGCCTCAAAAAACGGGAATCTTCCGGTAAGATTTATTTATGGTTTATTACCACCATTCTCCTCCCTCCCGTGGCGGTTCTGATTCCCCTTTTCACCTGGTATCAGCAGGTCCATTTGATCAATACCCCATACGGACTTTTAGCGGCCTATGTGGGATTCCATGTCCCTATCGTGGTGTGGATGGTCCATTCCTTTTTCTCGGATCTGCCTAAAGAGATATTCGAGGCTGCTGAAATTGACGGATGCACCAAATTCCAGCGCATGACCCGAATCGCCATACCCTTGGCACGAACCGGAATCATCTCGGCCGCCCTCTTGGTGGCGGTTTTTATCTGGGACGAATTCTTCCTGGGCTTTAACCTCACCGGGAATCCTACGGCGACCTTACCAGTATACATGGCCCGGTTCAGAGAACAGCAGGGTCAGTTTGTTGCCCAACTCTCGGCATCTTCAACGATCTCTGTGCTTCCTGCAATCATCTTCGGGTGGATGACCCAAAAAGCCTTGGTTAAAGGGCTTGTTTCCGGTGCGGTAAAGGGATGAATCAGGGAATTTACCCTCAGATTAACCCGATTGTGATGGATGAGCGCAAATGAGAACATAAACAGGAGATACTGCAATGGATATGAAAGCACTGGTCATTGAAAAGCCAGGAACTGCCCAGGTTAAGACCGTGCCGGTTCGGCCGGTAGGCGATTATGAGGTGAGGATACAGGTCAAGGCATCAGGGATATGCGGTACGGATGTGCATATTTACCGGGGAGAGTACCTGGGATCCTATCCGGTAATTCCAGGACATGAGTTTTCCGGGATTGTGGTGGAAGTAGGCGATAAGGTTACCCGGTTTAAGCAGGGGGATCATGTGGCGATTGAGCCGAATATCAGTTGCGATAACTGCCATGCCTGCCTCAATAACCGGCAGAATTTCTGTGCGCATTGGGACGGTGTAGGGGTTACCCTGCCGGGAGGTATGGCTGAGTACGCGGTAGTCCCGGAGAAGGGGGTCTTTAGTATCGGTTCCCTCCCCTTCCTCTACGGTGCCTTTGTAGAGCCCCTTTCTTGTGTCCTTTATGGGATTCAGCGGGCGCGGATACAACTAGGGGACCGGGTGGCAATTTTAGGGGCGGGGCCTATCGGCATTCTCCTCGCCCAAGTCATTCAACTGCAGGGTTCGAGTAACATTACCCAGATCGATAAGAATCAGAGCCGGCTGGAACTGGCCCGAATTTCGGGCGCCCAGCGGATAGGTTCTTCTCTAGAGGAGTTGGAAAGGGAAGCCTATGATGTGGTGGTAGAAGCAGCGGGTTCCGCCTTCCTTATGGAACAAAGTTTGCGGTATGTCCGAAAGGGAGGGACCCTCCTCTGGTTCGGCGTACCCAAACGGGACGCGGTGGTGAGCCTTCCTGCCTTTACCTTTTTTGAGAAAGGATTGACCATCCTCTCTTCCTATACCTCAGTACGGAATTCAATACAGGCGGTCCGTCTCCTTGAGGCAGGGAGGATAGATGTTTCTAAGTTGGTTTCTCACCAGCTATCCCTGGTAGAATTTACCAAGGGAGTAGAGATCATTGAACAGGGAACCGAAGGAGTCCTCAAGGTGGTAATACTGCCGAATGGTTCCTTAGAATCCGGACAGTAGAACGCATTTTTATATAAGGAGCTGTTATGGCACAGACAATTCTTGATCGTTTCAAACTGGACGGGAAAACCGCCCTGGTTACGGGGGGAGCCCAGGGTATTGGACAGGCATATTGTTTTGCTCTCGGCGAGGCAGGAGCAAAGATCGCGGTGGTAGATATCAATCTGCCCCTGGCTGAAGAAACCGCTCAGGAACTGGGGAAAAAGGACATTGAAGCTATCGCCCTTAAAGCCGATGTTACCAACCCGGATGATACTGCCCAAATGGTAAAAGCCGTTGTTGACAAGTGGGGTTTCCTCACCATTGGCGTGAATAACGCGGGTATGGGAGTCTGGCGGGATGCCTTGATGCAGGAATTCACGGAATGGCGGAAAATCATCGCCCTGAACCTGGATGGGGTGTTCCTATGTGCCCAGGCAGAGGCACGGGAAATGGAGAAGCGGGGCTACGGCAAGATCATCAACACTGCCTCAATGTCGGCCCACATCTCGAACACCCCCCAAAACCAATGCGCCTATAACACCTCCAAAGCAGGGGTTTTGCACCTCACCAGGAGCCTTGCCGCGGAATGGGCACCTAAACATATTCTGGTAAACAGCATCAGTCCGGGCTATACCAAGACTGCCCTGGTAGACAAGCTGCTGGAGACTCCAGAGGGTAAGACCATGTTACCCCAATGGTTGGAAAAGGTTCCGCTCGGAAGAATGGCTTCCACGGATGATCTCCAAGGGGCAATCCTATATCTCGCCTCCCCAGCATCGGATTACATGACCGGCGCAGATATAACCATTGACGGTGGTTATTGCTGCTGGTAAATGAGGGATTTCAACATCTCCTATAACGCCTTCTGGACAAGAGCATAGAAAACTCCCTGGGGCTCTGGGGCCTTTCGGTCCCCAGAGTATTCCTGGTAAAGGCCCTATTCTAAAAAAACCTTACATTGTATTACTATGTACTTAGGTGTGTATCTACATGATACTTTTTATCCTATATTTTTTGATAAGCGCTCTTTTTATTGCGTACGAGAGAGGTAATTATGCATACGGTTCTTGAAGCATTAGGAACCATTGGGATCGTTCCCGTAATTAAGATCGATGATGGGGCACAGGCAGTTCCTTTGGCTCAGGCCCTTATGGCAGGGGGTATTCCTTGTGCGGAGGTAACCTTCAGAACCACCCAGGCTGAAGAGGCCATACGCCGCATCAAGGCAGCAGTTCCCGACATCTTAGTCGGAGCCGGCACGGTTTTAAGCGTTGCCCAGGTGGATAAGGCCATAAGCGCAGGAGCACAATTCATCGTCAGCCCTGGATTTAATCCCCATGTAGTTTCCCATTGCATTCAACGGGGAATCCCGATTACCCCTGGCTGTACCACCCCTTCGGATATGGAACGGGCCTTGGAGTTTGGGCTTGAAGTGGTCAAGTTTTTTCCCGCAGAACAATCTGGGGGGCTTGACTATATCAAGGCCATTGCCGGTCCCTTTCCCACGCTCAAGTTCATACCTACCGGAGGGATTCATGGGGGAAACCTCGTCCGATACCTCGCATACGAGAAGATCCTGGCCTGCGGTGGTTCCTGGATGGCCACGGCGGATCGTATCAATCAGGGAGATTTTTCAGCCATTACCGCGCTTTGTAAAGATGCAGTACACCAGGCCTTGGGTTTCTCGGTAGTCCACTGGGGTATCAATACAGAGAACGCCGAGGAAGCTGCTAAAGCCGCCCAGTGTTTTAGTACCCTCTTTGGGTTTTCTTTGCAAGAAGGTCCGGGCTCGATTTTTGCCGGATCGGCGCTTGAGGTGATGAAGTTCCTTGGTTTTGGTAAGCATGGTCATATCGCTATTGGAACCCCCAGTCTGCCCAGAGCCATGAGCTATCTGGAACGGCAGGGGATCCGGTTTAACCAGGACAGTATCAAACGGGACCCTCAAGAAAACATGACCCTTATCTATCTTCAAGAAGAGATCGCCGGGTTTGCCCTGCATCTAGTTCAGAAAAAATAGGAACATAAAGGGGAAAACCGTGAAAAAAACAGGAAAAATCATCAGTTTTGGGGAAATCATGCTACGCCTGGCTCCGGAAGGGTATTACCGGTTTGTCCAGGCCAGCCATTTCGGCGCTACCTACGGCGGAGGGGAGGCCAACGTGGCGGTTTCCTTGGCTCAATTCGGGCTTGACGCGGCCTTGGTGACTAAGTTACCGAACCATGAGCTCGGTCAGGCCGCAGTGAATAAGCTCCGGGAATTCGGGGTGGATACCTCCAAGATTGTCCGTGGGGGTAAGCGGATAGGGATCTACTTCCTGGAAAAAGGCGCTTCTCAGCGGCCTTCCAAGGTGATCTATGACCGGGCAGGATCCGCTATTGCAACGGCTCAGGCAGCTGATTTTGACTGGGACCGGATATTCGAAGGGGCTTGCTGGTTTCACTTTACCGGAATTACCCCTGCTTTGGGAGATACCTTGGCGGGGATTTGTCTTGAAGCGCTTAAAGCGGCCCGCATGAAGCAGCTTACTGTTTCCTGCGACCTCAACTACCGGAAGAACCTGTGGTCCCGGGAAAAAGCCGGGCAGGTAATGGGTACGCTTATGCCCTGGGTGGACCTCTGTATTGCCAATGAAGAGGATGCAGCGGATATTTTTGGTATCCATGCGAAAAATACGTCGGTCCATTCCGCGAGGATAAGCAGCGAGGGGTACCAGGAAGTAGCCAAGACCTTAGCGGATCGGTTTGGATTCACGCAGGTAGCCATTACCCTGCGGGAGTCCCTTTCGGCAAATGACAATCACTGGGGGGCCATGCTCTACAATGGACAGGCATATTTTTTCTCGAAAAAATATGCGGTTCATATCGTGGATAGGGTCGGCGGGGGTGATAGTTTTGGGGCGGGTCTTATCTATGGTTGTCTCCAAGGTTTCTCCCCTCAAGAAACCTTGGACTTTGCCGTGGCCGCAAGCTGCCTCAAACATTCGATTGAAGGGGACTTTAACCACGTTTCCGTGGAAGAGGTGCTGAAACTCGCCGGGGGAGACGGCTCAGGCCGGGTGCAGCGCTAACACCTGTGGTGGGCGCACCTGCGATGGGCTGCATGGTTAGGGATAGAGACGCACGTCCCTTCGTTCCTCCATCTTGCGGTGCGCCCTTACCACCACGGTCAGGCAGGGACTATGCCTAATCACCAGTGCCAGTCGCGGGCCTTAAACCCCCTGGGGGGTGGATCAACACCTTATGGATCCGGTTTCCCTCCATAGCGGCAATGGTAAACCGGTACCCCCCATATCCAAAAGTAGCGCCGGTCCGGGGAATCTCTTCGGCTAAACTCAGAATGAACCCTGCTAAGGTATGGTATTCCTGGTGTTCCCCCAGGACGTGGTCAAAGCCCAGAGATTCAGCCACGTCGTCAATGTTCACGCTTCCCTCCACCAGGTAGGTTCCGTCTTCCTGGAGGAGCATAGCGGTTGTTGCCAAGGCAGGGGTAGCAAGGTGCCCCACAATTTCTTCCATGAGGGCTTGCGATGAGAGGACCCCGGCAAATCCGCCGTATTCATCCATCACCAACAAAAAATCCGTATGCCCCTGCTTAAAGGCGACAAAGGCTTTGAGGGCAGAAAGGGTCTCTGGAACAAAAGAGGGCCGCTTCATAATAGAACTGAGCCCTGACCAGGGGCCCTGCAAAAGGGCAAGTAGGATGTCTTGTACCGAAACTACCCCGGTAACCGCATCCAAGGTCCCCTCTGCAACCGGGAAGTACCGCTGATCCCGGTATTCTAGGGCAGTCTGCCGTACCAGCTCCCGATCAGCCCGCTTATCCAGCCAGGTTATGTCGGAACGGTGGGTCATGAAGGTTCCTACGGGCCGATCGCCTAGGTAAAAGACCCCCTCTACCATGGTCCGCTCGGCCTGTTCCACGATCCCTGATTTTTCCCCTTCCCGTAAGGCGATCCGCAATTCATCTTCGGTCATCCCTATGGCGGGAGTGGTATCGATCCGTAAACAGGTCCGGATTAAACCCCCTAACCGGGTGGCAAGGAAGCTAAAGGGGGTACAAACCAAGGCCAGGGCCTTGCAGTACGGAAGGGCCACGGCAGTGATCCGTTCAGGAGCAAGGAGGGCAAGCTGTTTAGGGATGATGTCCCCAAGGATGAGCATCAGCATCGTGATGGCGGTAGTGAGGATCACCCCAGCCAGGTATCTTCCCCAGGGGCTTGCCCCTAGTTCCGGGGTAAACCAGCCTTTTAAAGAACCTATGATCCCCATACTCCCTACGACTCCTGCAAGGATCCTGAGAAAATCCGTACCTATCCGCAGGGCAGAAAGAAAAAGCAAGGGATTCTCCAGGGCTTCCAGGACTTTACGATCGTGTTTGTGCCGATCCTCTGCCTTTGCCCTGAGCCAGGTCTTACGGGAAGCAATAAATGCAGTTTCAACTAAGGAAATCCCTCCCGTTACGACTCCGACCACAAGGATAAACCAGATTGCCCCTAAGGGATCTTCCATAAAGATTAATTATCCTTGGGCCTTGGATACATCACAAGTCCTTATTATCGAATTCTTCTTTGGTCAGGGGACGAACAATAGAAAGACCCTGTTCCTGAGAAGTTTGGACGCATACCTTGCCTACTCTCGGTATACCGGTTAGTTGAACAATGGGGAACCGAAGGTTTTTAGGGTTCACCTCCACCACCTGCCCTTTCTTTCCATTGGCCAAGAGCACATAAAGCCCAATAGGATAGGGAGAAAGGACATTAACCAGGGCCCGGGTGACGGTATCATCGTACTGTTTTTCTTCATTTTTGAGGAAATACAGTAACGCGCTATGCATGTCTTTCGCTTTCTTGTGGAACCGGCTGGTGATCATCGCCTCATAAGAACAGCTTACCCCGATTATTTTTGCATAGAGGCCGATCTGGTCCCCTATAAGCTTTTGGGGATAGCCGCACCCGTTTTCCCGTTCATGATGCTGCAATACCGCGATACATACAGCAGAAGGAAATTCAAGGGAGGTAAGCAGGTTGTAACCTAAGATGGGGTGGGTGAGAATGGCCCTTCGATCTTCCAGGGTGAGGTCCCGCTTATGTATGTTTACTTTCGAGGACAATTTAGTCATACCGATTTCATGGAGGAGGGTGGCCACTCCCAATTCCGTAAGCTGCTCATCCGGTAGTTTGAGGGAAACCCCTATACTCAGGGCAATGATGGTGGAGGTAATGGTATGAGATACCTGATAGTTAGGCTCTACTTTCGGTGTATAGACCAAGGGTACTCGGAAGAAGGTATGGTAATCCAATCGGATGATGGCACAGGCTTCCTGGATATTCTCGGCAAGCGCGGTGAAGGTAAGATCGTTTTTTATCATTCCCGGGGTGAAAAGATTGGACACATATTTTTGAAAGGCGTCGTAAAATTCCAGGGCTTGCTTGAGTTTATCCTTATCGCTTATGACGACTTCTTCCAACCGGGGGTCTCCGTCGCTATATACTGCCGGGAACTTCCATTCTAAAAGGGCTGCAGCCAATTCTTTTGAGAAGGGTACCTCCGGTGTGGCTAGTATAAACTGCTCATCCAGATAGAGGGGAGCGGAAAACAAACTCCCTGCTTGAATATGCACAACATCATAACTGTTCATTCCTTGTCTCCTGATTCGGTTTTCAGCATCGGTCAGTTCTGTATTATTACCCCTCCATTATTACCGATAATAGAATTATTGTAGGATAATATAGAATTATCGGTCAGGAGGAATAATAAAGTGAGTCGAGAAAAGTGCTTTGGGAGAAAAACCGGGGAGACTAACCGTTGAAATTCAGATATATCGTTATCGCCTTTAATATAATCATCTTCTTTTTTTTGCTGGCCATTGGGATCTTGTCGTTTTATACATTAGGTTCTGAAATCGCCCTTGAGTTTTGGCAGTCCAGCCGTTTTTTTATCCTGCTTATGATTCTGGTGTTGGTAGGACTTGACGTATTTTACGGTATTAACCGGCGTTTGTATGTGCTCCTGGAACGGGAAGATTGGCCTGGGCTTACCCAATACCTGGAGACCAGGATTATCCAGCATAACCACTACTCCTCTGCTCAGGTGCGGCTCTTAGTGAACACCTACTTCGTCCTTTCCGAGCCTGCTTCGGTGGTGGAATTGGAGCGCAGGATCGCCCAGGGGAAACCCTCTTTGATTGAAGAGCATGCCCTTGTTTTTGGGGTTGCCCGGGTTCTGGTCAAGGATATAAGCGGGGCGATCCAGTTCTTTTCTGACCGCCTGGACGCTGCAGTAGCCCGATCCGGCAAGGGCCTATACCGCAAAAAGGATCCGCGCAAGACCGCATGGATACGATTTTACTATGGGTTTACCCTGCTGCTGGAACGGCAGTTTTCTATTGCCGCAGAACAGTTCATCATCCTCGCAAAAGAGGCCAAGGATCCGGTGATCATAGGTTTATCCGCCTATTTTCTAGCGGAAATCTTAAGCAAGGTATTGCTGGATCGGGGCCTTGATCTCCAAGCTACCGCAGCAAATGGCCGTAACCGGGCAGGAGCAGGGCTCCATACCATAGATGCCTGGTACAAGGAAGTGACAAAACTGCAGACCGAAATTTACGGGGCGATTTTGATACCTTATCTACGGGATACTGGGCGCTGGATATACCGGGATTGAGATTTACCCTCTTCAACGAAGTCCCTCTCGGTGAAGCAGGTCCTGAGGCTTTGAAGGCCCCCTTCCCAGACGGATTTCAGGGGGGGACCCATGGGGCTTTAGCGTAATGCTGCTAAAGGGTAATAGTGTTGCAGTATCTGGGCCGCGGTAAATCCTGCTTGAGCCATACCTGCAGCACCGCTTTGATCCAGGCCCACCCCATGGCCCCAACCTGCCCCTTGAAAGATGAAGTACTCAGGTCTGCCGTTTTTTCCCAGCTTTGAACGGATGGTAAAGAGGTTGCTCCGCAGTCCCCCCAGGCGGGATCTGATACGGTCCCCTTTAATCTGTAGTGTTCCCTGGGTACCTCGGATTTCTACTTCGTTGATCCTCCCTGAAATGCCCCGGCCTCTACTTATCACCTGGAGAATCTCTCCGATAGTATTCCCATCTGCGGCATTCCGGCTGCGTATTTCCTCTGCAGCTACCCATTTTTCCCAGCGATACGCTTGAGAGGAATGGAGGTTCGGTACCGATGCATAGGATCGCGGCCGTTCCCGAATCCACCGGGCCAATTCGTCTAAGGACAGAGGGCTTGTTCGGGAGTTAAGGAGCTTATCAGGAACCGCCGTATTAAAGGTACTCATACCCCATACGGAACGGCTGTCTTCGCTGTACCCTCCGTGATTGGCAGAATAGTATGCCTTGAGGGGTTTTCCTCCTGCTGTCAGGTACATACCCCTGGTGGCATCCACTGCTGCGGTAGTAGCCCGGGCCTCTCCGCTTACCCCCCGGTATGCGGCAGAGAGCACTGAACCGTAGAGATCAAACCCCTTTGCCTTGGGTACATCTCGATTGTAGTCCCCCAGACAGGCCAAGGTATAGGACCGGGCGGCAATGGCCTGAGCCTTGAGGGCTTCTATAGGCCAATAGGCGGGCATCTCTGCAGGAATAACCCCATAGAGGTATTCTTCTATATTAAGAATATTAATCAAGGTGATACCGGCCTGCTCAGGCCGAAATTCGATGCTGCCCCGGTAAGAACGGTCTTCAAGGGTAAACCCGGAAACGAGGGTGGTATTTTCCGGATCCTGGTATTCCAATACTACTGGTTCTGCGGCGATAACCAAGGTTTTTCTCCCTTGATCCAAGAGGAAAAGCTTCCCGTTGCGCATTTCAGCCCAGAGCTGTTCCGGCGCTCTGCCGGTAAACAGGGGCTTCTCACCGGGAAGGCGTAGGATATAGGGTCCGCCAGCTTTTACAGCGATGCTGGTTTGTTCCTCTGCAAGTCCTATTCGTACCAGGGGTATCCCTTGAGCAAGGGAGTTCAGGGCTTTGACCTTAGGGGGGCTTGCCGTAATGATCCGCTGGACTGGGGGGCTTTCCTGCTCCCGGACGAGTTCCGGCATCCTACGGAGGACCTCATTGAGATCCCCGATGATGGCATCCTGCTGAGGAAAATAGTGATGGGCACGGCTTAAGAATTCGTAGGCTTCTTTATACCGGTTCTGAACCAAAAGAACCTTGCCTAAGGGAAACAGAGCCACACGCAGTTCCGGATCCTGACGGAGGGCGGTGCGGAAACAGGTCTCCGCTTCTTGGGAAGCAGATCCAGCCAAAAGTTCCCCTAGGAGCAGCCAAGCTATGGGACGGAAGTTTTCTATGGAGAGGCTTTTTCGCAGGGCAGTGATAGCCCTCCTGGTATCCCCGGTATCCCGGCGAAGCAGAGCCTCATAGAACAGGACTTCACCGGTCTCTCTGGAAAGAGGAAGGAGCTCAATGGCCTTTTGGTAGTTCCCTGCAAGACAGAGACTGACAAACAACTCCCGTTCAACTTCAGGATCCGCCGGTTTATCCGCATACAATTTCTCCATCAACACTGCCGCGGTGTTTCCATTCCCTATTTCCGCGTATGAACGGGCAAGCTGCCAGATGATAGATACATTATGGGTATCCTGTTGAAGATGCTGTTCTAAGTCTCGAATACTCCCCTCAAGATTACCTTGGTAGTAGGCTCGTAAGGCCCGGTCCCCTGTGCTTGGAGGAGGGATCGGGGTACTTGCAGGAGGCAGGGCCGGAGGAGGGACGGTAAGGGGCTTTGAGGCCGGTGGCGAACTTGCAGGAGGTTCCCGGCGTGAGGAAGGAGGACTTACCGGTACGGTCGTAGGTACTGGAGGAAGCTCTGGAGCAACAGAAGGCTGAGGAGATGGGGTTGGATCAACCAGGAGAGGGGCAGAGGAGGCAATCTGGACTTGCGGGAGGGTCTGGGGGGGCTCTTCCACAGGAGGCGCCGGTGAAACTGGAGAAACCGTGGGTACCGTCGAAGCTGGGGAAGAGACGGGGGCTTCAACCTGGTTAAGGTGTGGAGGAGAGGGCTCTTCCTCCCTTGGACCGGCAGGTTCAGTAGGATGTACCGGAGAGGGCTGCTGGGGAACCTCAGAAGGATCGGGCTGCGTTACTACCTGCGGTACCGTTGGGCTCGGAGGGGAAAGCGGCGTACTAGCAGGAACAATATCCGGGGCTTGAGGTTCTGGATGCTCCGGGAACGTAGTATCTTCGGGAGTGCTTGCAGGAAGGGGGGGCTCGGACAAAGGTATAGGCGGCGGTACTGCCGTACAAGAAGCAAAGATAAGACAGAGACATAAGAGCCGGAACATACATCATGATAACCTGAAACGGGATTTCTCGTCTATCCGGGGTTTTTCTGTTTTGATTGATTAGGATGAGTTCGACTAATGACCCTGCGAACGATACTTTTCAGGGACTTGGAACCTCAGGCTCTACGGTACTGCATGGTACGAGCCACTTTCAGTGGCCAGCTTGCGGTGCAAGGTCTTACGGCCAATGGCCAGGACCTCCGCGGTCTTGCTTTTATTACCCTGAAGAAAGGTAAGGGTATCCCGGATGATGATCTTCTCTGCATCCTCAAGGCTTGTACCCAAGGGGATGCGGATCCAGCCCTCCTCGCTTTTTTTCCGTAAGGTTGGGGGTAGGTCATCCACGGTGATGACCGGTCCCTTAGCCATGACCACCGCACTCTCCATACAGTTCCGCAGTTCCCGCACATTCCCCGGCCAATCATAGGCATAGATCGCGGCTCGGGCTTTCTCGTCAATGCTGTCCACGGTTTTACCGTTTTCTCCTGCAAACTCCTTGAGAAAAGAGGTAATCAGCAGGGGCAGATCGTCTTTCCGTTCCCGTAAAGGGGGTACCAGGATGTTCACCACATTGAGCCTGAAATAGAGGTCCTCCCGGAAATTGCCCTTCTCAATCTCCTCTTTCAGATCTTTGTTAGTGGCCGCCACGATCCGGACATCCGTCTCAATAGTCTCCTCTCCCCCTACCCGCTCAAATTGTTTTTCCTGGAGCACTCGCAGGAGCTTGATCTGGATGTTCTGGTCGATTTCCCCAATTTCATCAAGAAAGAGGGTCCCCTCGTGGGCAAGCTCAAAGCGGCCCCGCTTACGGGTCGTGGCCCCGGTAAAACTACCCTTCTCATGACCGAAGAGTTCACTCTCTAGGAGGCTCGCGGCCAAGGCTGCACAGTGGACCTTAACCAAAGGCTTTCCCTTGCGAGGAGAAAGCGTGTGGATGGCATCGGCCACGAGCTCCTTTCCAACCCCTGACTCACCGGTGATGAGCACCGAAGCCTTGGCAGGGGCTACCCGGCTTATGGTGTCAAAGACCCGACGTATTGGACCTGAGGTACCGATGATGGTCTCAAACTGCTTGTGCCGTTCCAGTTCTTCTTCCATGCGCCGGTGCTTGAGTACCAGTTCCCGGTTCTGGAGGGCCCGCTTTACCAAGAGGGAGAGCCGATCCAGATTGACCGGTTTGGTAAGAAAATCATAGGCCCCATTCCGCATAGCCGCCACTGCGGTTTCCACGGTACCGTGCCCGGTAAGGACGATCACCGGAATCCCCGGACTTTCTGCGGTGATGCGCTTGAGCAAATCCTCTCCGGTCAAACCGGCCATACGCAGGTCGGTGATCACCAAGTCCATATCCCCTTTTTGAAAACGCTTCCACCCCTCGTCTCCTTGTGCAGCAGTCACCACTTCATACCCGTCCATTTCCAAGGAGGCCGCCAGCCCTTCCCGGATGTTTTTTTCATCATCCACCACCAGGAGCTTAAACTTCATAGATTGCCTCCGCTTCACCTTCGTAACTGATAAGCCTGCGCTCTTTTTGCGGGATAGGCAAGGTGATGATGAAACAGGTTCCTCCGCTTTTAGACTTTACCGTAATCTCTCCCTGATGTTCCCGAATGATCTTGAAGGCCAAGGTAAGCCCCAGGCCGGCTCCGGTTTCCTTGGTGGTAAAATAGGGCTCGAATATCTTTGAGAGGTTTTCTTCGGGAATCCCGACACCCGTATCACATACCTTAATGATAATTTCCCCATCCCCTTTCTCAGTGAGGACCCGCAAGGTGCCTCCTGTAGGCATGGCCGCAATGGCATTCTTGATGAGGTTGAGGAGAACCTGTTTGATAAACCGCTCATCAAAATCAATGAGAGGAAGCTCCTCGGCAAGGTCCAGGATGCAACGTATCTGCGCTTCCTCCAGTTCAAATCCCACAAAATCCGTGAGTTCTGTGATGAGGGTATTGATGTTTCCTTCCCGAAAATCCATATTCATGGGACGGACCGCAAACAAAAAATCCACCACAATACCGTTGAGCCGGTCTATCTCTTCGTTGACCACCCCGATGTAGGTATCCATAAGATTGAAATAGTCCACCGGTTCCTGGCTGCAATCCCCTGGTCCTCCCGGGTAGGAGGTAAAATACCGCTCCCGATTTGCGGCCATGGCTTTTTGGATGAGCTGAATATGGATAGAAAGGGAACCCAGGGGATTTTTGATCTCATGGGCCACCCCCGCGGCTAAGGTGGTAAGACTGGCCAGGCTTTCCATGCGCCGCAACCGGGCCTCTTTGCCCCGTTTTTCAGTGATGTCCTCCACATGGATAAGGGAACCGGACACCTGATGATCCCGGACTAAGGGCAGCACGCTAAAACTCAAAAGCCGCTGTTTGCCCTTGGTTTCCACATCGAATTCCCGTTCCTCAACCCGGTCGCCATGTATCAAGGTGGTTTCAAAAAATTCGGCCACTGGTTCATCCCGGATCAAGGTCCATATAGGTCCATTTCCCTGTTCATCATACCCCAGGGGAAGAAACCGTTCAGCGTACTTATTGGCCAGGATGAGGTTATGCTCGGTATCGCACACCAATATCCCATCTGCCAGGGAATCCAGTACGGTCTCAAGCCGTTCGATTTCAGCTGCTGCGGATACTAAGATGTCCCGGATCTGTTCTCCGGTTAGCTTATTCAGTTTTTGTAAGGCCCGTTTAATAAATTGTCTCATTCAGTATCTCCCTCTTCTTCGCTATCCGTGGTTTAAAAGGGGCGAAGTGGGCTAGGACCAAGGTTCCACCAGCCCTCGCATGAGCTCTGTACTGAGCCGTTCTAAGGCAAGTATCGGGCTTTGGTTGTAGGTGCCCACTGCACGTGCAACCTCGGCAGTGCAGGTGCGCCATATATCCGACTCCCTTATCAGTGTCGGACTGTGGGCTTGCCCAAGGGAAGCCCGGCTTTCCGTAACTATCTGGAGGAGCATCTGTAAAAATTGAGCAAAAAGCCCGCGGACTTCAAATTTTTCCGCTCCTGCCAGAATCGTGGCAATGACGCTCTGGGTATCTGTTCCGGGCTTACCAAGGGTTGCTTCGGTTAAGGCTGTGGCGTACTTACCTAGGGCTACCAGGGTATCCGGGAAAGGGGAAACCCCCTTGCGTTTCAACAAGATGATGCTTCCTCGGGCAATGAAAGCGGCAAAGAACGCAGCCAAAGGACGCAAGGAATCCTCGGATACCGGAAGAAAAGAACTCAGATAGGTATTGATCCCCGTGGCCCGCTTGGAGCCTAGGGGAGCCACTTCCGGGAAGGTATCTTTAAATACCTGGCGGATCACCGCAGCTTCCACCTCGGGGGAACGTCGGATAAACCGATAGGGCCGGACCCGGGATAGTATGGTCGGGAGTAGGGCTTTTTCTCGGGAACTGGTTAATACGATGCTTACCGAGGGTGGGGGTTCCTCCAGTATTTTTAAGAGCGAATTCCGGGCACCTTCTTGCATCCGGTCGGCATTTTCGATGAGGAGCACTTTCCGTTTTCCTGTAGGGGCCAAATGACTCCAGGTAGCAGCCCTCCGGATATGCCCAATCGGAATTAGCTCGCTCATGCCTTCGGATTCGAGTTTCACCGCATTTTTAAGGATCTTATCTCCTGTTTTTTCGAGATCCCCTGCCTGGAGGGTCGAAAATTCATCCAAGGCTTCCTCCAAGACAAAGACGCCTTCGCTTATCTTTTTAAACCGTGGATCCTCCTCCCAAAGAATTGGTGAAAACCGGGCCAGGAGTTTCCGAACAGACCGGATAAACAGGAGCCGGCTTACTGGATCCGGTTCCCGGAAACAACGGGCCCCGGCAGCGCTGATTTCCGCAAAAAAGGGACGAGGCCCCAGGCTCAGTAAGTCCGGGTGGGTAAGCAGCCGATGCCGGGAGCATGCCTGACATGGACAATCATCGGGACCGGTGGGATCTTCACAAGAAAGGATCCGAGCCAATGCAAGACCCGCACTGCCCTTCCCTGATGCGGGAGGACCAGAAAACAACAGGGAAGGGGCCAACATACCTGCCCCTATATCGATCCTCAATTGGCTGACCGCCGCTTGTCCCAAGATATGATCAAACATGAGCGCTAGCCGTCTCGCTGAAGGATGGAAGGAAGCTGCACGGTATTGGGGAAATAGTGGGTAATAACCGGCATGAGTAATTCAGCAAAGATACTTTCATTAAAAATGGACTGGGTATCAAAAAAAGGCTGTATGTTCAAAAGAAAAAGCATCAAAGTTACCAAGACTAAGCCTTCAATTAAACCAAAGAAGACGCCTAAGACCCGATCCACCCCGCCGAGCTTAACCTGCATGAGAACATCTTTCACCAGTAATCCCAGTACCTTAACTCCAACGAAGATAATACAAAACACCGCCCCAAAAGCAAGCATCTCTGGAAGAAACCGTATATCTTCAGGAATTTTGGTCCGGATCAGATCCGCTCCTTTTTTATAGAAAAGAACCGCTCCCAAAAGACCCAAGACCAGGAAGGCTATAGAGAATAGTTCATCAAGAAATCCCCGAAGAGCGCCTCGGATGGCAAAGAGCATGACAAAAACGGCAAATATGATATCAATCGGTACTATATGCTGCATGATTCTCCTTGTGCGGTGTCTAAGCACTGCAGGATCCTTTCGGCAATGATCCGTACTCCGTCGAGCCTACCGATCCGGGCGCATGCAGCAGCCATGGCGTTTTGCCGCCCCCTATCCTCGGCAATGGCGGCAATCGTCGCCCCTAATGCCACCGGACTTGCCTCGGTTCCAAAGGGCTTTCCCAGCGCCACCGCAGCCCCGGCCTTTGCGAAGACCCGGGCATTTTCCACCTGATCCCCCCTGGTCCCGGAACCGCTTAGGGGAATAAGTACCAGGGGCCGTCCGACTGCGGCACATTCCCAAAGGGTACCTGCCCCACTCCGACTTAAGACCAGTTCCGCTGCTGCAAGGACCTGGGGCATTTCTTCCCGAAAAAAGGGGTAGGGCCGGTACCTTTCACGGGGCTCCAGATCCCAACCCTGTTCAAGCCCAGTTTGATGTACCACGGTATACCACTGGGTAAGCTCATTCAAGGTTTCCCGTACCAGTTCGTTTATTTGTTGGGATCCTTGACTTCCACCGAGGACCAGCAGTATGGGTTCCCCCTCTTTGATCCCTAGAAAGGCCCTGCCCTGTAGGGGATCGGCACAGCGGAATTCAGGACGTACCGGGTTACCTGCCAGACTGATTCGGTCGTGATAAGATGCAGGGAAAAAAGCTGCAGTTTCCTCATAGGTAGTAAAAACGTTTTGGGCAAAACGGGCATTAATCTTTGTGGCAAGTCCCGGGCTCAGATCCGATTCGTGAGTCCATACCGGTAATCCTAGGGATGCAGCAGCAAGACAGGGAGGCACACTCACAAAGCCTCCTTTAGAAAAGAGCAACCGAGGCTGTTCTTTTTTGAGGATGCCTCGGGCTGCAAAAAAACCTGCACCCACTTTCAATGCCTCAAGCCCATGAGTGAGGGATACCTGTCGCCGCAATTTACCGGTAGGAACGCCGAAAAACTCAAACCCCGCATGTTCCACCATGGCTTTATCCATCCCCCTGTTGGAACCTATCCAGAAGATACGATAATTACCCTGTTTTTGTACGTAAGCTGCCACTGCGAGGCCAGGATAAATATGTCCCCCTGTTCCGCCTCCGGTAAAAGCGATATGCACCATCTGTTCTGACCCTTATCACGGTTTATGCAAGCAGGGTATTGTAAGCATATTCTCTTTGAGCCGCGCTGGATTCGAACCATCGACCCACGCCTTAAAAGGGCGTTGCTCTACCTACTGAGCTAGCGGCCCGGATATTTATACAGTAGTTAAATATAAAAAAAATGTCAAGCCTTCTTGTTCGATTTGTAACAACCAGTAGCAATGTCTTGAGACCGCTCCCCCTATTTCTATTTAGGCGCTAAACTTGACCCATAATTTTCTCAGCCAGAGCAACAGGATACCCCGAAACGGAAAAGAAGGCAACGGCAAACCGCATTACCGAGGTATCCCATGGGGAGGCCAGTTCATTGGCGACCATGCAATGACGTACCCGGGATGCCTTGCATGGATTCTTACGACGGTCAAAAGCATGCTGGTGCGGGGAACCGGTGGCCATCAGTACCGTGCTCGAAATACCTACTCCCAAAACACCCAAGCCAATACTACCGTCCGCATAGGTTTGAAATATGATTAAGAATCAGAAAGCACAATAAGAATAGTCTTCTCAACTTTTTGCTGTTTACCCATAGGAAGAATGCTGAAGCCCTGGGTATTGTTTTCTTGCTTTGAGTGTGTGTAAGTAACCTGACCCGATTTAATTCCGATCATTTCGGCCTTAACCCTGTCCCCATTAGAAAGAGTAACTTGAATCCCGATGGGAATTGTTACGTTGCCAATATTTTGACCGGTAAGGGAAACGTCACTGGAACTACTTCCACCACTGCTTCCTTTACCGCCTATGTGCACCATCATAGAAAAACCATTCATTTGCAATATCAAAAGTAGCTCTCATAAGCATAATATTAAGTCGGTGCGCGTAGGCCGCGGCTGGTTCCAAGGTAAACCTCATAAACTAAAAACCTCCCTTTTTTATTATATGTAAGAATCATATAACTTTTAACCGCTTGGGTTTCATCCCCGCCACTTGCCAGGAAAAAGGGTAAGGGGAACCCAAAAACCATTGTACCATAACAAGCACTCAGGAGGAGTAACGAGCGTTATGATTGATTTGACCCTTAAAGTTTATCCGGGATAAGGCCGGGATGGAGATGTCCGCCCCGTCAATCCAGCCGGACAGAACAAACCCTGCCCGCTCCACGATACCCCCTGAACGGTGCATTACCGGCTGATCTTTGTCCGTAAGACCCCTATCTGCCGCCGTACCTCCTCAGGAGCAGGACCGCCTGCTCCATTTCGGGCGCTCACGCACGCTTCGGGACTGAGGGCTTGGTAGATATCCCGTTCAAAAAGGGCTGATCGGGTTTTCAGTTCTTCCAAAGTCCGCTCGCTTATACTCCGCTGCCCGTGGGCAATACAATCCCGCACGAGCAGTGCCGCGGTTTCATGGGCCCTGCGGAAAGGAAGCCCTTTACGGACTAAGTATTCCGCTACATCAGTAGCTTCCAGGAAGCCCCCTACAAGGGCCCCCTCCATAGTATCCCGATTAAAAACCGCGGTACTCATCATCCCGCGGAAGATACTCAGGCAGGCGCGGACCGTATCCAGACTGTCAAAGAGGGCTTCCTTGTCCTCTTGTAGGTCCTTATCATAAGCGTACGGGAGACCCTTCATCAGGGTGAGCAGGCACATTAAGTTTCCCGTGGTCCGTCCCGCCTTACCCCGGATGAGCTCTGCAAAGTCAGGGTTCTTTTTCTGGGGCATAATTGAGGAACCAGTACTCCATGACTCGGCGAGCGTAATAAAACTAAATTCTTCACTAGCCCACATGACTAGATCCTCACAGAACCGGGAAAGGTGGATCATGGTAATGGCCGTGGCCCCGGCAAGTTCCAAGACAAAGTCCCGGTCTGCTACAGAATCCATAGAATTAAGGGTCGGAGCGGAAAAGCCCAAGGCCCGGGCAGTGGCCTCTCGATCCAGGGGAAGTCCTGAACCTGCTAAAGCTCCAGCTCCCAAAGGGCATTCATCCAACCTGGCCAGAGCATCGGTAAAGCGACCCAGATCCCGCTCTAACCCGGTACACCACGCCACCAGATGATGCCCCAGGGTCACCGGTTGAGCCCGCTGAAGATGAGTATAACCGGGCATAAGCGCCTCTGCATAGGTTTCAGCCTGATCCAGCAGGACCCGAAGGGTCTCCCGCAGGTCCCCGCATACATCCGGAACCAGGTGCTTGAGATAGAGACGCAGATCCGTGGCTACCTGGTCGTTCCGGCTCCGACCGGCGTGGACCATACGGCCTGCATCCCCTAGGCGGCTGGTTAGGACCCCTTCAATAAACGAGTGGATGTCCTCGGCCCCCAGATCAACCTTCAGGGTTCCTGATTCCAGGTCTTGAGCGATCCGGGCGAGTTCTGTATCCAAAGCCAGGGCAGTCTCCTCAGGAATAATACCTTGCTTTCCAAGCATGAGTGCATGGGCTCGGCTACCTTGGATATCTTCCAAGGCAAGCCGCTTATCCACCATGATAGAGGACTGGAAAGCAAAGGCCTGGGCACCAGGTTTTTCCTCAAGCCTACCCGACCAGAGGATCTGAGCGCTTTCAGAAGGTGTATTCTCAGCCATTAGCCTGCGGTCCCCGCGGATTTGGGATCCCTTTGCTCCGGTGTATCCCCTCGCGGTAGGGCTCCTCCCTGGGTATGGGCCTGTCCCATGAGGGAACGGACCAGAACAGGAAGACCGTAAAGCCTGATGAACCCCCGAGCATCTCCATGATTGTACAAGTCCCCGGTGGTAAAGCTGGCAATGCTGGGATTGTACAGGGAATAGGGGGAACTGACCCCTGCGGATGAGATGGAACCTTTGTACAGTTTGAGTCGAACCGTACCGGTAAGGGTCTTCTGGGTAGCATCCACAAATACGCTTAACGCTTCCCTCAGGGGAGTAAACCAGAGGCCGCCGTAGATCAATTCCCCCATCTTCATCCCGACTTGCTGTTTAAAGGCATAGGTCTGGCGGTCAAGACATATATGTTCCAGTTCTTGATGAGCATAGTAGAGAATGCTGCCTCCAGGAGTCTCGTATACACCCCGACTTTTCATACCAACCACCCGGTTTTCTACCAGGTCCACTAAGCCTACCCCGTGGGCGCCTCCCAGTTTATTCAGGGTTTGAATCAGCTCCACCCCATTGAATTTTTTACCGTTCACCCCAACGGGAATACCCTGCTCAAAGGATACTTCCACGTAAGCAGCCTGATCTGGGGCTTTTTCTGGAGGGACCGTCATCTTGAGCATCCGCTCCAAGGACGGTTCGGTAGCAGGGTCCTCCAATTCCAGGCCTTCATGGGAAATATGCCAGAGGTTATCATCCCGACTATAGGAATCCTGCTTTTTCATAGGTACCGGGATACGCCGCTTTTCCAGGTATTCGATCTCCTCTTCTCGACTCCGCAGTTCCCAGGTACGCCACGGGGCAATGATCTCCAAGTCCGGTGCAAAAGCCATGATCCCCAGATCAAAGCGGACCTGGTCGTTTCCTTTGCCTGTAGCCCCGTGGGCTATGGCCATAGCCCCCTCCTTCCGGGCATACTCTACGAGAACCTTGGCAATCAAGGGTCTGGCAGTAGAGGTTCCCAAGAGGTACTTATTTTCATAGCAGGCGTTAGCTTTAAGCGCAGGCCACACATAGTTTTCTACATATTCCTGTTTCACATCCGCCACGAAGCAGGAAAGGGCACCGGTATCCAGGGCCCGCTGGATAATCCGGTCCCAATCCGCCTCCTGACCCACATCCACACAGACCGCTACAATAGCACAGTCGTAGTTTTCCTTTAACCAAGGAATGATCACCGTGGTATCTAAACCACCGGAATAGGCGAGGACAATTTTCTTCTTCCCCATTTTTTACTATAACTCCCTATTTGAAGGTGTTTGAAACTCAAGAGTTTCAAGAAACTATACCATAGTATAAAACCATCGGATATTCAATAACAACCCAAGGATACACCCCCAAGGACAGGTTAAACGTTTATCTCTACATTGACAAACGATACGGTTAATGTATTACTGAACCTATGAAAACAAACAAATGCCTTATCGTGAGTTTACCTTTCTTTTTTGTACTTGGTATAGCATGTATATATAGTCAATCAATCACCGCTTCTGGTAAAAATGCCGGAGCGTCGCGATGGATTTATATTCCCTCATGGTCATATTCTTTTACTTCATTTGATACGGTACAGCCCGCAACTCATCAAGGGGATACGCTCTGATTACCCTACTGCATATCATGGTATAGCCGTATCCTTTGCGCAAAAAATAGACCGGCATACATTTACCGGTGTCTTCCTCGGCATGACTGATAAATCGGTATATGGCGGGTTAAACACCTTTATGGGTATGGCTGCTTATTCGAACCATGTAATAAAAGGGGAACATTTTTCTATGAACCTTGTAATATGATTGTTATGGATCTGGGTGTAACCCTGGACAATGGTATGCCTTGGTTGCTGTGACCAATACCGCTCATTAGATTGGATTGGAACTATCCGTGGATTACTGTGGATCTTACGCTGCTGCACCGTTTGGTTATTTGGCCTAACGAACCCTTTTGTGTAATAGCGAAAGCCGAGATCTCTGCGTATGATGTATCATTCTGGTATAGGTATTTAAAAAATACGCAGCCTAGCCATAGTGCCGGCTTTCCTCTTCCTCATCAGCGGGTTTCGGGGAGAGTATACCACCTTTTCAAGCTATGCCATGGTGTTTCCTAGACGGACAGGTACTCCAGGTACTGCTAACCTTCCTGGCCCCCGTGCTGGTCGTTAAGTAAGGCCCTGGTAAAATCTACCAGAATTCAGTAGAGTTCTCCTAAGTCCCTCAGTATCATTCCTGTCTTTTGGATCAGAATAGCACGGCGGTTTTATTTTCTGCTTTATCAATGTTACCTCTCATAAGAATAAAATGGGGCGGCATCGCCGCCCACGATATTTTTGGGTTACTTCACAAAATGAACGGTCTCTATAGTCGAAGTCATGGTTAAGGTAGTACCCAATATTTCCATGGTATACGGGCGTTCGGTCCCTTCTTCAAATCGTACTGTTGCGGTCGTTACACCATTTGCCTGGTTTACTGAAACCAAATCCAGGGTGCGATCAACCTCTTGTTCATAGTCCTGCGATTCTCCCTGGCCGGAGAATGTTACTTTGACCACTACATTGGAAAATTTAGCGATACCACGTAAAGGTGGCTGGAATTAAGCGCAATATTTCAGCAGAACAATTTTTTGAAAGATATTTCCTCTTTGTCTATTCCTAATATCAATGGGATAGAATTATCTTTTTCATGTCAAACGGAACAATCTCAAATACAATCATATACAAACGCGGCTATTCTTGGTGAGAATGGTATTTATAGATCAAACACTGCCGAAAGATTATCATGAGACTTTTATCGCGACATTCCTTGCCGCAGACCAGAAGGAAAGAGGTACTCTATCAAGACTTTCTGAAATTGTAAAGAAAAAAGGCGGAGATACTATACTTCATACGTTACAAGGTGCCTTTGGCGAACATATTTTGGGCTTCTAACCTTTAGAAGATGGCATTTTTTTAACCTCAAGGATGTTGAAGAATATGTGCCTATCGCCGTTATGGGTGATGGCATACGCCGGTTTTTGGATGTTGTTACCTCCGTTTTTAAAAAATGCAACTCTTTTATTTGCATTGATAAAATTGAGAATGGACTCCACTACTCAATCTATAAATGGCTGTGGAAAAGTTTAATTACATTTTCCAATCAAAATAACGTGCACCTGTTTATCACGTCTCACAATATTGAAACACTTGCCTGTCTCAAATCTTTTTTGGAAGAAGAACAATTTGCGTTTATGCAGGAATATGCTAAAGTGTTTAGTATTTAGTGTTTAACGAACGGTAAATTCGGGATATAAAGTGTATAAGTATTCTTTTGAGGGATTTAAAGACGCCATTGATCTTGAGACTGAAATAAGGAATTAATATATGGCATCAATTAGAATTTTCGTAGAAGGTGATGCAGATGTCAAATTTCTCAAAGATTATATAAGGGAAACTCTGGAAACTCTAAATATGGTACTAAATTTAGATCCACATAAGATTTTGATATTTCCTAATTCATTATACGACAAAGAATTAGGAAATATCGATTTTTAAGTCCTTATGATCTTTTAACAAAAATATGAGTTTTCAGAGGTTCCCTAAAGAGAATCCCGACTACGGGCGGGAATTTCCGATATGATAGCGAAAGGGACGAAAACGGACACGCCGATAGCTTTTGGGCCTGGGCTCTGGCAAACCACGCAGTAATTGAGGCGGGAAGCATAAAGCCGGGGTTTTATCACCAATGGAAGGCAAAGAAAGAAGTCCAGGAACAAGGGAAAGAAATCAATAATAATGGGAGCGGTAAAGTAAATGCTCCTAAGAAGAAAGGAAAGAGCTATGCAAGTATAATAAGGGGAATGGACCGGGCGGCCCGCAAGTAGCGCCCCGGCCAGGAGAAACAATGTCAAGACGAAGAAAAAAAGCGTCTATCCAGGGGATCGGCCA
>JAITJS010000150.1 GCA_031278815.1 Treponema sp.
GGGTGCCCGGGTAAGCCGAATCCGCTTAGGAACGGACTGTGTGAACCGGGTGAACCCTGCAGAGGGCAATACCTATGACCCCACGAGCGAAGGGATTCTCAGAACAAACTTCCCCTTAATTCCTGGAATTTCCCCCTAGGGCGGTATTACGGGAAGGCATTAGGGGAATGTCGTCATAGCGGCCAAGGTTGTTCCAATAGGTCAGCCCGCCGTTTCCCCCGGCCCGGACCCCTT
This sequence comes from Treponema sp., assembly GCA_031278815.1. Taxonomy (GTDB): domain Bacteria; phylum Spirochaetota; class Spirochaetia; order Treponematales; family Breznakiellaceae; genus JAIRLU01. Next base: position 235 of record JAITJS010000150.1, read on the forward strand.
CGACTTCAAGCCGTACATAGTTCTGGTTGTAATATTTTCTATCATACGAAACATTGAGGTAAAACGCCTGTATGTAAGGCCGAATGATGACCTGTCCCCGGCTGATGCGCTGGGCCCGCTGGGTTCCCTGGTAGTAGATTCGATAGGGCCGTAGCTGTGGCGGGTTCTGGGCCAGAAAGTACTGTTCAAAGTGGCTGGGATAGTACATAGGACAGATCACGTCTACATAGGGAGCCAGGAGTTCCACCTCTTGACCGGTTCGGGATCCGGTCCGGTACCAACCGTTGGCGCCGTAAATATCGATAGAAAGGGGGGCGTCCACCTGGAAACGAATATGCCGGAGAAATGAAATAAGCGCGCTGTCCATATCCATACCCGGATCCTTCCACCGGTACCGGGCATCTGCCAGGTTCGACCCATCCGTGGGAAAGCGGATGTAGTCAAATTGAATTTCGTCAAACCCCCGTTCATGCAGTTCCCGGGCAATAGCAGCGTGATATTCCCAGACCTCCTCTGAATAGGGATCTACCCACCGTTCATCGTAGTAGGTTCTGAGGATTTCATAGTCCGGATCCTCTGCCGGAAGAATGGTGATAAGCGGATTCTCCTTTTCTCCCCGGGTCCCAGGAGACTGTTTCTTTTGTCGTGAGTCGTAATACCCCAGCCAGGGGCTATTATTCCGGGAATCCCATACCGCAAACTTCCCCCCTTCCTTTTTGGCTAATTCAGGGTCCTTAAACACCACGAGCCGTGCCACGGTATAGACTGCTTGGGCTTTCATGGAGGGTAAAAAAGCATCAATATCCAGAGGCCAAAAGACCCGCCCTTTGGCGGTAATAGCGGGATTATGCGGGGTAAACCGAAGACGGCCATAATCGTCCTTCATATCCACCACCACCATGTTAAGCCCCTGCTGGTTTATCAGATCCATATAGGGTTTGAGGGTCTCGGGGCTCATGCTGTGGTTCACCGGTAGATAGATCCCCTCTTTATTCACCCCAGGGATATTTTCAGGATAGAGACTGGTATTGAGCAGCCAGAGTTCGGATAGGTTGATAGGCTCTCCCTCAGGGTAAAAGGTATGTTCTCCCAGGAATACGCAGGAGGGCTTGAGTCCCCCATTGAGGGGCAGCTCCTGAATGAACCTGAACAGGTCATCCCGCTGCCGAATCCGGCCCTCCGTAGCTTCTCCGAGGGCTTGCGTTTTTGGGGGATAGGGCAGCTCTAAGACGGAGCCGTCCTGGACAAAGCGCAGGGTTTCCCTGCCTGCATCCAGGGCATCTACCGTACCAACCCCATCGGTCTGGCCTGCAACTGGGGCGGCCCAGATGGTACTAAAACGTTTCTCGGCCCAGTGTAGTTCATAGATCCGTTGGCGGAAAGTTTGGGAAGCGAAGATCCGGGGTAAGGCGCCGTCCCCCTCTTCGGAACGAGGAAGGGCCAGCGCTATATCGGAGACCTCATCAGGGTTATCCGTGGTTTCCAGGTTCTCAAGCCCCGCATTAACCTCGAGCCAGGTGGCTCCAGGGGTATCCAGATTAAGATAATAGACCCCGTAAACACTATGGGAGAGAAAAACCGTCAATTCCGGGAGGTTCCCTACTGCTACGGCCTTAATGCCGTTGGTTCTGTAGGGAGGCATCCCCAGGTTTTCCCAACTGAGGCCGGCATTCCGGGATAGGAAGACCCCATCTTTCACGGCACATACCAGGATGGCTGGATTCTCAGGATGTATTTCCAGATCCTTAAGGTCCTGCACTTGTCTGATAAAGGATTTTTTCCCTTGGTCATATACCTTGATGACCTTTACCGGAAGCCCCTGGTTCCGGTCTTCCCAGGTACGCAGATCCCGGGAAACCGCAATACCCTGGTCGCTCAAGATGGCCCAATAGTCTTGGGTCCGCTTGATGGCTCGTACCGCCCCGCGGGTCCACAGCGCAGTACGGCTTCCCTTCCCGTCTATCCCGTAGAGTCCTGCTTCAGTTCCGATGAGGAGGGGCCATGTTGCCTGGGCACGTTTTGTTTGTACTGAAGCAGGAAGCGAAGAAAGGACATACAAAAAAGAAAAAGCTGCGGATATAAGAAAAAATTTTTTAGACACCATGCTATACATCCAAAAAAGATAAACTCCAAAATCCCTAGGAATCAAGCTATTACCTATGAGTCTTCGGTATAAACCGCTCCTAGGCGGCAAAAAATGCATTTTTTATTATATACAAAACAAGCCATGAGATAAAGTATAAAAATCAGGGCAACTCATTTAGGTTGTATTGGTTATGGCATTGAAAAGAACAAAATAAAGATGTATCATAGGCTTATGGATTCTACAACCTTACAAGGCCGCTCATTGCTTACCTGGTTGGATTATACCCCAGAAGAAATCCGTTATTTCTTGGATGTATCTAAGCAGGTAAAAGTGGAATATCAGCGGCATGAAGTGCACCGGCGTTTTGAAGGGAAGACCTTGGCCCTTCTTTTCGAGAAGCGTTCTACTCGGACCCGGTGCGCTTTTGAGACCGCGTTTGGTGAAGAGGGAGGGCATCCGGTGTTCCTCTCCACTACCGATATACAGTTGGGGGCAAAAGAGTCTATCGAAGATACCGCCCGGGTCTTGGGCCGTATGTTTAGTGCAATTCAATTTCGGGGTTTCAAGCAGTCTACGGTAGAGACCTTAGCCCGCTATTCCGGAGTGCCGGTATACAATGGATTGACCGACGATTTTCACCCTACCCAGGTGTTAGCGGATATCCAGACTCTGGAAGAACAGTACGGCCCTGCTCCAGGAACGAAGCTCTGCTTTGTAGGAGATGGAAGGAACAACGTGGCCCGATCCCTCATGGTGATCTGCGCGAAACTGGGGCTTCATTTTACGATTATTACCCCTCCCGCTCTTAATCCGGATCCGGCGTTTGTCGCCCGCTGTACCGCGGTGGCTCAGGTTTCAGGGGCCCAGATCCGGATTACCCCAGATACCGCGGAGGTTGAAGGAGCCCATGGGGTGTATACCGATGTGTGGGCTTCTATGGGGGAAGAGGCGATGAAAGAGGAGCGGATGCGGATCCTTCGGCCTTATCAGGTCAATCAGGCCCTCATGGATAAGACCGGCCGTAAGGACAGCATCTTCCTCCACTGTCTCCCCGCGATAAAAGGTGAAGAAGTAAGTGCCGATGTGATCGACGGCCCCCAAAGTCGTGCCTGGGATGAGGCGGAAAACCGGAAACACACGATTAAAGCCATACTCTTGGCAACCCTAGGATTGTTGAAACCAAAGGCATAAAAAAACCCCAGGATGATGCTCACCTAGGGGCTTTTACTGCTAGCGACAATTGGACTTGAACCAATGACCAAACGGATATGAGCCGTTTGCTCTACCGACTGAGCTATGTCGCCTTATAGTAACTTAAATATAGCAAAACCGGATCCCTAATGTCAATACTGTTATGCAGAACGATCCGTAACCTGGTAAACCCTGAAACTCATTCACTCGTGGTCGGGGCTGCGTGCGCCCTGGCGTGGTCTGCTTTCTTCATCAGCACGGCCTTACGAGAATCCAAGAGAATAGAAACCGGTTCCAGCATGGGGATATTCTCACAAAGGATTTTGACAATCACCGTCATGGGTACTGCCAGGATGAGGCCCACAAAACCCCACAGCCAGCCCCAAAGCAGTAAGGACATCAGTACCGCAATGGGGGCAAGCCCCAAATTGTCCCCCATGATCTTGGGCTCCAAGATATTACCGATGATCATGTTCACCCCCAGCATAATAAGTACCGTTACGATGACCGGCCCTGGTTCAGGCCAAAACTGGAGCAACGCAAATAATCCAACCCCGATACCTGCGGCGATACTGCCGATATTGGGGATAAAATTCAGAATAAACTGAATGAGCCCCCAGAGTACTGCAAACTCAAGCCCGGTAAGGCTTAAACCGATAGTCACCACTATACCCGTGGCCAGAGAAATAAAAAATTTTGCCGAAAGGTAACGACTCATCTGAAGCACCACATCAGCGCCGATCTTTTTTATCTGACCCGACCGTCTATGCTCAAAGGCAAGCTCGATTTTTTCTTTAAAAAAGGCTGATTCCAGGAGCAGAAAGGCCATGAACAAGACCACCATCAAGGCTTCCATCAGAAACCCGATAAATCCATTGGATAGAGATAGGGTCATATCCCGAATCCTGCTTCGAATCCCCAATTGGCCCCAGAGATTATCAAAAAAACTCAGATGTTCATCATAAGACAGTTCAAAAAAGCCCGCCAAACTTACATAAATCTCGGTTAAGCGCCGTTCATATCGGGGATACAGGGTCAGGATGGTGCGAGCCGAGGAAAAAAGTACTATACCGATGAGATATAGCCCCGCGATGATCATGCCTATGGCGAAAAGGATCGAAACAATCCGGGGAAGGTGCCACCGCTCTAAAAAGACGACTATGGGATTCACTACCATGGCCAAAAATAGGGAAATGGTAAAGGGCAGTATCACCGGTGCGGTAACTTTAAGAAGCACCCCCACGCTGATACAGGTTATAAATACGAGGAAAAGAACCATGCCCTTGCGAGAATGCAACTGTTCTAATTCGTCTTTCATGTATGTATAGTAGCATACCTGCCAATAAATAGACACCCTGCAAGAAGCGGTAAGAGCATACAGGGGGTTTCTCGATTTCAAGCCAGAGTATATTTATACAGCAATTCCCTGGATATTGTATAATTTTTAGATTGAACCTCTTGAATAATACGGAACCGATGGTGTATAAATATGCACATGTAAGGAGAGCGGCAGCATTATGATCAATAAGCAGGATGAGCTTGTACTCAGGTATATTAAGGAACTCGGCGGGGATATTAGATCCCACTATACGATTGATCCTGAGGAGTTCGACCATTATACCATCAAGCGGGGACTGCGTAATTCTGATGGTACCGGGGTATTTGCGGGAGTAACCAGGATAGGCAGCGTTCAGGGCTACACCGTAACCGACGGAGAACCGGTTCCTATAGAAGGGAAACTCTATTACCGGGGCATAGATATTACCGACATCATTACCGCTCATGGAGCAGCAGGTACCTTTGGCTATGAAGAGGTTGCCTATCTTTTGCTCTTCGGGAAACTCCCGACGAAGAACCAATTGGACCACTATAACCGTATGCTTTCCGCTGCCCGTAAGCTCCCGGAGGGTTTTACCGAAGATACGATTCTCACCCTTCCTGGAGCGGACATCATGAATAAACTGGCCCGCTGTATCCTGACCCTGTATACGTTTGATGCTGCGGCAGATGACATCTCCGTGGAGAATGTGATACGCCAGTCCATTGAACTCATCGGTCGAGTACCGGTGATCATCGTCAATTCCTATGCCGCAAAACGGCACTATTTTGATAGGGAATCTCTGTTCATCCATGTACCCCAGGGAGAGCTTTCCCTGGCGGAAAACTTCTTGCATATGCTCCGTAAAGACAATCACTATACCCAGGCAGAAGCCCGGCTCCTGGATTTCATGTTGATTCTCCATGCAGAACACGGCGGTGGTAACAACTCGGCCTTCTCCTGCAGGACCCTGTCATCTACCGGTACCGATACCTATGCCGCCCTGTCCGCAGCGGTAGGCTCTTTGAAAGGCCCCCTGCACGGCGGGGCTAACATAAAGGTGATGGAGATGTTCACCCACATTCGGGAGCATGTATCGGATATACGCGATAATGATGAAATTTACACATATTTAAGTAAAATGCTTGACAAAAAGGTATTCGACGGATCTGGGAAGATATACGGTCTGGGACACGCGGTTTATACCAAATCTGATCCGCGAACCCTGCTCTTAAAAGCCTTTGTCCGCCAGATGGTGAAGGAACAGGCCCTTCCCGGAGTAGCGGGGAGCGTAGCTGCCTTGGCGGAAGATTTTGCCTTGATGGAGATCGTTGAAGTACAGGGAATCCGGGCCCTTCAGAGTAGACTCAAGGACCACAAGGTGATCTGCGCTAACGTAGATATGTACTCTGGTTTGGTCTACCGAATGCTGGGAATTCCTGATGAGCTGTTCACCCCGCTCTTCGCCGCAGCTCGTATGGCCGGCTGGTGTGCGCACCGTATTGAAGAACTCGTGTCGGGGGATCGTATTATCCGTCCTGCCTATCGGGTGGTAACCCAAAGGACCCCCTATGTTCCCTTGCAGGATCGGGGCTAAACAGGGTCGGATAAACTTAAGAGGCCTTCCCAAAGCCAAGCGAGTCTTGGGAACGCCTTCTAGATATGAAGGAGGAGAGCGATGAAGGATTTTTTAGAACTGGCGAAAAGAAGATATTCTTGCAGAGCCTATAAGGCGGATAAGGTCCGAGAAGAAGATCTGCAAAAAATACTGGAAGCAGGACGCGTCAGTCCCAGTGCTCATAACAATCAACCCTATGAATTATGGGTTATTCGGGATGCACTGCATTTACAGAAGCTGCAAAAAGCGGGAAACTTCTTTGATCCGCCTCTGGTAATTCTGGTATGCGGTAATAAGGCTACTGCATGGAAAAATTCTTATGATGCCTTTCAAAGTACTGAAGTGGACGCAAGCATTGTTACCGATCATATGATGATGGAAGCCACGGATTTGGGCTTAGATACCTTATGGGTTTGTAAATTTGACCGACAGGTGGTCCGTCAGGCCTTTGAGTTGCCATCGAATCTGGAACCAATTAATATGCTCGTGATTGGTTATGGAAAAGATACCCCGAAATCGCCGGATCGGCATGACAAAACACGAAAAAAAATTGAGGAATTGGTCCATTATAGGTAAAAATAGGTAAAAGAGCCTATAAAAACTCAAGCTCATAGTTGAGTCATAGGTTAAAATTCGAATTATACTAGGGGCGTTCTGGATAACCAGCCGTGAGTTAGAGCCTCTGGGACGCGGGAACTGCCTCCTAGGAGGCTGGCCTGCGGGTTTATAGGTTCTTGATGAAAAGACTAAACGCTTGCAAGCCCAACATGAGCACCGTGGTAACTATGGCTCCTGCGATAATGACCCCCACGACTACGGCGATCATGGTTTTACCTTTGCTGATACCCAGGACCCAGGCCCCCAGGGTCCCGGTCCACGCACCGGTTATGGGGAAGGGTATGGCCACAAAGGCGGCTATCCCAAGCCAACCCCATTTGGTTACCCCCTTATGGAGTTTGACCCGAGCCCGTTCCACAAAGCGGTCAAAAAAGTGCTGATACCAGGGCAGGGTAAGCAAGCATTTATGCATGGTTGAAAGGAAAAGCCAACACGCGGGAGCTACCAAAGCGTTGAACCCCACGGCAAAAGGGTAAGCCCAGTACCAAGGTAAGCCGGAGGCTAGGGCAAAGGGAATTCCTCCCCGGAGTTCAGAAATCGGCAGGAATGAGAGTAGGCCAGTCCATACTAGGATGGAAGGAGTATTCATGGTATCAGACTACCAGAAAACCAGGCTCGAATCTACGCTGGTTCTCTACATCTTGCACTAAACCGATAGCAAGAAACTATTTTTCTTGACGCTCTTGGACTTGCATAGTACCCTGAAAACAGCAAGTAAAATCCTAAAATTCAAAGAGGAAAAATATGAAGAAAATGTTTTTATGTGGATGTGCAGTACTGCTGGCCTTGAGTATGGCAGGCTGCACTAAAACCACCAGTGCCCCCTCCAGTACCAGCGGGGGAGCGGCTTCAGCAGCAGCACCGGCTAAGACCTTCACCTTGAAAATGTCTACCCAGTTGAATGAAACGCACCCTATGGTGGATGGTTTTAAAGAATGGGCTCAAAACGTGGAAGCCAAAACCAATGGGGGGATCACCATCCAGGTCTACCCCTCTGCTCAGTTGGGGAGCGATGAGGACGTGATCGAGCAGGCCCTGCAAGGGGTTAATGTGGCGGTTTTGACTGACGGTGGGCGTATGGGAAACTATGTCAGGGAAATCGGGATTATCGGTATGCCCTATATTGTGGATAACTACGATGAGCTCTTGAAAATTATGGATACCAAGACCTTTGCGGACTGGGAGACGAGACTGGTATCGGAAAACGGTATCCGGGTTCTCGCCTTTAATTGGTATGACGGGCCCCGGCATTTCTTAACCAATACACCGGTTACCACTCCTGCAGACTTAAAAGGCCAGCGTATTCGTACCCCTGGTGCGCCGGTATGGGCGAAGTCAGTGGAGGCTATGGGGGCAACACCCATTGCTATGGGCTGGAATGATTCCTATAACGCGATTCAGTCCAAGTCTATTGACGGGGTTGAAGCTCAGCATACCGCTTCTTTTGGGGCCCGCTTATACGAAGTGGTAAAATACATTGATAAAACCGGCCATTTCCAACTTGCCAACGGCATTATCGTGGGGGAAAAATGGTTCTCCCAACTGCCCGCGGATTACCAGCAGATATTGATTGACGAATGCCAGGCAGCCGCCACGCAAAATGCCCGAATAGTGGAACGGGTTGCGGATGATTACGAGAATCAGATGGTTGAAAAAGGCATGGTGGTGGTCGAGGCAGACCGGAATGCTTTCAAAGCCGCCGCAGAAACTGCGTATACGACCCTGGAATTTGCTTCCTTGCGGGATCAGCTCTACGCAGAACTGGGTAAATAAGGAAAAATCAAAACCTAGGTATACGGTTCTTTCCCCTGTTTATGGTACGAACAGGGGAACCGTCTATGAATCACCATTATAACGAGCCTTTTCTACCCTCAGGCCGTCCCATATAAGGAGGTTATGGTGAATCAGATACAAAAGCTCTATCGCGGCTTCTGTAAAATTGAAGAAATACTAGTCTCGGCGTTTATTGCGGTGATCACCTTCTTGGTGTTTATTTCCGCAGTGGCCCGGACCGCAAGGCACCCCTTGAATTGGGCCCAGGATGTGTCCCTGCTCCTCTTTGCCTGGGTAGTATTCTTGGGAGCGGATTTGGCCCTGCGGAAAACAGATTTTGTGCGAGTGGATATGTTGGTGAGCCATTTCCCCGCAAAAGTACAAAAAGTCTTGTATTACCTTATGTACCTCTTGGCGCTGGGCTTTTTGGTGATCCTGGTGGTGTATGGATTTCCCTTGAGCATCAGCAATGCCAAACGCTTGTTTCAAACCCTGGGTATCAGCTATTCCTGGGCAACCGTGAGCGTTCCCATTGGTTCCCTGCTCCTTATGATTACCATCATCTTAAAGCTCATTATCCATTGGAAAGACAAGAACATCCTGGTCCACGGTAAGGAGGCGATCTAATGGGTGCAGTGGTTATTGTCTTTTTCCTACTCTTGCTCTTTGGGATGCCCGTGGCCTTTGCCATCGGCGTTTCAGGAACGGTGTTCTTTTTAGTTACCCCGGACCTGCCCTTTTCCATTGTGGTGCAAAAGGTCGTTAGTTCCAGTCAGAGTTTTACCCTGCTGGCGATTCCCCTCTTTGTGTTTGCCGGGAATTTGATGAATAACACCGGCATCACCGCCCGGCTCATCAAGCTCTCCAACGTGCTCACCGGGCACATGTACGGGAACCTAGGGCAAATATCCTGCGTGCTTTCCACCTTAATGGGAGGGGTTTCCGGTTCTGCTAATGCGGATGCTGCTATGGAAAGCCGGATCCTCGGCCCTTCCATGACGAAACGGGGCTATGCCAAAGGGTATTCCGCTGCGGTAAACGGGATCACCTCCTTAATTACCGCCACGATTCCGCCCAGCATGGGCCTCATTATTTACGGGTCTGTGGGGGAAGTCTCTATCGGCCGGCTCTTTGCCGGGGGGTTTGTGCCGGGGTTTATGATGATGATTGCCCTGATGATTACCATACGGTTTACCGCAAAAAAACGCGGGTATCTGCCGGAGCGGGACAAGCCGGCGAGCCCCAAGGAAATTGCCAAGGCTTTTGTGGACAGCATCTGGGCCCTCCTCTTTCCGGTGATCCTGATCGTAGGGATTCGCTTCGGCATATTCACCCCCTCTGAGTCCGGGGCCTTTGCCTGCATGTATGCGATTTTCGTGGGCGTGGTGGTGTACCGGGAACTGAACGTGAAGACCCTGCTGCAAACCCTGCGGGACACGGCAAACGACATTGGGGTTATCATGATCCTCGTATCTCTGTCCGGTATCTTTGGTTATGGTATCGTGTACGATAGCATCCCCCAGGCTATGGCTTCGTTTTTGGTGAATATCACCTCTAACCCCTATATCCTGCTTTTCATTATCATCTTGCTCTTGATATTCTGCGGGATGTTCATCGAAACCACGGTGATTGCCCTGCTGCTCACCCCCATACTGCTGCCGGTGATCACCACGGCGGGTATTGACCCGGTCCAATTCGGCCTCATCATGATGACCGTGGTTACCATGGGGATCATGACCCCGCCGGTGGGCATTGCCTTGTACACCACCTCCAGCATCATGGGGTGCAAGCCCGAAGAAACCGCCAAGGAATCGGCGCCCTTTATTGTGGCGGTCCTGGTGGTAGTGGCCTTATGTATTTTCTTTAAGGATATGATCCTCTTTGTTCCCAATCTGATCTTTGGGAAATAAGGGGCTAAGGAGACTCGTCTTTAGTGGCGTGACCATCATAGCCTTACGGGAAAAACCAGGTTAGCTTTTCCCGTTGGGAGCTTTTAGAGACGCCTTGTAGTAAAGAGAACCTCTTTTTTTCTGCAATCTGGACAAAACCCTACATGCCCGTGTGTACCGGGAAGGGTCTTCTCCCGGACCACATCCAGGGCTTCTTTGGTCACCCAGGGGACACCGCACCGTTCGCAGGGGATGAGCCTGAAGGTCTTGTTCCAAATGGTCCGCGTATCCTTTGTCTCAATACATGCGATGGCATCTACCGGGCAGACCTGGGCGCAGGCACCACAGCCTATGCAGTCCGAGGAATCGGTGTCGTAGGGAGTGGAGACCTTTTTAGCGGTTCCTCTCCCCACGGTGGCAATGGCGCCATTCCCCAGGGCAGCACAGGCAGCAACGCAACGTCCGCATAACACGCATTTGAGCTTAGGCGGCAAGACATACCGGGTGCTGTGGGGAACCGAGTATTCGGCGCACAGTCGCTGCAAATACGGGTCTTGAGGCGCCCGGTCCCGCAGCATGGAGAGGATCCCCCGGCGCAGGCGGGTTATTTTTTCACTGGTAGTAAGAATTATAGCGGCTCGTTTAATCGGATAGACACAGGAGGCAACGACCTTGGGCCCGCTCCCTTCATCTACTTCCACAATACACAGCCGGCAGCTTCCCAGCCCTGCAAGGGCCTTGTGGTGGCATAAGGTAGGTATCACGATACCTTCTCGTTTTGCCGCGCTCAGGATGCATTCGTCCTTTTCAGCATGGATAGGTCTTCCGTCTATGGTTACCTCAAGCATGAATTGCCTCTCTTTTTCCCAGGGTCCCCACCGCGCCAAACTTACAGACATCCCGGCAGGAACCGCAGCTTATACAGTGGCTCAGGTCTATCTGGTGAGCCTTTTTCTTTTCTCCGGAAATTGCCGAGACAGGACAGGCTCTCCTACACTGACCGCAGCCTGAGCAAGTTTCAGCATGGATCACAAACCGGCTTAGATCAGGGCAGACCCCAGCAGGACAGCGTTTTTCCAGGATATGGGCTTCGTATTCTTTACGGAAGTACCTAATGGTAGAGCGTACCGGATTGGGTGCGGTTTTGCCCAACGCACATAAGGCGGCTTCACCCATCACCTCGCAGAGCCCTTCCAGCGCTTCGATGTCCCCGGTCGTGCCGGTACCTTGGCAGATACCGGTGAGGATCTGGAGCATCCGGCGTAAGCCTTCACGGCAGGGGGTACATTTACCACAACTCTCTTCGGATAAGAAGTTGATGTAGTAGCGGGCTACCTCCACCATACAAGTGCGGTCGTCCATGACGATTACCCCGCCAGAGCCCATCATGGAACCGTACTGGGCCAGGGTATCAAAGTCTATGGGAATATCCATAAGGCTGGCGGGGATACAGCCTCCAGAAGGGCCGCCGGTCTGCACTGCCTTAAACTCCCGCCCTTGCGGTACGTCGCCGCCTATCTCAAAGACCAGTTTACGGAGGGGGGTACCCATGGGTACTTCCACGAGCCCGGTACGCCGTACCTTTCCTACCAGGGCAAAGACCTTAGTGCCCGTACTTCCCGTGGTACCTATCGCTGCGTATGCTGCACCGCCCTGGGTGAGGATGAAGGGTACGTTGGCCAAGGTTTCCACGTTGTTCAGTACGGTGGGTTTGTCCCACAATCCTCGCTCCACGGAACGAATGTACTTGGTCCGGGGCTCGCCCACCCGGCCTTCGATGGAAGCCATCAATGCGGAAGACTCGCCACAGACAAAGGCCCCACCCCCGCGGACCACTGAAATGTCAAAGTCCCTGCCACTGCCGAGGATGTTTTTACCCAAAAAGCCCTTTTCCCGGGCCGCGGCTAGGGCCGTGTTCACGTTCTGGATGGCCAGGCCGTACTCATCCCGGATGTACATGAACCCTTCCACGGCGCCCACCGCCAGAGCCGCAATTGCCAGCCCTTCGATGACGCTGTGGGGATCCCCCTCCAGGATAGAGCGATCCATGAAAGCCCCGGGGTCTCCTTCATCTCCGTTACAGACCACGTACTTGGGGAAGTCCTGGTACTGAGCGCACTCCCGCCATTTTCTACCGGTCGGGAAGCCTGCACCTCCCCGCCCCCTCAAGCCGGACGTTTCCAGCTCCCTGATGATGGCCTGTGCATGCAAAGTAAGGGCTTTTTTTAAGCCTTCGTAGCCTCCCCGGGCAAGGGAGTCGTTGATGTCCCCCGGATCGATGAGTCCGGCATTCCGCAAAGCGATTTTATGCTGCTGTGCATAGAAGGGGTTTTCTTGTTGGGAATGTACCTTCTTGCCTTCCTCATTGGTGTACAAGAGCCGCTCAACCACCGAAGCCCCTGCCAGGGCCTTGATGATATCTGGAGCATCCCCTGGGGTAACCCGGTAATAGGAGGTATCCTGGGGTAGGATCCGCACGATAGGGCCGTTTTCACAAAAGCCGTTACAGCCGGTCTTTTTGGGAAGCGTCTGTACCGGCACCGTTAATCCATTTGCGGCCAGGGCTTGGGTAAGGGCTTCCAGCACCGAAAGGGAACCATGAGCCCCACAGCCTGTACCGCAGCATACTAAAATGACCTGATCCCTCATGCTGGTTTCTCGTATTGGGCGAGGATTTCACCCACTTTTTCGGCTTTAACCTGGGGATGGTAGGTATCATCAATCACCATCACCGGCGCAAGGGCACAGGCCCCCAGGCAGTTCACCGTCTCCAGAGACCAGCGTTTGTCTTGGCTGGTTTCCCCCGCGCTCAGGTTCAGCCGCCGTTTTATGGTGTCCAGGAGCAGGGGAGTGCCCCGCAGGTGGCAGGCAGTCCCGTCGCAGACCTTAATGACGTGTTGACCCTTGGGTTCCAGGCTCAAGGCGCGATAAAACGTGACCATGCTATAGAGGGAGGAAACCTTGACCTTTTCATTTGCTAGGTACGCGGCCAGTGCTTCCAGCGCTTCCCGGGGAATGTACCGGTAGCGGTTCTGCACATCCATGAGCATGGCCAGGGCATAGCGCCGTTCCTGGGGATATGGTTCAAAGATTGTCGTAAATTCGCTACTCAAAGCCCCAGCCCTTTACGTTTTTGCATGATATGCTCCAAAATACCGGTTGCAGCTTTATGGGCATCCCCTTCTACATAGAATTTACCGCCGGTAATACCTTCTATGTCTGCGGTCAGTACCTTGGCCACCAGAGGACTACCCAGTACGGGCGGGGGAAGGGAGATATGGGTCATAAGCCCCAAGGCTACGGCCCATACCCCGATGGACACGGCTTTTTCGTGCTGTAGTTCTGGCGCAGAGGCCACTACGGGTAGGTCCTTGATGGGCACCTTGAGATAGGCGGCAAGAGCGCCCACCAGGTCCCCTATACGGGAGTTATCCACGCAGCTTCCCATGTGCAGTACCGGCGGTAAGGGGCCGCCTAAACCTGCGGCTTCGCCCACCGCGGTCAGCACTGCCAAGAGCCCCTTACCAGCATAGGTTTTTGCCCCTGCAGGACTCAAAAAACCGTACTTTGCCAGGGCCTGGGCAGAACAGCCCGTAGCTACCACCAGGACATCCTGGGCCAGTAGATCTTTGATGAGGTCCACATGAAAAGCGTCCTGGGTGATCTTTACGTTGTTACAACCGACTACTCCCACTGCGCCTTTGATATTGCCGTTGACGATATTATCCACCAAGGGTTTTAAGGGATTAGCCGGGTCCACTTTGGCCAGGGCCCCCACAATCGCCTCTACACTGAAGCCCCCCCAGGCTTCGCTCTTGTACTGGGGTATGCTGATCTTGGAGGGGTCCCGTTTTTTATAAGCTTCGATGGCAAGACGGATGATCTTTTGAGCCCCTTCATCGGCATCTTCCGGCTCTATGGGGATGTGTTCTGCTTCGGGGAGTTGGGCAATGGCTTGGGTGGTGATGATCTTAGTATGGTAACAGGCCGCAATCTTGGTGATGGCGGGCATAAAACACTGCACGTCTACCACCATAGCGTCCACTGCACCGGTGATGATGGCTAGTTCCTGGCTTAAAAAGTTTCCCGCCAGAGGTACGCCGTGGCGCATGAGCACTTCATTCCCGGAACAACAGATACCGGCCACGGTAATGCCTTCGGCTCCCGCGGCTTTTGCCTCGGAACTCAGTTTTTCCGCCCATTCCACCACCTTTTCGGAAACTTCCGGCATGTGGCCGTGAACGATGAGGTTGACCTGGTTTTTATGCAAGACCCCCATGTTGGCCTCGGTCTTTACCGGCGCGGGAATGCCAAAGATGATGTCCTGAATGTCGGTCCCCAAGTGGAGCCCTGCATAGCCGTCAATAAGACCGCTCTTGAGGGAAGCCAGGAGCAGGTTCATAGGGGAGCCGTCTACACCCATAGCAGTGGCGTGCATGGCCTGGCGGATCTCCCGGTCAGGATTCCGGGGAAGGATGCCCAGCTTTCCCCAGAGCTCCACCCGTTCTGCCGGAGCCGTGGCGGTGAGCCATTGCATCGGCTCTTCAGAATAGTTGCCGAAATCCGCCAGTGCGATATGGGCAATCTCCCGGGCCACGGCTTCATCTGTTTTACCCGTGGTATCTATGCCCAGTTTCGCGGCCACGCCAGGAATTTTAGCGGCCCCTTTGAGGCCGTAGTCGGCCTTTCCCTCGGTCATAAGCCGCAAGAGCTGCACCGCGCTGTACGCGTGATCCGTATGGGAGGCAGAACCTCCGGTTACCGAGCGCAAGAGGTTGCGGGCCACGATGAGGTCCGCATCCGCGCCGCAAATACCGGTCTTGGGCTCCCCAAAGGGATTGATGCGGCAGGGTCCTTGTAAACAGTTACGGCAGCATAGCCCTAACTCTCCAAAGCCGCACTGGGGTTTTTGCTGTTCGTAGCGGTCCCAGGCAGTAGCAATGCCTTCGCTTGCGGCCTTCTTGCATAAGTCTTGTACAGCCGGATCGATCGTCCGTCCGTCTCCGATACATGAATTACATGCCATTCTTTTTCCTCTCTCTTTGATTCATTCACAGCAGAGTCTCCTACCTCGCGCTTCAGGGCGAGGAGGTTCATGGAGCTTTAGTACGCTTCTTTTTGCAAGTGCACCAGGTAGGAACGCCGCTTGGCCTGGGAGAAATCCCCTGGAGTGCCGAAGGTGAGACTGCCTGTAGGGCAGGCTTCAACACAGGCGGGACCTGCTGTTCGCGTTCCACAGAGATCGCACTTGCTTATTCCCTTGACCGCCTCCCTTGATTTTTGCGCGGTTTTAAGGAATTCGCAAAGCCCAAAGGGGCAGGCGATGACGCACATTCCACAGCCAAGACATTGTGCCGCATCATAAACCACCGCCCCTTCTTGCCATTTCATAGCACCCGTAACACAGGCTTTGGCGCATTGGGCTTCAGTGCAATGGCGACATTGGAGTGGAAAGGATCCTGTTCCGTAAGGCTCCACATATATGCGGTTTTGCGGCGGCACTGCTTCACTAAGCGCTCCAAAAAGTGTTTTTGATGCTGAGTGGGCGATGCAACAGGCAAGCTCGCAGCTTTTACAGCCCAAACACTTGGCATCGTCCACAAAAATTGAATACATAATAACCCCCCATTCAATAGGTTTTATTGTGAAGGGTATGTGAGGTTTTGTCAAATCTTTTTGAGAGATGTCATTCCCCGTGATGATTTCATTTGTAAGCATCACCTGGGTCAGCTATCAGGTTTTGGGATTGGCGCAACTTTACGGTAATCTATCTGTAATAAGTAGTATGATGCGGGTAATAAACTATAAAAGACCTGTACTGGTCTTAGTATCAACAAACTATGGAGATAGATATGCCGGATAAAGCAACAGAAGAACAGGAAAAACAAGGACAGCCTCAAGCCCAACAAGAAGAACTACAGGATGAAGATCTTGATCAAGCTACTGGAGGAAGCGGGGTACTCATTGGAAATCGCATAAAGAATGAAGGTAAGAATAAGAAGCGGTAAAAAGACTTTTTCTAGGAGATGCAAAAAGGGGCTGTTCTTACGGGACAGCCCCTTTTTTTGTTTATCCTTCCTTTAGAACGTTACCAAGGCCCCTAAGGTAAACTTGAAGGAGGTACTGTCATAGGTGGATGAATACCCTTCTGGTTCTGTTTTCGAAGGAACATCAAAGCCTTCGAGCTGTACAGCCATATTCCCGTCCTTAAGGTAGATCCCCTCATAACCAAAGGACGTGATAAAAGACAGGGGAGATTTCGGCAGATGAAAGAGGAAACTTATTTCCGCGCTTCCCCCTATCCCAGTGAGGCGGGTGTAATTTTTTTCTATGCTGGGAAAATAACTCTTTAAGGTGGTTTCTGATAACACATAGGGGAAAAAACTGCCTGCCGCTCGGACCTCAAAGAAGTCATTGATGGCGTATCCCCCTTCAAGTCCAACACTTGGATAGAGGGTTACTTCTGTGCTGTTGCTATAGACCCCCGTAACCTCTGCGTATACGGTCCTCTCTTGTAATAGGGCTTTACCATCCGCAGCATCCCAGCTCCGGGTCTTGTAGGTAAATCCTCCCTGGGGAATCAGGGAAAATTGACCCAGATGAAAGGCGTAACCTAGGCCCAGGCTTCCCTGAAAGTGTTCCTTCAAGACCGAATCATTTTCAGATCGGGACCGAAGATAGATCTCCTCCAGATCAGGATAATTCGCATCCGTTACGTTTCCCACCCGTACTGGAATTCCTGAAACCGCCAGGGCTTTCAAAAAGAAGTCATAGACATTGACTTGGTCCCCCCACCTGGATATAGGGAACCCAGTTTTCCTCAAAAGACCGGGTATAGACGGTCTCCTCAGCGCTGTCATCATACAGGGTATTTTCAACACCTCCCCAAAAAAGACCCGTAGAACCGGAAAACAGGGGCTTCCCCTCCTGGGCGTACAAAACCCACAAGAACAAACATACCACGCTCATCATCGTGAAACGCTTCATACTATCATACTCCTTAACAATCGCATCCTCATGGCAGCGGGATGTACCATACTGATACAGGGAACAACGTTCTGCTTCGGTGCAAGGTGTCTGCACCGCTTTTTATAAGTTATAAGAGCGGTCAAACAAGTGAGTACTCCATTTTGCCAACTCCGTATTACAGATACTCTTGTAAAAATCAAAGATCAGTATCTTGAATCCCACCCCGACTTCAAATCTCAGATCAAAGTCCAAGTCCCCGATAAGGGAAAGTTTGAGGGGGTTTATCTGTATCGTAGCACTAACAGGGACCCTTACGGTAGCAGGTAATTTTCCACATATCATTCCATAGACTCCAACGCTTGGGTTTATGGTTAGCCTGGGCGTCAATCTTCCGGTAACCGCCACCTTGAGGGGTCCTTTCTCTTCAGGACCAAAATAGGTTGCCGTGGTGGTCCAAGGTTTTCCGCTTGCGTAGACGTTCGCATAATAATCATACGGAACACGCCAGTACGTTTTTACATCCTAGTTGACTCCCGCAGTGGCTTTGCCACCGTAAAAACCGGTATACCCCGCAAAATAATCACGGCTGGTATCTACGCCTATTCCTATATCCAGGTTAAACGTTATCGGGCACTCTATTTGCAACATTACCGGTCTGACTGCAAAACACGACTTATAGTTTTGCAGCTGAAGACCATCCTTACCCAATAAATCAGTGCAATCAAGATTTACATTAAAGGTTATTTCCATCTGAAGAAATACCGCCGCGCCTACGGTCATTTCCACGTTACCCCAGACGTTGTTTCCACCTCCTGCAAGACCCAGCCGGAATTCCGTTTTTATATTGCTCAACGGGAAGTCCGAGTCAATCTTCCATTTCTCCTTAAATGCTGCCCATATCTTCTGGGTGACATCTAGCTTCAGCACCTCCTTGAAACTAGCCACGAATTCAGCTGCCGCGGTACTCCGGGTATTTAAGTAGTTTTGATACCCCTCCGTAGTAACAGCACGGGCATCTGAAACGCTCCGAACGCTGGATTCTAGGTCCCTCTCCGAGATGTCTCCATGAAAAAAAATCGGATCATATTCATAATCCTGATTATCGGTTACTTGCACCGATACCAGAGGAAGGGCAGTAGTAATAGACTGGGCCTCCAGATTGACGGGCAGAATATAGTTATCCGCGCCGGTGTCCTGGAATCGGTTCTCCAGGATGGCACGAAGCATAAAGTTCCATCCCTTTTGATCACTCGAGATTTGCGCTAGGGCTTCTTCGTCGTCGCTGGTGAAGGAACCTAATGCCCCCTTTAAGGAGGTTTCATCTGTTATACAGGTATTCAGGAACGATATGAGTTCATCAATAGAAGTGACCTTATTAAGGTCGGTCTGCTTTGAACCATCTTTGAAAACCTCCACGAGGCTTTCTTTCAAATCGGTAAAAACCTTCTCCTGGAGAGGTATATCCTACCTAGAAAACTCCCAAGCATTGGTGCTACTGGAATTTTCCTCAAATCCGGTCATGGGAACTAACGAGGATTCATCATTAGGATTCATAACGGAATAATACTTACCCACATAGTTATTAATGATATAATCCCCCCGGACTAAACTCTTAATGTCGGGGTTTCGTGTTCCTGTTGGCGCAGTAACACACAAAGGTACATCGGAAATTATCGATTCATCATTCGCAACAATTGGATCATACCCGTTGATTTCTACTCCATCCGTAACCTTATACCGGTTTACTAGCCACTTCCCCTTGGGATTTATTCCTACGAGTCCGCTGGGGTAATTCTTATCGTCGTACTGTTCTGGCAGTACCGAAAAATAGGTGGTGTTCAAACGGGACTGAGAACTGATAAAATTGAGATACCGGGAGTCCGTTCCGATACCAGGACGGTCTATATCCAGATCTTCATAAG
>JAITJS010000081.1 GCA_031278815.1 Treponema sp.
CCCCCAAGCCCCCTACTTCCCGGGATTCATCTCGGACGCCAATCTGCCGCAGCTCTATTCGGGCTTTGAAAACGCTCACCAAGTCCTTGACCAGTTCCCGAAAATCCACCCTGTTTTCATAGGTAAAAAAAAACAAGATTTTCGGCTCTTCCAAGAGGTAATGGACCGAAACAAGCTTCATGTCCAGTTGATGAGCCTCAATTCTCTGTTTACAAATGGTAAAGGCTTCTTGTTCATGGATCCGATTAGCCACGGACTTTTCCAAGTCTTCAGGGAGGGCAAGCCGTTCTATTCGGGTAATTTCTGAAAACCAGGAGCTTCCCTCTTTCCTGGGTATAAGGCCGATGATCTGGGCCAAGTCCCGACCATATCGGGTAGGAACCAGAACCATACTCTGGGGACTGAGGGTTTCCCCAGGATAAGCAGCCAGAAAGGTTTCGTGGGAATATAAAAGCCGCAGTCGGTACACCCGGGTGTCCGGGGTAAGTAAGTGCTCCCCAGATTCAACCAGTACCACGGTACTGTCCAGGTATTTTTCCGCAGGCTTGTCCTCAAGCGCCGCAATATCCTCTTCTAAGTCCTCGCTGCCGTAGGCATCTAACTCTCTCATATACCCTTCCTTTTATACAGCATGAAACCCTTTGGGGATTGGGGACCTCCGCTTAATTACTTTACCCTTCCCCTTAAAGGGAAAACATGAGAAACCTGTGGAGAGCCCCGAGCCCTCAAGGACGTACTTCATTGCATTACATCAACCAGCAACCCGGTAATCTCTTCAAGACGCTTAAGGATTTCCAGTTGCACGATTTGACCTGCCAATATACCTGCGGCCAGTTGTTCCAGCTTGCGATCCACCACCTGAACAATCGCGAAGTTTTTACGCTTTAATAAATTGGTACCGCTGACCTGCTTCTCCATCGTATACCCATGCTTCACCACATAATGCAAAAAATTCCGCACCGCGGTTTTATACTGCAGGATCTCTTCCGGGAAAGGCCGGTTCTTTAACGTATCCCCGGTAGTATGGACCGCATCCAGCAGTTCATTAAGCCCCTGTTCAGAAAGCGGAAGATCCCCCACCGTAGCCATCGGCTCTGCCTCGGCATCCCGGTTTATATGCTCCAATATACCGGAAAAAAAGGGGGGGGGACCTTTACGGATAGAGGAGTCTCCCGGCTTTTTCTTAGGTTCACCTTTGATACCGGTATATGCCCCGGGATTAAAGAAGCTAGGAAACTCTATGTTCGTCATGCTTTAGGTGCCCTGTTCTAAAGGGCCTTGAAGCACGGATCTGCGCTCTTGACCATCTTGTTGTTCTGCCATAGCCCGGTCCCATTGTTCATCATTATGACACACCCGAACTTTTCCATGAATAAGGCAGCCTTCATCCGCTTGGATGCGCCGGGTGATAATGTCCCCGAGGATAAGACCAGTGCCCAGGATCACCAGCCGTTCACTGGCAACGACGTTTCCATATATCACCCCTCCTACGGTTATGGAGGTACCGCTGATATTACTCTTTAACCGGGCCTTTTCACCAATCGCTATCCGGCCTTTAACGTGGACATCCCCTTGAACACTACCGTCTATCCGGGTAAATCCTGCAGATTCAATCGTCCCGTTGACCTTAGTACCAGGACCTATGATGGTGTTGAGCAAGAAATCTGCCCGTTTATGACCGGCCATAGCACCCTCCCCTTAATGGGATCGTGAAAGATTAGAACGGATATTGATGTATTTATAGGGATCTACTACATCAGAACCAATATGCACTTCATAATGGAGATGGGGTCCTGTGGAAAGACCGGTGTTACCAATATACCCGATCACTTCACCTTGCTGAACCCGCTGGCCTGTTTTTACCCGAATCGTAAGCATGTGGGCATACCGGGTATAAAACCCATGTTTATGTTTGATAATCACATTGTTCCCAAAACCGCTGTGTTCATAGTCTATGGTAACCACCTGTCCGTCCGCAGTGGCGACAATGGGGTCTCCTTGGCGGTAGGTGGAAAGATCGATGCCCTTATGGATGTAATACTGTCCAGTAAAGGGATTTTCATTCTGGCCAAAAAACATAGAAATATGACCGATCCCCCCTTTGATGGGCCAAATACTGGGAATTTCCGTGAGCAAAGCACTTTGAGAATTGAGGAGGGTACCGATCTCCTTGACTGGTTCTACCACAGAAGACAGGTATCCTGCCAGCTTTCGGACATCATGCACTTCCTGCAGTATCCCTTCAGGGGTTTCGGTTATATCAAAAAATGAAGATAGGTCTCCTCCCCCCGGGTTAGGGATGTTTCTTCCGGCTATATCCGAGCCTAAAGAGGATAAGGTCCCTGAAAGGGCAGTCTCAAACCCCTTGGCTTCCCGTAATAGGAGGGCCGTTTCATCCCGCAGCTGATCCAAGCTTGCCTGGGTATCCTGCAGACGGCTATCCTTGTCCGTAAAAGTCCCCCGGGTGGGCTTATAGGAGGTCCCATACCAGAAAAACACCCCTACAAAACCTACAAGAATCACTAGGAAACAAAAAAAGGATACAAAGGTAAGATGAAGGTTGTATACT
Organism: Treponema sp.; assembly: GCA_031278815.1. GTDB lineage: Bacteria > Spirochaetota > Spirochaetia > Treponematales > Breznakiellaceae > JAIRLU01. Next base: position 2,570 of record JAITJS010000081.1, read on the forward strand.
TTCGGTCCCGAATGAGGTACTAAGACGATGGTATATCGCCGCTTGAGGACTTGGAGCAGCAATGTACCACCTCTGAGCATTCCCTTCCCTATAATAAGGATCATATCCTTCACCTTTTGAACTAGGCTATTTTCAAATCGCTTATATGCATGGACCGACGCCACTGGGTACCTCTTGTAATTAAAAATATATACTACATCAGCCTTTGCAAACTGTTCCTCGTACAAACACCCCCTACGATGTAGACGGTTCCTACTATACCAGCAAAAACATATACTGTCAAATCCTCTTTCGTGAGTGCAAGAAGGTATAGATTTATGGGTTTGTTTATGATCGACAGGAGGAGTTGCTTTTTTTATCCGCGCCTAGGGACTCGCATAAAGGTATCCATAAAGCTATACTAAAAATATAAAGGAAGCTCTATGGCAGAAATCTATGAATCTAAACCCTATACCCCGCAGACCCTTCGCATTATAGCAGCTATTAAAGCGGTCCCTGCTGGTATGGTTTCCAGTTACCGGGATATTACCGGAGTTGCC
>JAITJS010000103.1 GCA_031278815.1 Treponema sp.
GCATTTTACGATTCCGGCTGAAATCATGCCGCTGTTTCTTTGAACGGCTTTCATAATCCGCTTTTTCCAACAGGTTTCGAACTGCTTCAAAACAAGTTTTTTCCCCATGATACCCTCCCCTTTCCGGTTTACCACGGCTTGGGGAGGGTGTCTAGCCCTTAACTTGTTGACAGTGGAGGCGCTGGACCCTGAGCGGAACTACCGCATTGCCACCAGTTCCTATCTCGTGGACGGCGGGGACGGGTACTGGATGTTCCTGGAACAGGGGCAATCGGTGAAGGCCAGCGGGGTTGCGGTAACCACGGCGGTACTAGATTACATTTACGCTCAAGACTTGCCCCTGATTCCGCAAACCGATGGACGGGTAAGCCTTATCGGCGGTGCGGTGAAACGCATCGGCACGGTGGCGCCTCAGGCCCTGCCTCCCCTTCCTGGGCATTGAACGGCAATTCCTGGGCATTGCGCTGACACCCTCGGCGTCCATCCCCAGCCATGCGGGGGATCCCTGGTTATATGCGACCGGGGAAGACCATCCTGCGGCCTGTTTCCCTGTCCTGGTGTTACAGGGCCTTAATCTGCGCTTCGCTCAGGCCCGTACCTTGGGCGATCTGGGCCAGGGGGATTCCCATTAGCTTGAGATTACGGGCAGTCTGTTCCCGGCCTTTCTGTAAGCCCTCCTCAAGACCCTCCTCATAGTACCCCTCGAATTGACTCATCCGATCCCGCCACGCCTTCTGCCGCATCTCATATACCGCACGAGTTTCTTCGTCCGCACTAATCTCATACAACATATCCACCGCTTCCCGCATATCCGCATTCCTTTCCGCTAACATCTCAAATTCCTCCTTTTTTCTCCCCCGTAAAAATTGTACCCATTCCCATACTAGACTCCCATCCTCCCTCTCAGGGGCCTTCGGCAGCTCTATCGTGTACAGTTCCAGGGGTACCTGCTCTAGCCATTGTCCGTTTTGCCGTTTGCAAAACTCGAAATGACCCATATACCCGCTGTCCCTAGGAAACAGGTCGTAATCAGCTATGCAGATGCACACTACCGGCTGTATCACCCCGTAGCGTTCCCCCTTCCCTATCTGTTCCACTATGAGTTTTGCCAGATAAAAGGCTAGCCGCTTCTCAAGGTATTTTACCGGATACACCTGAATCTCAATGTTGAGTATCCTGCCGCTTGGGGTCTTGATCTTCACGTCCAGAATCCCCAGCTTGTCATCTGTGGCTTCGGGCTTCAGATGAGGGTTGAGGAACATACGTCCCTGGTATTCTTCTGGGGGGAGTTCCATGAAGGAACGGAGGAAACGGATGAGGATACGCTGATTCCGCTGGTCCCCGAAGAGCAGTTTGAAGACCCAATCATCGGTGGGGGGTAATACCTCCAAGTCCATGGGTAAAGTATACCGGGAAAGAGGGGATATGGCAACTTTTGAATAGGATCTTGCGAACATACGGGTCAACTACCGTATCCATCCGGGCAATCCATGTTTTTCTCTCCTGCTTTATTACCCCTGCTTCTTCCGTCTTCTTGCCGCTTCAAGACATTCCCGCTTGAAAATTACCACCGAAAGGCCGGGATAGGTAATTTCTTCCCGCAGCCGTACTGCGTTCTCCGGGATGAGGCTCCTTTTTGCTTCAAGTTCCACCAGGTGGGCATCCTCCACCCCCAATCCCCGGATAAGTTCCCGGAGCCGGGAAGAGGGCATCATGGTTTCCTGACAGCCCGTCATGGCCACAATGGCATTGTCCAGGATGACCAGAGTCATGGCCGTATGCGCGGCCACCGCGTCAATGAGCCCGGTTATCCCCGAATGAAGAAAAGTAGAATCCCCAATAACCCCCACCACATGGCGTATCCCCGCATCTGCCGCACCCTTGGCCATACCCACCGAAGCTCCCATGCAGACAATGGACTCAGGCACCCCATAGGGCGGCATGGCCCCCAGGGAATAGCAGCCAATGTCCGCGGTAACCGCGGTGTTTTCAAGACCCGCCAAGGCGTGCTTAATGGTTTCATAACTATCCCCGTGGGGACAGCCCCGGCAAAGCTGAGGAGGACGGTTCGGTAGCGGGGGAATGGTAAGGCCCCCGGATAAAACGCTGGGACGGGGCAGGAGACCGAGGCTCACCCGTACCTGATCCGGGTCCAATTCGCCGGCACGGGGGACTTTGCCGTCTAGTTTCCCGGAGATCCGGCAGGAAGAAGGCAAAAGCCCCCGGAGTTTGGCTTCGATGAAGGGCTGCCCTTCCTCAATGACCAGGACTTGCTGGGCCTCTTCACAGAGCCTTTGGATCAACGAAACCGGTACAGGATACGCCCCGATATGGAGCCGGGCCGGGAGCGTCCCCCCGCGGAACCTCGCGAGATCTTCCAGGTTTTCTTCGTAATAGTTTCCCCCCAAACCCGCAGTAATGATTCCCCAGGACCGGTCCCGTCTCTCCAGCTCCAGGGTATTCTGCGGGTGGGCGGTGGACCAGGCCAGGATTGGCCCTTGCTTTTCGATGAGGGCCGTATAGTTCCTACGGGCAAACCCCGGGAGGAGCATCCACTGGGTCTTGTCCGTTACTTTGGATAGGGGGTTTTGCTTCCGAGCAGGGCCTGTGGACACGCCGGCCCGGGCATGGGACAGCCGGGTCGTCAACCGAAGCAGGACCGGAACCTGAAACCGCTCAGAAACTTCAAAGGCTTCCCGGGCCATCTCGTAGGCTTCCTGCTGATTCCGAGGTTCCAGGCAGGGAACCAAGGCAAAATCCGCATAAAACCGGGAATCCTGCTCATTCTGGGAACTGTGCATCCCCGGATCATCTGCCACGGCAATCACCAAGCCTCCCTTTATCCCCAGGAGGCTCCCGTTGATGAAGGGATCCGAAGCCACGTTAAGCCCCACATGCTTCATGGTAACCAGAGAACGGCGGCCTGCGAAAGATACTCCCAGGGCCGCTTCCAGGGCGGTTTTTTCATTAGTACACCACCGGGCAATGGGCCCGCCCTGGGAGTATGCCTCAAGAAGGTATTCCATGATCTCCGTGGAGGGCGTCCCCGGGTAGCCGTAAGAGGCGCTTAGCCCTGCATGGAGGGCCCCCAAGGCCACGGCTTCATCTCCTAATACTATCTGTTCCATTCTTTTCTCTCACTTCTCATATTTTTTTCTTACTTCTCATAGCGCTTAGTTTGTAATTGGCTCGTCCTTTTACTTGTTTCTTTTGTCGCACCTCACGTTACATACCTTCAGTTCGACGGAATTATAGGGTCGGGGCTAAACCAGCAAAAGCCCGGTCCACTAAGGATTGCTGGGGGGCTTGGGTAACGGAGGAGACCATCGGCACCACGACGAAGGGCGCCAGGATCGCGAAGGACGCGGCTAAGGGTGAATTGGCCGCACCCAAGATAAAAAATAAGGCGATTTCAGTTACCAACCCTGCCACGAGCCCTGCGTACGCCCCGGCTTTAGTGGTTCGTTTCCAATAGAGGCCGTAAATATACGGCGCGGCAAAGGCTCCTGACACCGCTCCCCAACTCAGGGACATGAGGGTTACAATGAAACTGAACTGAAACCGGGATATAAAATAGGAAATAATCACGAAGATAGCCGAGAGAAAGCGCATCATGGCCACGGACCGGTCTTTGCCGGTTTTGGTGTCTATCTTGGAGGGGTACAGGTCAATGGCCACTGAGGAAGAGGACACCAATACCAAGGACGAAAGGGTGGACATGGAGGCAGAGAGGACCAAGAGCAGGATCAAGGCCATGAGCACCTCCGGTAAATGTTCGGTGAGCAGAGTGGGTACAATCGAGTCGTAGAGGATGCCCCCTGCCGCGTCTTTAGGCAGCCTTTCAGGGGTGAAAAAAGCATGGGCAAATATCCCGGTGAGGTATGCGGCAAAGCCTATGACCAGGGAGAAAACCGTGGTAACCACCGCTGCCCGGGGGATAACCTGTTCGTTCTTGATGGCGTAGAACTTCTGGGCCATCTGCGGAAGCCCCCAGGTGCCAAAGCTGGTCATAAACACCAGGGAGAAGATCGTGAGGACCGAGGGCTGCTTCTCCATCGGGATATGCCGGGGATACTGGTCCGCCACGGTCCTGAGCATCTCCAGAAGGCCCCCGCCCTGGGAAGAAAGGACCGCCACCATAAGGATGGCCCCAAAGAACATGACCATCCCCTGGATGAAATCGGTAATGGCTATGGCAAAGTAACCTCCCAGGATCAAGTATACCCCGGTAAAGGCGATCATAATGAGCAGGGCCATATCGTAGGGGATGTGAAACACCGCTTCAAAGAGGTGCCCCAAGCCCTTGAACACCGATGCCGAGTAGGGCAGCAGGAAGAAGAAGATCACCGATGCGGCCAGAGGCTTTAAGTGTTTAGCTCCGTACCGTTCCTGCAGGTACGCAGGCATGGTCATGGTGTCGAGGTTCTGGGTCATCCGCCGGGTACGGCGGGCCAGCACCACCCAGGCGGCCAGAGCGCCGATAAGGCCGTTTCCCAGGGCAATCCACAGGGCATTAAGGCCGAACTGCCACCCTTGGGTCCCGGCAAAACCGATAAACAGGACCGCAGAAAAATAGGAGGTGCCGTAGGCCACTGCCGAAACCCAGGGCCCCATGGTTCTGCCTCCCAGGAAGAAATCCCCCAGGGTTTTGGTTTTCCCCATTCCCCAGATCCCGATACTGGTCATCAGGATCAAGAACAGCACTAGAAAAATAATACCGTACATAGGCTTCCTCTCATATCGTATCAATTTCAGTCCAGTCTATCACTGGTGAGTGTCTTATACCAGATGGGTTTCTAGGGAGCCTGGGGTACCCTCGGCCCCTATAATATTGTACTTCCTCTGTAATTCGATTACGCTCAATAAAAAATCCCCGCGCAAGCGGGGATTGAAGATTTTTCCTTGAAAGCGTATCGTATGCGGGGGAACAAATCCCCCGCTCCCCCAGTTTTACGCCCAGGGGCGGGGTATTAAACCCTACGGTAAGGGCGCTGTTGCATTTCATGTAGGCGCGTGGATTGAAATAAATAAACAGACAGACAGACAGACAAATACAAAGGAAGCACCATGAAAACCAAAGCAGTGCGTATCTACGGGGTCCAGGACCTCAGGCTTGAGGAATTTAACATGCCTGAAATCCAGGACCATGAAATACTGGCTCGAGTCGAGTCTGATTCGATCTGTATGTCCAGCCATAAACTGGCCATGCAGGGGGAGAAACACAAACGGGTCCGCCATGATTTGGCCCGGCATCCGGTCATCATCGGTCACGAATTCTGCGGTACCCTTATACAGGTGGGCCCTCAATGGGCAGATACCTT
>JAITJS010000117.1 GCA_031278815.1 Treponema sp.
TGCGGTACGTCGATGATTTGCAGGCTGTTCGGCTCAAGTATGACCTGCGTCTTCAGTGTATGCCGTTTTTTTCCTGAATAGTACGCTTTTTGGTCCTTTTGGGGGCGGTTTTTCGGTAACATCTACCACAACGTACTGAATTGAAGCCTATTTTCTCTTGAGCTTCTTTTTCTCGGGCAGGGCGAAGGCGCCGTCTTTAGCCAGGGTATCTTCCACCCATTGGATGGATAGGCAGACCGTGCCCTTGCAGACGCCGTATTCCGCCGCGATACTGTCCATGGTCCGGTACTCCCGCAGGTATTTCAGGGTAATATTCAGCTTGTCTTTTACCGTTAATTTTGGCGGTTTGCCGCCTTTTTGGTGCAAAGCATCGTATTCCTTTTGGAGGATCGACCGCATTTTCATAAATGTACCGTGTTTCACCCCGTACAGCCGTTTAAGAAGAACCGCTTGGGCATCCTCTGCCTCTTTTTCCTTTTCCATGCCGTTATTATAGCATCCTTGGGGTTTTTAAACAAGTCTATTAAATCTCTGAATATTTTTAGAAATGAAAAAGCTCATACGCCTATAATAATCCGTATCAGTTTTGGCTATACAGGCATCAATGGATTTCTTGAAATCATCAAAGGTACCATACTAAGCGGTGTTGAGGAGCGTGGCTGTTACACACTTCCATACTCTTGTTAGGAGAATACGCGGATAAGCACCAGAGTGCTAAACCATGAAGCAGCGTGAAGTCTTTGATGATTGTTCACCGCTGCTATCTGGGGTTGTCTAACCCTAGGGTTTTGGTTCCGCTTTTATAGGGGGCAAACAACTCCTGCATCAGCACTAACCTGTTATAGATGGGTAATTATTCGACACGGTGTTGCCTTTAGTATCTACCAAGGATATGGTGAGGATATGAAGTACGTAAATACGATCGCCGCGGAGCCCAGCGGAGAGTACAATTAAGTGGAAGCTATTATATAGAAGTTTCACCCTATAGCGATTACGCCGCGTATAGTATTGGGGGTCTCCTCCTATTATTAATAACCGCGCCTCTAAGCGGCCTGTGGCGCTCCTTCCGGAGTGCCGCTTTTTTTACCCTCGCGCCCCTCCTCCTGAAAAAACGTTCCCGGTAGACAGAGGCATGCAGCTCCCCGGATAAGCGGTCTCTACAGGGTACCGCGAAAAATGGCAAAACTGGAATGTAACGGCAATTTCGTCATCCTCCCGCCCGGGGAATGCTTCTTCCCTGTTGAAACTTGTCCTCTGCGCCATATTTCCCTCCCCAGAGCCCTTGACTTTGCAGGGAGTAGAGCACAAATGAGAAAATTTTGCGGGTCAAGTTTAGCCCATTATCAGGGCTCCTGGGGACTGACCCCTTGGATTGAGCTTCTCGGGGATATTCACTATACTACTTACTATAATTTGAAGGAAGGATCCTATGGAATCAACCCTGCTGACTGCGGAAGATGTGGCTAAACAATTGCGTATCAAAAAATATACGGTGTATGAACTGATTAAGCGTGGGGAACTTCCCTCTTCCAAAGTGGGTAAACAGGTTCGGGTTTCCCAAGAGGATATCAACCGCTATCTGCAGTCCAGGAAGACCGGTTCCCTGGCCCCGGCGCCCGCGCTTGGAACCGAAGGACCGGCTGGGCGCCTTGGAGATAAGCCCCTGGTGGATTTTCCTGGTGCTCCCCAAGCGCCTGTCATTATATGCGGCCAGGATAAGTGCCTTGACCTTTTGGTGAGCCGGATTTCCCGGGCCGGGACTAACCTGGTCCTCCGTTCTTTTATGGGTAGCTATAACGGCTTATTTACCCTGTATAACGGTCGGGTGACTATGGCCGCTTCTCATCTGTGGGACGGGGAAACCAATACGTATAACTATCCCTTTATTCAGCACCTCCTTCCCGGGCTTCCGGTGGGGGCGCTGCGGCTTGCCGGCCGTATGCAGGGGTTTTACGTTAAGAAGGGAAACCCCCTGCATATCCAAGACTGGAAGGATTTAGCTCGGCAGGAAATAAGCATGATCAATCGGGAACGAGGGTGCGGCACCCGGATCCTCCTAGATCAGAAGTTGGCCCACTTGGGGATCGATACGGATCATATCCAGGGGTATACCAATGAATACACTTCTCATCTGGCCTGTGCCAACTCCGTGGCTAAAGGCGAGGCAGATCTTGGCTGCGGCTGTGAGCGGGGGAGGGAGCATATTCCTGGGGTTGATTTTGTTCCCCTGCAATTGGAATGGTATGATTTTATATTCCGTCTTGCAGACCTAAAGACTCCTACGATGAGAACCATACTCTCTTATGTCTTAGAGGGTGAGTTCAAACAAGATATAGAAATGCTGGGAGGCTATGATCTGTCTCAAACCGGCCGCTATGAAACCTTTTATGGAGGAACCTCCTCTTCCCTTTCCTAAAATCGCCCCATAAACGCCGGCCCTGTTTGTAATGCCGGTAATGGGGGGTCTTGGGCCCTATGTAAAGGGGACCGAATTTCCCCAAAAAGTCCGAGCCCTCTTTATGGATTTTTATCCAACCCCCAGATATACTCGTCTCTTCCATTACATTATTACAGTAAATAGTGTTAAATTTATCATGTCAATTAAATCAAAGGAGGACTTGATTTCCTTTATATGAATATACGTTTCGAAAAGAAAAGGAGTTTTATATGCAGGAAATCGTATCGTTGAGTGGGCTCTTGCAGCAGTACAGTCAAGGAGATTTACCCAAGAAGGACTTTGAAGGGCATATCTTTACGTTTATCCTTGAAAACCGCCGCCGATTTCATCTCTTTGCCTGGGACAAGGATACATGCGTTGATTTTCTATGTTGGTTCTACCCTCGTATGAGCCGAGCCATCACCAGTTATAAGGATACCGGGGCGTCCTTTGAGGCCTATATCGCCTCCTTGGTGTATTGGTCCGCCCGGGAATACCGTTCCCGGCAAGCGGATCATGACCTTACCGAACATGCCTTCTGGGAAGCCCGAGCAGAAGATATGAACCCCAGCGAAAATGAGCCTGCCTATTTAGAGCCCTTTTCAGCTATTAAACCGGTTTCTAATCCTCGACAGATCCTCATATTATTGCTTAAAACATATTGTTTTGTATCCGAAGATCATATCTCTCGTATTGCTCCGGCAATCGGTATAGAAAAAGCCCAGCTCCAGAAGTTAATTGATGAACTGCGGAACCGGAGACTTGAACGGGACGAAGCACGCCGCGGGCTTCTTGAACGAGTAGAGTGTCAATACTACCGGTGTATAGTCTTTAGAAAAAAATTGGAAACTGCCCTGGAAGGATCGGTCCACTATGAAAAAATAAAAGGCCAAATGGAACGAGCCCAGATACGATATAACGGGATGAGAAAACGATTAGCCGCTATGAATCATTACGCCACTAACCGCGAAGTAGCCGAGGTCTTGGGTATTCCTAAAGGAACGGTTGACTCAAGCCTGTATGCGATAAAACAAAAATACAAACTGGTGAACCGGGAATATGCCAAGCCCGCTCGGATAAACGCATAGAAACCTGGGGGGCCTTACAAGCCCCCAGGTTTCTCCTGGACCTGCAATGGGAAGCCGCTCCCAGCTCCAGGAACTTTCCCAGAAAATTCCCTTTTACTGCAACCCCTAGAAGAGAACAGCGTCAAACTAGCTTAAGGATATGCGAAATATGACACCACTATATCAGGGGATGCAATCAGGGCAAGCCAAAAGATTACATCCTATTCCTAAGCCCCTGCCGTTTCAAACCTCGGAAGAAGAACGTGCCAATGGGATCTTACATGGCCTGGGCGCGCTCTTGGCCACCGCAGGTTTAGTGTTACTGGTGCTTCGGGCCAAAGGATACCTAGGCGGGACCTACGAGGGTACCCTGGCGATATGTTCCTATACTATCTTCATGGCGGCTATGATCACCATGTTTCTTACCTCTACCTTGTACCATATCATCCAGCATGAAAGGACAAAACGGGTGTTTCGGATCTTCGATCATTCCGCGATCTACCTGCTCATCGCAGGAACCTACACTCCTTTCTGTCTCCTTGCCTTGAACGGCCCCGTGGGCTGGATCTGTTTTAGCATTGAATGGGCCTTGGCCATAACCGGTATCACCCTACATGCGGTTAATTGCAGGGTTTTAAAGAAACTGGAACGAGGGGTGTATATTGGGATGGGATGGGCGGTGCTGATCTTGGGGCCGCGTCTAGTCAAGGCCATCCCCTTTCCTAGCCTTATGTTCCTTGTGGGAGGAGGCATAGCCTATACCCTGGGAGTCATCTGGTATAGTAAGCCTACCTACCGAGGCGCCCATGTTACCTGGCACGTATTTGTCCTCCTTGGCGCAATCAGTCATTGGTGGTCTATCTGGTTCATGAGCTGATGGATGCTTCGCTGGTGATGTATCTTATGCCTTTCAAAGACCCCTCATATCCAGTATAGTTTGTTACATATTATTACATTTATGAGGTAATCTATGAGTTCATCTGCAACATTTGATCCCCATACATTGACTGAATTTGCCCGGTATTACGGTTTCCATTATACGCGGATCGACCCGCTGGCCTTGGTGCAGGATGTTTTGATTGATATGGAGCGGGGGCTGCGAGGACACGTTTCCAGTCTTCCCATGATCCCCGCCTATATCAGTCCGGTTTCCCGGGTCCCCGTGGGCAAAACCGTGATTGCCCTGGATGCGGGGGGAACCAATCTGCGAGCCGCCCTGATTCGGTTTGATGGGCAGGGAAAAGTGCTGGCCCAGAGCAGTGAGAAAATACCGATGCCCGGTACCTATGGGCGGGTAAGCCATGAGGAGTTTTTCGACAAAATAGCCGAAATAACGGCCCCCCTCATTGAAAAGGCATCGGAGGTGGAAGGCATAGGCTTTACCTTCTCCTATCCTATGGAAATAACCAAGGATGCCGACGGTATACTCCTGAGATTCAGCAAGGAAGTGGATGCCCCTGAAGTGATCGGAAAAGCCATTGGCCAAGGGCTGCGGGATGCCTTGGCTCGCCGGAAGATCCCGGTACCCCGCAAGATTGTGCTCTTAAATGATACGGTGGCGACCTTGCTTTCGGGTCTTGTTTCCCTTCCTTCCCATGGAGGCCTGGGACCAGTGGTAGGCTTAATTCTGGGAACCGGCCTTAATACCGCCTACCCAGAAAAGAGCATTCCTAAGATCGGCTTTTCATCGACCGCTGCCCCTCAAATCGTAGTATGCGAAACCGGCACCTTTGCCCATCGGTATATGGGGATCTTGGACCGGGAATACGATGCCACTACCAAGAACCCCGGAGCCTATACCCTGGAAAAGGCCACTGCCGGGGCGTATCTGGGTCCCCTTACCTTCCATATCCTCAAACAGGCCATACGAGACGGCCTGCTTCGCTTTAGAAAGTCCGAAGACTTTCTTGCATGGCCTAGCCTAGCAACTAAAGACTTAAACGCCTTTATGCACACGCCTTTTGGAGGGGAAGGTTCTATGGGAAAACTCTTTGATACGGACGAAGGAGATGCCATGGCAACGGTGCTGTATCTGAGCTCCCTGGTAACCGAGCGGGCAGCCCGGTTTTCTGCAGCCGTGGTGGCTGCTGCGGTGGAACGACTGGAAGGATACCATCCCTTTGCACCGGTCCGTATTGCCGTGGAAGGTACTACCTACATGATATACCAGGGAATGCGCACTGCCCTGGAATCCTACCTGCATACCCTGCTGGTCGCTGAAAAAAAGCGTTTCTATGTGATATCCCCCGTAGAGCAGGCTTCCCTGTTCGGGGCTGCTGTGGCGGCCCTATCCCCTTAAAGGCCCGCTAGCCCCTGCCGTTCTCTTTGGTATTCCCCTAAGGAGCAGTGGAATCTTCACGGGACGGTCGTGGCACCCTGAGGCAAAGTCCCCTAAGGCGTCACGAAAACCCGCTTTTTGCAGGGCCTTTCTCGGCTATTCCCGGATTTCAGGCTAAACAAAACTTTAGATCCGGTGCATGGCTTTGAAGACTGCTTCATGCATGAGGTTGATAGAGACCTGCAGGGAGGAGCCAAGGAAAGTCAGGTCTTCTTTGACCTTTTCCAGGGTGGTATTACCCTGAGACAAGTCCACCATCATCATCATGACAAAATTACCGGACAATACGGTTTGGCTTATATCTTCTATATTGATATTCCGTTCTGCTAAAAACGCGCTGACCTGGGCGATGATACCGACCTTATCGGCTCCCACTACGGTGATAATTGCATTCATTATAAGGCCCTCCATGTTTTTTAATGTAATGAGCTTTTTCAAGATATGCCATGCTGAAAAAGCCTCTACTCTGTTTCCATTTTATGCTCAGTGAGGAATAAATCCAAGACCGTGAGGAAGAGGATCACCACCATAGGCCCTAAGATAATGCCGTTGAAACCAAAGGCGCTCAACCCCCCAAAGATGGCGAAGAAGATGATCAAGGGGTGGAGTTGTATCCTATTCTGGAGAAACATGGGACGCAGAAAATTATCCAAGATAGAGATGAATATCCCCGAGACGATGAGAAAGATAATACCCCCCAGGACGTCACCTCCGATGATACGAATGATCCCCAGGGGAAGCCATACGAGGCTCCCTCCTATCATGGGAATAAACACACAGATAAAGGTCAAGACCGCAAAGACCAGGGCCCCCTTAACCTGAAAGAGATGGAAGATGATATACCCCATAATCGCCTGGATAAAGGCCACGATGATGTAACCCAAAAACAGATTCCTGGTTATATCCATGAATTTCACCACCAAGGCGCTGAGGTAGGTTTTCCGTATCGGGATCGCATGGAGCACCAAATGGGAGAGATACGGAGCATCCATATAAAAAAAGAAAAGGGAGAACATGATCAATGCCAAACCGAAAAAAAAGGAACCCAGGTTCCATGCAAAATCGCTGGAGATATGCACCATATCTTGCAGGCTGGAACTTAGGAGGTTCAGGAGCCGCCTCTGAATATCCTCTACCGTAAGAAGGATTTGTCCTGCCGTAATATCTCGAATAAATTCCCCAATATGCCCAAAGAGGTCCGCTAAAACATCGGGTTTGGTATAAAATACCTCCCGAACCATGCGGGTAAGGTCAATGATCTGTTTGATACATTGAAAGCCCACGAAAAGCAGGGGAATGAGGATGATCACGACGGTCCCCACGGCAAATACTGCGGACCAGAGGTTTTTAAGGAGGATACCCTTGAGGCTTTTGGGGTCCAGTCCTTTTATAAGCCGCTTATGCAAGGGACTCAAAAGCACATAAAACATGGTGGACCATAATAGCATGGTAAAAAAGGGTGCAAAGAGCCTACAGACCGCGATCAGCAATAAGATAAGAATAACCCCAAAAACGTAATTTTGTATTCGTTCAGGAGGGGGTATTTCAGCAGGAGGAGCAGGCATATCATTCATACTAGGATCATACACCTTCCGGTAGGTATTGACAATCAAGGGCTCCCTCCAGGCAGGACCTTCTCATTGAAGGAATCCCCAAATGTTATAGCTTTACTATACATTACCCTGAGCCCCGCTTGTTCCTGCACCAGTTCTTATGAACGGTTTACCTTTGTTTTATTGCAGGGCTTTATGGTTTTTCTTTGTTTTCTTTATTTAAAGTTCATTAAAGGTTTGTAAGTAGTATGTTTTATTGGTTTCTATATTGCATAAATTGATAGAGGTATCTATAATAAACCTATTAAACTTTTGGAGGAAAATAATGAAACCAATGAAACCCAATCGAAGACGATTGATGCTAGGGGTGTTCCTCTTGCTCATCCTCAGTCAGACCCCGGTCTTTTCCGGTTCCCGGAAAGAGCAAAGCCCTGCCCCAACTGAAGCCCCCCAACAAGCGCCGGTAACCATACTGGTTGCAGCCGCGGCAAGTCTGGAAAATGCCTATGTGCAGGAACTCATTCCCTTGTTCCAAAAGAACTACCCTCAGATCACCGTGAAGGGGATCTACGATAGTTCCGGAAGACTCCAGACCCAGATTGAGCAGGGACTCGAGGCGGATGTCTTCATGTCTGCTGCAACTCGGCAAATGGATGCCTTGGTAGCGAAGAACTTCATCCTCGCGACCTCGGTGAAGCCCCTGTTGCAGAATAAATTGGTCCTGATTAAGCCTGTAGGAACCACTACCCCGGTTACGGGCTTCCAGAACATCACCGAGGCAAAGATCATCGCCCTGGGGGATCCTGCCACTACCCCAGCAGGCCAGTACGCCCAGGAAGTCTTTACCAATCTTGGTACCTGGGAAGAAGTTGCTGCTAAGGTGAGCCTGGGGAGCAATGTAACCGAGGTGCTAAACTGGGTTGGGGAAGGGAGCGCGGAAGTGGGAATCGTCTATGCCACTGATGCAGCTGCTACCCCAAAAGTGGAGATCCTCCAAGAACTCCCGGAAGGACTCTTGGCCACCAAGGTGATCTACCCGGTGGGGATGCTTGGGGCTTCGCAGCATCCAGAAGAAGCCCAGCTTTTTATCAATTTCCTTGCCTCTCCTGAGGCTTTAGGGATTTTCAAAGCTTTTGGGTTTTCCCCGAACCAATAACCCATTAAAAAAGCCGCATGATGAACCTTTCGCCCATCCTGATTTCCATAAAAACCGCTTCTGTGGCGATTGGGGTAACCTTTTTCCTGGGGATATTGGTAGCTAAAGGGGTCGCCGGGATCCAGCGCAAGGAATGGAAGATGATCCTGGACGGGATCCTCACCCTGCCGCTGGTCTTGCCTCCCACGGTGGCAGGTTTCTTCCTCTTGTACCTTTTTGGGGTGAGAGGGCCGGTGGGTCGGTTCTTCTTAGCCTTCTGGAGCATCAAAATTGCCTTCTCTTGGGGGGCCACGGTCCTTGCGGCAGTGACCATATCCTTTCCCTTGATGTACCGATCCGCCCGCGGCGCGCTTGAGCAGGTAGACCCAAGCCTTATCTACGCTGCCCGAACCCTGGGTATGTCTGAATGGAAGCTATTCTGGAAGGTGAGTCTCCCTACGGCCATGCCTGGAGTTGCCTCAGGAGGGGTCTTGGCTTTTGCCCGGGGTTTAGGGGAATTTGGCGCCACTGCCATGATCGCCGGTAATATCCCGGGAAAAACCCGGACCTTGCCCTTGGCAATTTATTCCACCGTGGCCGCAGGAGATATGGAGAGCGCCTATACCTACGTCCTCATTATCGTTCTGTTTTCTTTTGGGGTCGTGGCCCTGATGAATTACGGGACCTTGCAAAATGAGCGGCCCCCCGAGCTCCCCCTGGATTCCGGTGAAAGCCGGGGGCGGTTATGAGTATTCAAGTCTTGATTCGTAAACGGGTATCCCGACATTTCTACCTGGAAACCGACTTTGATAACGATGATACCTGCCTAGGCATCTTAGGCGCTTCAGGGTGCGGGAAAAGTATGACCCTCAAATGTATCGCCGGTATTGAAACTCCTGATGAGGGGTATATTTCTGTCAATGGTCGGGTTTTATTTGACTCCCGTCGCAAGATAAACCTCAAACCTCAGGCTCGGCACGTAGGGTATCTCTTTCAGAACTATGCCCTATTCCCTCGAATGACGGTATTAAAGAATATTACCGTGGCTCTTTCCCTTGCAAAACCGGAAAAGCTCAAAAAAGCCCGGTCCTGGCTTAGCCGGTTTGGGCTTACGGACCTGGAAGACCGCTATCCCCGTCAACTTTCCGGGGGCCAGCAGCAACGGACCGCCCTGGCCCGGATGCTCATCCAGGATCCTGAGTGTATCCTGTTGGATGAACCCTTTTCTGCCCTGGATACCCATCTGCGGGAACAGATGCAAATCCAACTCCTTACCATGCTTGAGTCCCGGCATGATGTGATCATGGTTACCCACAGCCGGGATGAAGCCTATAGGCTTTGTGATACCCTCTTGGTGATGGATAGGGGTCGGGTTTTGACCAAAGGCGCCACCAAAACCTTGTTTCAGCATCCCGGTTCGGTACCAGTAGCCCGCATCACCGGGTGTAAAAACATCTCTCCCATACGGCGGACCGGACTGCACACCCTGTACGCCCTGGATTGGGGATTGTCCCTGCAGGTCCCCGTGCCGATTGAGGACTCCATTACCCATGTGGGAATCCGCGCCCATGACTTTACACCTTTATGGAAAACCCCAGACCCTGCATCAGGACGCTACAACCAGGTCCGCATAGCCATTACTCGGCGATCCGAAGAACCCTTTGAACAGGTCCTGCTCTTTACCAATGGGGACGCCTCAAGCCCTGCAGAACAGGGGGAACTGTGGTGGAAATACAGTAAATACCAATATAAGGATATACCCCAGTGGTTATGTATCCCCCCGGAAGGCTTGCTGCTCCTACGAAGCTAATCCAGGGGACCCACCGATCCAGCCTTACGGGAGTTTTGAAAAAGAAAAAAATGATTACGATCGAAGTTGAGTATGCCCTCATTGCGCATCTTGCACAGTTCATTAGACATGGCGCTTCGGTCAACCCCAAGATAATCTGCCAATTCCTGCCGGTTAAAGGGGATATCAAAGTGGCTGGTCCCGGCCTTCTGGGCCTCTCGTGAAAGATAGGAGCGCAGTTTCTCCCGGGTCGTACGGCGGGTGATATGTTCAATTTTTTGGATCAGTATGCTATTGTGTTCCGCCAGAATACGGATTATATTGCGTATCAGTCTGGAATGAAACGCACACACCGACGAGCAGAGGGTAATGATCCGTTTATAATCCACTAAAAGCATATCCGATGCTTCAGCCGCAAAAGCACTCACCGGCAGCCGGCTGAGTTCTCCACAGGCAAAGGCCTCTCCCACTAAGCCTCCTGGTTTAACCTGCGCTATAATGCTACGGTTTCCCCAAAAATCATCCTGAATCAGATGGACCCTCCCAGAAAGGAGGATGCCTACCGGTATGGCAGCAGAGAGGGGTGTATCGGCTATAAAGACGAAGGTATTTTTTTCATAGTGTTTCTGCCGCGCACCCAAGCACTCCAGAATAGCCCCTACATCAGCTTCGTCGATACCCGTAAAAAGAGCGCAAGCCTTGAGTATTTCCATGAGTAGGACCGCTTTTTTCATTACTCTTGTCCCAAAGTACGGTATTTGTTGTAAAAACAACTGATACTACTGGTTCAGCACGATACTATATAGTATAGCGTATACGCCCTTCCTCTGACTACTAGAGTACTCCTTAAGGTATGGGTAAGCCGGTATAGAGGAGCGGAGCGCACGCAGGATATAAACAAACCAAGGGAGGCTCCGAGCATGAACCGATGTCCCGGTGCAGAGCACCTGCGTGGAACACCCAGCTTAACCACTAAGATCTGTCCGCAATGCGGCGCAGAGATTGACCTTTTCTCCATTGATACCTATGCAACCTGCGAAGGTTGCGGATTCATCGCCTACAACGATACGCAACACTGTATCCGTTGGTGTAAATATGCACGGCAATGCGTGGGAGACGCCTTGTACGACAGGATGATGCAAGTCCAGAAGGGAGACGCGCTCAAGCCTGAGCTTCCATAGGAAACGGAAGGACCCCGTCAATGCTGGATCTGCCGGTGAGGGCCATGATGAGCCTATCTAGACCCAAGGCTACTCCAGAGCACGGGGGGAAGGGCTTGCCTTTGCGAGGCAGGAAGACCTTCCAGTACTCCGCATCGATCCTATGGGGAACTAGGGCAGTCCGGGCCTTACGGGCCCCTTCTTCGTTAAAATACTCCCGTACCTGTTGCGGATCCCCTTCCTCGGTGTAACAATTCGCCAGTTCTATCCCCTGGACATAGAGTTCCCACCGTTCTAATGTCTTTCCCTGGGGGCGTTTCTTTGCCAGGCAAGGGATAAAAGCAGGGTAATCCATAAGCGCCACGGCTTTGTTTTGAGGAAGCTGCGGCTCTACTGCATGGACAAAGATGAGGTTATACAGGTCCTCCAGGCCCATGCCTGGAGGCGGCTTAAGGCCAAGCCCCCAGGCTTTTTCTTCCAAGACTCCTTGTGCTACCGCGTCAAAAAGGCTGAATCCTGCCCAACGGGAAAAGGCTTCTTCCATAGGGATCCGCATAAACGGAGGGTTCAAGGCTGAACGGTCCCTGTCCTCTTCGCTCAGCTCAGTAAGAAGAAACTGAAACAAGTCCTCGGTTACTGAGAGGGAATCGGTATAATCCCCATCCATAGTATAGTATTCCAGCAGGGTAAACTCAGGACTATGCAGGCGGCCCAGGGATTCGCCGTTACGGAAAGACTTGCAGATCTGGTACAGGGATACCCGGTGGTCGGCAATGAGCTTCTTCATCCACATTTCCGGGGAAGGAATGAGCCAATAGGCTTGGGCTTGCCTAGCTTTGCTCAAAAGCGGAGGGAGGTAGGCAGTTTCAAAGACTTCAAGGCATGATTCAGGGATAAGGTTCGGGGCCAGAAGGGGGGTATCCACCTCAAGGTAGCCACGGCGGTCAAAAAAAGTGCGAGTTTGTCGTATAATCCGGGCTCGGGTCATGAGCAGTTCCCTATCCATTGGTCCCCTTTCCCGTAAGTCGGCGTACCGCCTCCTTCCATTGGCGGCCTCGGTGAAACTCGTTTAAGAACATACCGAAAGAAGCGCATCCAGGAGAAAACACCACCACATCCCCAGGCCGGGCCGCTTCCAAACTAGCGCTCACTGCCTGATCCACCGAATCAAAGGGTCCTCGGTAGGAACAGAACACCTCCTCCAGCAGGGGTCTTAGCCTATCGCTGCCAGTTCCCGCAAGGAGGATAAGCGCCTTAGCCTGTGTAGCAGCCTGGACCAGGGGAGTAAAGTCCAACTTTTTGTCGGTTCCTCCGGTAACCAGGACCACTGGCGCCGTAAAGGCCCTCACCGCTGCGGCGGCGGCATCAGGAATGGTGGCCGCAGTATCGTTATAGAAACGAATCCCTCCGGCTTCATGAAACCATTCCAGCCGGTGTTCAATCCCCGGAAAGCTTCCCAGGGCATCCCGAATAAACCCCGCAGGAAGCCCCAGATCCAAGAGGGCCAGCCCTGCGGCTAGGAGGTTTTTCTTCTGGTGATACCCGGGAATACGGAGCTGGGAAGGAACCACTTCCACCGGTATAGGGGAAGCTCCCTTAAGCCGGGCAAGGCCCGGACCCGAGGGACCGGTGAGCCAGCCGCCGGTCAGGTCTATGGGGAGAGGCGTTTCCCCATAGACCTGGGGCCTGCCCTGAGTTTCGGCAAGGAAGCTCCTCCCCCAGGGATCATCCGGCGCGACCGTCAGGTCTTGGGGATCTTGTCCCTGGTAGAGGATGCGCTTATCCCCTATATAGGCTTCCATAGTACCGTAGCGATCCAGGTGATCCGGCAAGAGGGAGGTAAATACCGCAGCCTGGGGTTTGAGGAGGGCCTTAGGCTTTCCCCCTGCATCCACGACCTCCTCCTGTACTCGGCCTTGGAGGTCCCCGAGCTGCCAGCTTGAGAGTTCCAGAACCACCGTATCTTCAGCACTCAGGTCATCTAAAAAGGCCAGGGGAGACACGGTAATATTACCCCCCACATAGGCTTTACCGGGGATAAGCCCCTGAGTTTGCGCTGCGGTGAGCACCCAATGCAGCGCTGAGGCGGCGCTGGATTTACCCTTGGAACCGGTAATCCCGATGAGCCTGGCAGGAGAATGGGCTAAGAAAAGGGAAAGGTCTGTTTCTATACATTGATTGAGGGCTAAATAGGGAGAATCCGGCCGTACCCCGGGATTTTTTATCACCATATCGGCTTTTTTAAAGTCCTCTGGGTCGTGATGTCCCAGTACATAGCGGATAGACGGCAGGCTCTTAAGGGGTTTAAGAGAAGAGGCCAACGTCTTCTCGTCCCGGAGATCCGTAACCGTAATCTGCGCCCCCTTCCTTGCAAGGTACTGAACCGACGCCAATCCGCCTCCATGAAGCCCCAAGCCCATAACGAGGACCTTCATGCCCTGGTACTGAGCTTTGGAAGCTGGGGATTGGCTCATGGGGTATTCCTTACTGTGGTGCAGGTCGGTCGGTACCCTACACCCTGATGGGTTGAAACGGCTCATAGGGGTAAAACTTCTGGAAAAAAGTATTATGGTTTGCAATGCTTATGTCAAGCGGCTTTTCAAGCTTGGCGATACACCGGCTCCTGATAAGC
>JAITJS010000146.1 GCA_031278815.1 Treponema sp.
CGGCCACGGTGCCGCTGGACATCAACGCGATGATGGAACTGTCTACGGAATAAGGAGGGTCTGATGAACCTGTGCCTCAGCCGGGGTGTAAGCTAGACCCCGGCGGGCGCGGGTTTAACGCTGTTAACAAATTAAGAAACAAGGACAAAAGGGTTTGTTTCCCTTTCCGGTATCCTGACCCGAACCGTGAGCGGAACCGTTGCCAATCTGCCTGCGGGAACAACGGAGGGTTATGTTATGGCCCTGAGCGCGATTCCCGAATAGGGAAGAAGAATTTGCGGGTCTGCATTTTCATTCACTCCGGTTTGAGAAGCGGTTTATCAGAACGATGGAGACCCTGATACGACAGCCAGGTGAAACCTGAGGGGATAGGGTATAGCAGCGATAAGACATCCATAGCTGCCTTGCAGTGACCTGCGACGGACTGGTTTTAGGGGTCGGACCAGTCAAGGTATAACCGGGCAGAAGCCAAAGACGAATCGGCACGCCGCGAGCGCAAACAAGTACGGCGGCTATACCCTGCGGGGTCAAGGTGATTACCGTCTGTGACCGGGAAGGGGATATGGCGGACCAAATTCCGATGAGTTGTTCGCCAAGGCGCAATCGTTGGATGAACCGGTACTCATCAGGATAGTCCAGAACCGGATGACGATGGAAAACGAGCGGATACTGGTGCGATACGGAAGAAAGGATGCCCGGGGAGGATTGAAGTAAGGCTCACCCGGGACAGCAGGAGGGGTATACCGGACCGGGAGGCGGTATTGCAGATGAGGTATGCGTCGTATTCGGTCAAGCGACCGCGTATGCTCAATCTGGTTAAGACATTACCGGATGGTATAGACTTGCAAGGTATTTATGTGAAGGAAGAAAAACCGCACCCGGGGAAGGAGGCGATAAAATGGTTTCTGACGACAAGCGAACTGGTGGAAACGGTGGAAGAAGCGTATAAGTGGAAGGTACTGTATAGTGCGGTGAATAAGACGAAGAAGGAACCGAAGAACCCGTATACGATAAAAGAGGCGATAGATTATCTTGAACGATTGGGGGGCCGAAACGGGTACCCAGTGATGGCCCGCCTAGAGTGAAGACGATAGGGATAGGGCTTATGAAATTATATATTCTGCTGGCTTACCGGGAGTACCTCGTGTGATTCTGAGGGTCAAGTTTAGTTTCCGCCTGGGGATACGGTTCGGTAACGATGGATTTTATTTCCCGCGCCCAATTCTGTCGTGTCCGCCGTTCTGACGCCGCAACATACCGCCTTCCCCCCAAAGACTCAACACCCTGACACTCCCCTTTGCGGACATACTCATTAGCTTCACGTTTACTATGCTGCTCATCCATACCAATCACGGGTTTTTGTTCGTTATAGGGTCGATGCTATACTTCACACCATCAAGGCAGCGTAAATCTTCAGAACAATATCTGGCAGGAAGACGAAATCGCCTCAGGGGAGTACCGTTATTACCGTTTCCATGTACAAGCAGGACAATCCACCTTATCCGATGGGATTCCCTTGAAGGGGATGGGACGAAAACCGGCGATATTCTGGTTATCATATACCGGGAAGATCTTAACGCTTCGCGGTACTTCGGCGTAGACTCAGGCTTTAAGGATCCGCTCCGGATTGGGATGAAGGAGGGCGCGGATATTTTAATAGAAGTGAAAGGATATACGGCGAACCAAGCTAAGGGTACCTATGCCCTTATGTATATACACCAAGTGCGCAGTGGTTTCTAGTAGTAACCCATACCCATTCGGGAATGCATGGGCTTTGAACCTTTGCATTTTTTTTACCCTTACCCACAGGCTACAAGATACGGCTCTAAAAAAAGCCTATAGGCTCCCCCAATAAAAGAATATCCTGAGGGTGGGGAGGACGCGCCGGAGGTCTCGGTCCTAGGGCAGATCCTGCAAGTCTTTTACTGTATAAGCCAGGCGATACTGTAAAAGATATAGAGATGGGCAGGATAAAAGATATAGAAAAAGTACTTGCCCCCTCGTCCCCGCTGTCCGTTATATAACCACATAGGTACTATGGCGCTTGCCATGAGCCACTGGGCATTCTTGGTGGTCAGGGCTGAAAAGACGCTTATAAGCAACACGACCCCCATTTGGGCAAGCCGGAATTTCCGCAGGATATAAAACAACACCCCCATGAAAACCAGAACGAATCCGCCCTCGACGATGATAGGATTGGGGATAAAAAGCAGAATCATAGCCAAAGGCCAGGAGAGGAAGTTTTCTGAAATGATTACCAGCAGCCCAAGACCGATGATCCAAGGGAGGATCATCCCTCCCAAGACAAGCAGGGTCCTTCTGGTTTTCTTGGCGGTGATACTGGTACGGAGCAGGTCAACCATCAGCATATAAAAGGTGCTCATGAAGAGGGTGCCAAACATATTATTCATAAGCACCACCGACTCAAGTGGCATGAAATGGGAAAGCCCCATACCTATGCCCGACATCAAGAGAAATCCCAAGAGAAGCTGGAGCATATACCTTTTTCTGCTCTGGGTATAGTAAAAACCCTCGGCACAGAGGAATATAAACAGGGTTGCCACAGGACGGCCAAACCAATTGAACCAGGCCGGGACCCCGTGGGTATGAAAGATCTGATGCAGATGGTCCATGACCATAAGCACCAGGGCAATGACTTTAATAAGCGTACCAGAAAGGATATGCCCTTTGGTTTGATAATAACGGAAAAGCGCTGTTTTTGTATGTCCCATAGATTACCAATTTTCTTTATAACCAAACAATTCGTTACGCCACGAGGTGAAGATACAATATATCAGGATGCTTTAATAAGGCAGAATTTTGCTCTTTTACCTTTTTCACCACCACGCCACCCTATTCTTGATAGGACCATAAAAAGAAAAAGCCCCTAAAAATCCAGGGAATTCTTAGAGGCCGCTCTTCTCATTCAGGCCCATGAAACAGATCTTAAGAAACCGCGGAGCCTCCGGTGCCGTTTACGCTTCATCCCAATCGGATGAGGTGCTTTCTTGCATATCCGGATCTTTTACTTTTTTTGATCGAGGCTTCCGGGATGGTTTCTCGGGAATTTTCTCTACTGTAGCAGTTCTGCCGGTATTCCGCTTGGCAGCGGGTTTGCTTGCCGCAGTCTTGATCGAGGGTTTTTTAGCTTTGGGTATCTGCTTTACGATCTCGGCTAATTCCTGATCGTTCTCTATTCTGACGAGATCAATGGTATTCTGCAAATCAACCCAATACTGCACGGTGGTACCAAAATACTTTGATAAACGCTTGGCAATATGGAGGCTTATCTTTGCCTTGTTGCTGACTATCTGCCGGACCGCCGATACGCTCATTTGAATGTCTTCCGCTAATTGGGTAGGGTTAATTTGGTACTCATCCAAGAGATCTCGTAATACATCTCCGGGTTGTAAGACTGCCGATTTTTTCATGCATAAAACTCCTTGCAAGATTTCTTTATATCGTCTATAATCAAACATAGGAATAGTAACGATCATAGAACTTTTTATATAATACTATCTTTTCATTAATATTACTAGTCCTTTTTACCGGTATTGAGAAAAAAAATGCGGGTTTGAGCATTTTTTTAATGCACTGTTCCTTACCCGGAGCGATACCGAAGGATCACTGAACAGCTACGCTTCAACCAAACAGAGTATTTGTAGTATACCCCAGAGTAGCGCACATAAAAAATACTGGTTTCTCCAAGCAACATCAGTACAGCATCCTTACAACGGTATAGGAACCGTGGAACCCCCGGCGAACGGGGCAGGGCAGGCAAGGATGAAGTACTCAGAAACCCTGATGGCGGGGTAATTGACTAAAACAATCATAATTATTAGTATACATAAAGATTATAGGGTATACTTATAGGAATTCTAGGGGTGTCCCCCGAATTCCTATAAGTATAGTTATTGCTATACTAGTAACTCATAGGTAAAGGAGCATCTATGGCAGAACGACGGGTTTATATTGATTATAATGCGACTACCCCTCTTAAAGAGGAAGTCAAGGCTGCGATGATCCAAGACTTGGATGTCTACGGAAATGCGTCGAGTATGCACCGCTCAGGAAGACTGGCCCATGCCCGGGTTGAAGAAGCAAGGCGTGCGGTGGGGGAACTGCTGGGGGCCTCCCCAGGAACTATCATCTTTACTTCTGGCGGATCCGAATCCAATAACACGGTTTTCCAAACCATGCGGCGGCTCGCTTCAGGCCCGGATGGTCGGGTACTGCCCAAAGGCAGGACCGAGATCATCACCACCAGTATCGAGCATCCTTGTGTCCTTAATTCTGCGGCCTTCTTACAAACCTTGGGGTTTACGGTACGGTTTCTTCCGGTGGATGCTTACGGAAAGGTACAGTATGATGACCTCAAGGCAGCCTTAACCGAACGGACCTTGTTTGTGTCGGTGATGATGGCCAACAACGAAATCGGGACCATCCAGGATATCAGGGAAATTACCGCCTTGGTGAAGGCTGCCGGAGCCTTCATGCACACCGATGCAGTGCAGGCGGTGGGAAAGATACCGGTGAAGGTGGATGAACTCGGGGTGGATTATCTCACCCTGTCGGCTCATAAGATCTACGGTCCCAAGGGAATAGGAGCCTTGTATGCCCGAAAGGGAGCGCCCCTCTTTCCCCTGATCAATGGAGGCCACCAGGAAGACAGTCTTCGGGCGGGAACCTACAACAACATCGGTATCCTGGGACTGGGGAAAGCGGCCAGTCTTGCGGTAGGAGAAGTGGAGCGTTACGGTAGAGAAATATCGGCCCTCCGAGCCCAGCTTCGGGATGGACTACTCGCAAAGGTACCGAATATTACCATAAACGGTCATCCTCAGGATGTGCTTCCCAATACCCTCAATGTGTCCTTCCCCGGCGCAGAAGGGGAATCGATCCTCCTGTCGCTGGACATTATAGGTATTGAAGCCTCCACCGGTTCTGCCTGTGCTTCAGGCAGCCTTGAGCCTTCCCATGTGCTCATGGCTATTGGTGCAGGGCCTGAGCGTGCCCACGGCTCCATACGGTTTAGTTTAGGCTGGGGACTTACTGCAGAGGATATAGCCTATATCATTGAAACCCTACCGCCTATCATTGCGCGGCTACGAGCGATGTCAACTCTCCAGTACGCACAGACCACCAAAGAAGTTTCGGATAGTGCAGTATGTAGGGTATGAATTCGATAGGAACCTATACAGTCTAGCCAGAGGCAGAGCGGTTCAGCAAACTGCTGTTATGAAGCGAGTACGGAAGCGCTGGGATCCAGGGAAGAACCCTTCAAATAAAGGATTTGTTCCCCCCATCATAGAGAGATAGAGAGGAGAATACCATGTCCGATTGGTTATATTCAGATACGGTGAAGGATCATTTCACCAATCCCCGGAATGTGCTGTTAGGGGATGAAGGGAGTTTTTCCGCCAATGCCCGGGGGCAAACGGGAAATATCAAATGCGGGGATCAGATGCTGATGCTCCTGAAAATCCAGGATGACCTCATCACCGATGTGCGGTGGAAAACCTACGGCTGCGCCAGTGCCATTGCGTCTACCAGTATGCTTTCCGAAATCATCAAGGGTATGAACATTAAAGATGCCTATACCATTCGGCCTGAAGACCTGGTAGCAAAACTCGGCGGGTTGCCGGACTACAAGATCCACTGTTCGGTCTTGGGGGATAAAGCCCTGCGGGCAGCCATAGACGACTATCTTGCCAAGACCGGCAGGGCAGGACTCTTCCACGAGGCATCCACGGAAATATGCCATTGCCTGGGGATCACCGATAAGGATATTGAAGCGGCTTTTCATAAGGGGGCTCGTACCTGGGAAGCCTTGCAACAGGCCACCAAGATAGGGACCGGTTGCGGTACCTGCAAAGGGAATGCCCTGGAACTACTCCATCAGCTTGCCCATATCTACGGGATGTAACAAGCCTCAGGTTCAGGCTGTCGCCCTGCCGGTACAGGGTTGCCCAGGATGGCTCTACACCGGAGGCGCCTGGGGTTTTCTTGGCTCAAAACGATCCAGGATTTCTGCATATAACAAGGTATCTGCGGCTCGTGTTTAAGGTACCGTACATGCGCAATCCTGGATCCAGCCATATCCCCTTACTGGTACATCCCGTTATCTGGGATCATCCACCGCAGGGTAACCGGTAATGCCCAAAACGTTCCCAAAAACTGAAGTTTAGGAAAAATCGGTATACTATACATTTTATCTTCTTTGTATTATGATTAGGATACTTTCATGTTAAACATTGCATCATGATAAGGTATCGTAATCTTGATAGGGAGGATACAGATATGACTATCCTAATAGTGGATGATTCACGGATCATGAGAAATAGCGTTAAAAAGTGCTTTGACATGCTGAGAGTGCCCTGCCAATACGTGGAAGCTGACAATGGGAAGGAAGCCTTGAAGCGCTTACAAGGTCAGCCCATTAATTTGGTGCTCCTGGATTGGAATATGCCTGAAATGTCAGGTATTGATTTCCTCAAAGAAGTTCGGGCCATGGCTAAGTACAAAACCTTGCCGATCATTATGGTTACCAGTGAGGGAGCTAAATATAATGTGATTGAAGCCCTCAAGCACGGGGCTACCGATTACATCATCAAGCCCTTAACCGAAAAACATTTAAGAGAAAAAATATTTAAGCTCATTTCTTAAAGGGAGCAGTTCCTGCGCCGTAGGAGTAAGGGTGTAGGCTCAGTTATACACCCTAATAAAAAGAGCTTATAATGAAGGAGGAAAACCATGGAACAGTATATACAACCTTTTGTTGAGGTATGTACCTGTGTGTTTAAGGATTTTGTGGGAACCAAGATTACCGCGACCTGTCCCTATTTTTCAGATAAAAAGGTAGGGAATACCTGGGACATTTCGGCGTTGATAAGCTTAAGCGGCCAGGCTCAGGGGGTGGTTGCCATCTCTATGAAACAGGCCCTGGCCCTGCAGCTTACCGGTATGCTGACCGGGGCTTCGCATGGTGCCTTAGACGAGGATACGATGGATACCTTAGGTGAAATAGTCAATATCATCGCCGGAAGAGCCAAACAGGTTCTGGAAAATACTTTCAGATTGATTATATCCCTCCCGACGATTGTTCTGGGTGCAGAACATACGGTCAAATGGCCTATGCGCCGAAGCAAGCTGTTATGTATACCTTTTACCATCTTTGAACATGAGTCCTTTGTCTTATCCGTAGCGATTCAAGAGATTGGGGTATGAATTTTCAGTATCGCGCCTATCGAGCTAGAGCGTAAGGGGCTTGCTCGACCGTAGTTTGCATATAGTCCAGGAGTAGTCATGTATAAGGGTAAGTCTTCGTTTCCTGCTTTGTTTACGGTGATCTGTTTAGTGATCATTATCGGTACCGCCGCGTCGATGTCAGTATTGTTTTTTATTAGCTTCCGATCCCGGTCCTATCAACAAATTGAAATGAATACCCGTGAAAACCTAAACCATTTGCGGGATCGGGTTATCGCTCAATTCCGGAGTTGGACCAATCTGGTCCAGCATACGGCTATTGGGGTAGCCCCCTTGATGGCCCAACCGCAGGTGGATCAAGGGGCGATTCAGCAGTTCTTTCAGCGGGTTCTCGCTACCCAAACGGATGTAGTACTTTTGTATTGCTCCAATAATCTGGTCTGGGATACACCAGGGGGCTATACGGTTTTTGATAACGGGTTTGTTCCCCCACATGATTGGGACAATACAAAGCGGAATTGGTTTATCTCCGCCAAGAAAAATCCCGGAAAGCCCGGCTATGCGGATCCTTATGTGGATGTGGTAACCCAAAAGCTTGTCACCTCGGTGTCCTTCAGCGTCTTTGATGACGATGACCAGGACCTGGGGGTGGTTGCCGGGGATGTCTCCATCAATTTCTTAGATGAATTACTGAAGGAAAGCGCCTTTGTCCCTGGACAAACTACCTTCTTCCTCAACCATGAAGGCCTGTTTATTACCCATCACGATACCCAAGCGGTGTTACAAAAAAACTTCTTTACCGAATTTGCCTTAGACCAGTACCGTGCTGCTATTTTGGACTCCCCCACCTTTTCCACCATAGACCGGCATTGGTTCATCTATTCCGTAGCTATCCCCGAAGTAAACTGGATCCTGGTCTCCTTTATCCCTACCACGTCCATTTTCTCTGAAGCAACCAGCCTTTTGTTCAAGATGATCGGGGTAAACCTCCTGCTCATTACCCTGGCAGTGGTCATGTCCATCGTGCTCACCCGGATCTTACAGCAAGAACGGGACGAGATTAACGCCATGAAGGATAACCTGAAGGTGGGATTTTTCCTTATGAACCAGCACTACACGATTCAAGGGCAGTATTCAATGTCCCTGGAAGAGATGTTGGGGTGTAAGGCCTTGAAGGGGAAGGATTTCATCACCCTCTTGTCCGGATCGCTTAAAGCCGCTGAACAGGAGCGTCTGAAGGACTATTTTACGATGGTGATTAACCGGTCCTTTGAGCAGGGGATGTTGGATGAGATCAATCCTTTGCATGAGTTTCAGTATACCCCTAAAGGGGGTGAAGAGAAGACCTTGAGTTGCGGGTTTGCACCGGTGAACCAGGGGAATAAGAAGGTCTTTATCCTGGGGACCGTCCAGGATATAACCCTGGAGACGGCTTTACAACGGAAACTGGTCCAGGAGGAACAGAAACTCCAGGAGGAGATGCGGTCGTTGTTTGAGATTATCCAGGTGGATCCCCGGGTGTTCAGTGACTTTCTG
This sequence comes from Treponema sp., assembly GCA_031278815.1. Lineage (GTDB taxonomy): Bacteria > Spirochaetota > Spirochaetia > Treponematales > Breznakiellaceae > JAIRLU01. Next base: position 8,743 of record JAITJS010000146.1, read on the forward strand.
GAAGACCTGGAGTATGAGTTTGGGCGGATACATAAGATTCTGGAAGACCTTGGGCCAAGTTCAACGGAAGCGGTGGTTGACTTGTACCAGTCGGTACATGCGATAAAGTCCAATGCGCTGATAGTGGGGTTGAATAGTTTCAGTACGAAGGTGCATGAATTGGAATCGAAGATCAAGAACTTGCGGGAACAGGAGGAGGTACATGTGGAGGATATACTGAGTTTGGCCATGGATATAGAACAGTTGATGTTGGAGAGGGATAAGTTTAGGAACACGATAAATAAGATTCGGGCTTTTAAGGTGAGCAGCGGTGGGAAGCAGTATGACCAGGTATTGATTGAATCGTTGAACCGGGCAGCGCGTCGTGCGGCGGAGGACATGGGGAAGCAGGTACGGTTGGAGGTGAAACAACTGGATGCGGATGCCTTGGAAGAGAGTCCCCGGCGGCAGGTGAAAGAGGTGTTATTACAGGTGGTACGGAATGCGGTGTATCACGGGATCGAGGCACCGGGAGAGCGGGAGGAGCGGGGTAAGGATAGGGTAGGATTGATACAACTGTGGATACAGGGAGAAGGGGATAGGCTTGCGATAACCCTGAGGGATGATGGGCATGGGCTTAATTTTGAGAAGATTCAGGAACGGGCTAAGGAGTTACGTCTCATCACGAGGGATAAGCCTGTGGAGGATAGGAACCGGTTATTGGAAGTTATCTTTACGCCAGGTTTCAGTACTGCCGGGGAGGAGGGGTTACATGGGGGACGTGGCATAGGGTTGAATCTGGTACAGGATCGGATACGAGATTTAGGGGGAAATATCGAAGTGCAGACTGAAGCGGGAAAGGGGACGACCTTCATATTATCTATTCCCCGGCAGAGTTCCAAGGTACCTACCGCTTCCTAGAGCCATTCAAATAAGCCGGTGTTTCTCTGTATGGTTATGTACCCTATTGTGGTTTCATTGTTTATCTGGCAGTATAAGCAGGATACTTTCATGCTGAACATTGTATCAAGCAAGTACCCTAATTACTGATAAGGAGGATACAGCTATGACTATCCTAATCGTGGATGATTCAAAGCTCATAAGAAAGACTATTAAACGGTGTCTTGAAAACATGTATATCCCGTGCCAATACAAGGAAGCCAGTAATGGGCAGGAAGCCTTGAAGCAACTGCAATCTCAGCCGGTTAATTTGGTATTCCTGGATTGGAACATGCCGGTAATGTCGGGAATTGATTTCCTCAAACAGGTTCGGGCTATGGAAGCATACAAAACCTTGCCGATCGTTATGGTTACTAGTGAGGGGGCTCGAGATAATGTTATTGAAGCCATCGAGAACGGGGTTACCGATTACATCGTCAAGCCCATAAGAGAGCAGTATATAAGAGAAAAAGTATTGAAGATCATTGCTTAAATAAGGGAAGAGGACGGAGGTAGGAAACGCATGGACCAACAGTATATACGTTCCCTAGTTCAGTCTTTTGTGGAGGTGTGTATCTATGGGTTTAAGGAACTGGTAAGCACTAAAATTGTCATAAACCGTCCCTATATTCCAGATACGGATCTGCTGTATACCGGGGACATTTCGGCATTGATACGTTTCAGCGGTCAGGCCCAAGGAGGGGTGCTTATCTCTATGAAACGGGCCTTGGCTCAGAAGCTTACCAACCTCCTTATTGGGACTGAGCATACTACCTTAGACGAGGAGGTCATGGACACTTTGGGTGAAATAGTCAATATCATCGCGGGAAGGGCTAAAGAGCGTCTGGAAAATACCGTCAAACTGGCTATATCCCTACCGACTATTAGCGTGGATAACGACTATGGGGTTACCTAGCCTATACTCCGAAACCGGCTGTTATGTATACCCTTTACGATTTTTGAACATGAATCCTTTGTCCTCACCGTGCGATTAAGCAGGAAAAGGATGTATCGGGAGCTTAGTATTAACTGGCGTGGGGAAGCCGTTGACCAGTTTTGAAACGATGGTAAAACTGATAAGCTCAACGACAACAACAAAAGGTGAACACGCCAGCGAATATACTTAGAGATTATCCCTAAATAATATTAGCCTTACGAAAAGCAATAAAGGCATAAGCAAACCCACGTATGACGCTTCCCGCTTTTCAAAGCGTATCAGCAGTTTTCGGAAACGATTTATCCAGGAGTGGGATACTTCTCTAATCCAGTGGCGGGCCTTATAGCCCGTGTT
>JAITJS010000020.1 GCA_031278815.1 Treponema sp.
ACCGATTTTGTAATGAAAAGATGCCCGGCATTATTGACCAGATTATCAGGTTTATCATTGATACCCAAGCTGAAATTGAAGCCATTGTCAATGCCACGGTGGATAAGGAACTGGATAAAACAGTGGGCGGTAAGATTGGGAAATTCATCAAAGATACGTTTATTGGAAATCTCGCCCATAAAGTCGATGTGATTGGAAAAATAGTTGATGCGGTGAAAGAATTCGGCCAAAAAACCGGCGGAGAACTCTCCCAGCAACTTATTACGCTGTTACAAACGAAAACTATCGGTGAAATCGTTGGAATGATTCAGGATTCTGGACTGGTCAAGGTACAAAGCATCGTGGATATTATCAATTTTAATCTGAAAACGCTGCCTGGAAAAGAGGTGAAGTTGCTTGATAAGTTGCTTGAAAAGCGGATTGGGGACATTTTCGACAGTATACCCCTTACTATTATAAAAACAAGCCTGCTTCCCCACGCATTTACTACGATTAAGCGGAACTACTTATTTACCGACCGATTCAAACAGGATCTGTGCCCACTCGTGAGCGCGAAAATCCTGGAAATAGCCCAGATGCCCCTATCGGATCTGTTTGATGTACGGGCTATACCGATTACCCTGCATGAAGCAGGCATAAAAAATGCTTTGTTACCTGCTTGGGAACCCTTGGGTGTTATGAACATCAAGGGCATCCTGGGGGAACAAACACTCAAGCACGTACCTATTACAAAAAAAACCTGGCTGTCCCTATGGGAGAGTAACAAAGAACGGGAACTTAATCAGCTTTACCATGCAATCCAGAAGGATGCGGTTTATACGAAAATAGCCGAATGGCTCCTCGCCGTCGTTAATCAGAACCTGGATACGTTTTTAACCGGAACTATTACAAACGTGGTAGAAGCGGAATTGACTAAACTCCAGCCCCGGGAAATCAATGCCATGGTACAGGATTTCATGGGAAAAGAGATGAAATCCATCAACCTATTAGGGGCAATATTAGGCGCGCTGGTTGGCACTGTGTCGGCCTTGGCAGTCTCGTTTATGCATCTTCCCAAGATGTTTATCTGGTGGATTCTTGGGGTATATAGCGGTATTTTTGCCTTGGTTGGCATTGGAACCAACTGGCTGGCGATTAAAATGCTGTTCAGACCTTATAAGGCGCTTTTTAAAGGGGCGCGGTTCCCGCCCTTTATCGGGATTGTAGCTGCCCGTAAACCGGAGTTCGCTAAAAACATCGCCCATTTTGTCAAAACCAGAATGCTTTCAGAAGACGCCTTAGAACGACAGTTTATCAATAATCAGGAGACGATTAAGAAAAGCGTACATACCTGGGCAGCTGATGCGAACTATGCAGTTATTGATAGGATATTTGAAGATGGATCTCGGCTGGATAGTATTACCCATGGGGTTTTTCTTGGTATACAAACCTATATCACGGAACATCGGATCGAAATAGCTGAAACCCTTGCAGAAAAGATAAAACAACTAATAGTTGACGGCAAACTTGATGCGATGATTCCTGAGTTGCAAAGGTTTATCGTAAAAAAATTACAAACCGGTGATGTTGCTTCGCTTATCCATAGGATGATTCAAAAAGAAATCGCCGGAAAGCATCTCGATGCATACCACAAGACGATAGCAGGTTTTTCGGATATGCAGCTTAAACGAGTAGTTGAACGTATCATCAATGAGGAAAGCAAGGGTATTACCGTAAACCGTATTAAAAATTACCTGTATCAATACGATGAGCAATTTGTATCCTATATCAGATCCCATACCCTTGCAGATGTAGCTGGAACCGCACGCATCACGGATTTTTCCCAGAACATTAATGCACAAATCATCTCTCTGTTACATGATGCGATTGACCCTATAGTTAAACAACTGGAAAAACAGGAGCTTAATCCTGATATTACCTTACGGAACCTGTTTAACGGTGCAATTCCCAGGATTCTTGAGAAAAACATGGGGAATATGCTTGATGGAGTTTGCCGTGAAATTAAAAAAACAAAAGGAACCCTTATCTCCACTATAAAGGATGCTATGCCCTTGCTTGCGTGGCCTTGGAAAGGACAGGTTGAGCCGATTGTTACTACCCTGCTTGACCATGAACTTCCTCATTTCTTAGACCGAAAGCGGGATCGCCTATGGCGTATTATGGAAACCTTGCTGGGAAACAAACTCTCCCAGCTTGGATTTAACGACCGGTCCTTGGACCGTGAAATGATTAAACGCAGGATTGCCGGGATTCTGGATTCCCCCTATGTTCAGGAAGGGGTAGGCCAGTTGCTTAGCATAGTCATTACCCGGTTTACCCAGATCCCTTTGAAGACCCTGCTTGGGTTTATCCAGATCCGCCAAATCCATGATATAATCCCTACGCTTGATCCTTTGTTGACAACCGGGGTTTCTTATGTCAAGGATACCCTTTCAAGCGCCGCAGTGATTGATGTCATCGAGGCATTCATAAAGGCCATATTGCTGGATAGCCTCAAAGATATTCCCGTAGCAGATCTTATCAAGGATATAGACGTGGAAAGAGAACTAGGCAGCATAGTTAGGCTTCTGGTACAGGATCACAAGGTGATGACTGAAATTGCAGGCCTTGTGGAGGATATCCTCTTTGCGGTAGGTAGGGACCCTTCTTTTTATGATGAAAGGGCGTTACAGAAGGATATGGCTGATTTTATTGTTCATCTTGATCAGGATCACTGCTGGGATACCTTGGAGCCCGCAGTGACACCCGCTTTTAAGGAATTCTTCGTAAAACTCAATGGGGTAATCACCAATGAAACTAAAGACCAACTGTGCGACTATCTTATTACCGCTATGATCCGTGGATGTGTCGATAACTGGAGCCGTATTATGCACAGTATTGATGTGGGATTTGTGGTCCAGCGGGAGATCAATGCTATGCATCCTCGCAGTATAGAAACCTTATTCTACAAATTCGCCGGTACCTATTTTGCAAAAATTATCCTTTATGGCTGGATTGGTTTGTTTGGCGGTATACTGAGCTATATCATCAGTTATGGTCTTGGAAAAATTATTAAGTAACCTTTTAGGAAGATGGCGGTCTACGCTCAAGGGATCGAGAAACCCCTAAGCAGTCAAATAGGTCCGCAGTTGGGAGAGGACTTCTCCAAAGTTGAGGGGTTTTCCCACATGACCGTTCATTCCGGCAGCCAGGCATTTTTCCACATCTTCCCGGAATACATTGGCGGTCATGGCAATAATAGGAACTTCCTGCAGAGCCCCCTCCGCTGCTTTTTTGCTCCGGGCCGCTTCAAAAGCCCGGATACGGCGGGTAGCTTCAAGGCCGTCCATTTCCGGCATCTGGACATCCATGAATATCATGTCGTAGGTATCCGGAGCAGCGGTAAAGAGCCGTACCGCCTCCTCGCCGTTTTCCGCACAGTCAATGGTAAGGTGGCTTGGCTCCAGTAGGGTCAGGACGATCTCCCGGTTTACCTCCACATCTTCCGCCAACAGGATCCGTCGTCCCTGGTAAGATGGCATATCTTGTGGAGCCGGTTCAGCCGAACTTGTCACATTGTCCGTGCCGAGACATTGGTTTATGCAATCCGCAATGGCAGAGGGGAACAGGGGCTTGGACAAAAACTTATCCACCCCTGCGGCCCGAGCCTCGGGTTTAATGCCGTCCATCTCTGCTGCGGATATCATGATCACCATTGAGTGGGCCTCTTTTCTGGCATGAACACGACTCAGTTCCTTTATCCGGCGGGCGGTTTCAATGCCGTTCATTCCCGTCATTTTCCAGTCCACAAAGTAAAGGTCGTAGGGCCCCTCTTTTACAATCAAGGCAATCGCTTCTTCCCCGCCGGTCACAATATCGCAGGCAAAGCCGAGCCACCCGGATATTTCCTTGAAGTAATCACGGATATACAGGTCATCGTCCACGCAGAGGACCTGCACATTGCGCCAATGGACCCCTTCATTGACGATGCTATCCGATTTGTCCCTGTCTTCCTGTACCTGGATGGTAACAGTAAAGACCGAACCCTTACCCGGCTCTGAGGCTACCTGGATGGTCCCGCCCGTCATTTCTACGATCCGCTTGGAGATCACCAGCCCAAGCCCGCTGCCCCCAAAACGCCGGGCCGTATTGCTGTCCGCCTGCTGAAAGGAGGTAAAAAGCCGGGCCTGCTCCTGAGGACTTATCCCGATGCCCGTATCAGCTACGGATATCTGCAGGGTGCAGATATCCCCTTGTTCTACTATGAGCCGGGCCTCTAGGCGGATAGAACCCTGCTCCGGGGTAAACTTTACCGCGTTGCTTAATAGGTTGGTAATCACCTGGGAAATCCGCTGATCATCCCCGATGAGAAAGCGGGGGATATGGGTGTCGCTGTACACGGAAAAGTGCTGCTTCTTTTCCGCTACCTTAAAGTTGATGACGTTCACCGTCTGCTGGAGCATCTTTTCAAAATTAAAACTGATACAGGAAAGCTCCAGCTTGTTCGCTTCGATCTTGGACATATCCAGCACATCGTTGATGATCCCCAGCAAATGCTGGGAAGCATCCCCTATCTTTTCAAGACACTCATTTTTCCGTTCTATCTGAGGAGCAGCTTTAGCAATGCTGGTCATGCCGATGATGGCGTTCATGGGGGTCCGGATTTCGTGGCTCATATTGGCAAGAAAATCGCTCTTTGCCCGGGTCCCGGCGAGGGCTTCTTCCCGAGCGCTCAGCAGGCTATGCATCACCTCGTTGTGTCCAATGGCATTGGCCAAGAGTAGGCCCCCGGAACGGAGTAGTCCCTCTTCCTCAACGGAAAAGACCCGTTCCCGGTGGTAATCCACGAAGCTGACAAAGCCCCAAAAGCGGCCCTGCAGAAAAATGGGAATCACCAGGAGGGAGCGGAACCCGGAGGTCTTGAAACGTTCCCGCTCCATATCCGGTAGGCTGCTCACGGGGCCGTTGATACAGTCCCCTTGGGAAAGGAGGCTTTCCCAGCGGGAGAGGGAGGTCTTGAGGGAAACGGGCTTATCCAGCACCGCCCAGCGCAGCCCCGTATCAGTAGTCCAGGAATATTCCCGGCAATACCGGGACTCCCCTTCAACCTGCTGGTTCTTCCAGATACCTACCCGGTGAACCTCCAGATTCTGGGCCATGAGCTCCATGCTCCGGCTAATAAGGCTTTCAAATTCCTCGGTGTCCGATGAAAGGAGCAGTGCGGCGGCCCGGTTTAGGGCCCACAGCAGCTTATCCTGCCGGGCAAGGCGCTCCCCTGCGGCGCTGACCTTTTGCTGTTCCAGACGGTACAACTGTTCCTGGAACAAAATCACCACGCCGATAAAAATCCCCGCAATAAAAAAGGAACTGATATTATCGATAAGCTGGAAATGCCGGCTTATGGGGTGTATGAGCTGGGGAAACCGGTACTCCCCTCCATAACAGGCTATAACCAGGAGGATGTGGGTACCAAGAAAGACCTTAAAAGCCCGTTTACGCAAGAGCAGAAAAATGATCACAATGGACAAGACAAAAAAAGCCGCAATACCGCTGGCCATTCCCCCCAGGAAAAAATAGGTCAGGGGAATCAGAATATCGCACAGCAGGAAGACCGTTATCCATACGCCCTGGGTATACCAGTGGAAACGGTTACAGATAAGTAGCAAAGCGACAATCGAAAAGACCATGACCGCCATGATCAAAAGCAGGATTCCATTCCCTCGGATGAGTATCCGGACCAGGGTTACCAGCAGGGCGGCGACAATCCCGTTGAGGCAGATCACGTTGAGGATCCGCAGGTCCAGGGCGAGGGATTCTGAAAAAATGTACTTTTCGATTATGGCTCTGAGCTTTTTCATGTTCATGCACCTTTTCAAAAACAGTGTAACCGGTTGACCCGGTTTAGGAAACCGGGGAAAGCCCGGGGCTCATTATAGCAGAGGAACCTAGAAAAAAAAGCCCGTCCTGATGGGGAGAATGAAATCTCCAGCCATTTCTCACGCTCCTCTTGGGCACATTTCGTGAAACCTACCCGAAAACAACCACAAAAGCAAACTATCAATACAACAAAGGATAGTCCCATACAAAAGTTCAGTTTAAAACCTTTTCGCAGGCGGTTAAGGAATTGAGGCGTTCAGCGCTATGAACCCCTCTAGGGGCTCCGTTGTATCTCCGCGATGCGCCACGTCCCTTGGTACTGGATAAGCCGCATAAAATCCCTGCGGGAAATGCTCCAGGGAAAAGGGGTTTCTTCAGTGGCTTTTGCATCCCCTCCCCTTGGTGTCGGCCCCTCAGGGTTGCGGAAGGATCCAGGAAGCCACAGCAGGTAGGAAGCCGCAAAAGATACTTCCCCGTCCGCTTCGTCCTGGTCGATTCCTTCAAGGTGCAGATCCGAAACCCCAAAAACCGTCGCCTCTGTAGGGGGGGCCCCAGCATCAAGCCATTCCTGGGCAGAGAGGATCACCGGTACCTCCCTTTCATACGCTTGACGAACCCGACTTATAACAAAGAAATTGGTAACCATAGCAATATCATCCTTTCCAACCTTTGCCATGACACAGGCGTCCATGAGCAGATGATCCAGGTCTCCCATTGCTTCATAATAGGTCTCCACCACCGCTTGCGGCTCCATCCCGTGGGTGCTGGGCCTCTTCCCCCGGTCGGCAATCACGCTCTTGATTATCAGCGCGACACTCAGCACCGCAATGGCTATGCCGGCTACCAGCATAGCGTTCCGGTGGATGAAACGTTTGACCTGTACCTGCAGGGTATGCTGCTTAATAAATCGCGCCCTTTCCCGGGTGATCCGTGCCTGTTCCTCGGGGTTTACCTCATGCAGATAGGAAGCAAGCGGGGCAAAACCAGGAGGGCCCAGAGCCTCCGCTAAAACACTCAGCCCCAGAGGGACCCAGGCCCCTTGCTGTCCCCGCAAGGGACTGAGGGCCTGGTTTATGAGGGTGGCCAGGTGAGCATCCAAACCAGGAACCGCCAGCCCGGGGGGGAGAAAAATCCCTTCCCGTATGTCCTTATGGAGTATCTCCAGGTTTGTATTAGAAAAGGAGGGTGCACCGCAACATATCCGGTACAGTATGGCCCCGGCAGTAAAAGCCAGCCCCTCCAGTCCTGGGAGATCCGGATGAACATAGCCCTCTACCCCTTTAAGCCATGCGTCTTCACCCCCTGCTTTGAGGCTGTACCTGAGGAGTTCCTTAGGAGGGAACAGGATCTTACCCGAAGGTGCAACCAGGGCTCCTGCAGGGCCTAGGACCGGGGTCGGAAGACCTTGCTGGGTTTCCAAAAAGAGCCATGCCCGGATCCAATACCGCAGGGCATCCAAAGCCCAGTCCTTTCGGCGCTCATCGGTGATGAGCATATCCAGCCCTTCTCCGGTAAAAGCAGGTCCCCAGATACGCATGGTTCCCTGCTGTTCCCGTACTCCTATGGGTTTCCAGGGTGCCCATGAACCTACGGGGCTCACCACATAGCCTGAGGTGGTGCTCAGATGGGCCAGCTTGAGCTGGGCAAAGGCATGAGCATCCAGCCCGGTATCAAACTCCAGGACCAGCATACCGCGTGCTTCATCCTGGATGAGCCGATAGCTCGGTTTCCCCTTTCCTACCCCCGGGGTTTCAGCTACCCGGTCCATTTAATATTTAAACTCACTCTCCCCGATAAACTCACGCAGGATGCTCTGGCCCGGGACGTATTGGGGAGGAATGGGCGCGAAGTTTTTAAGGAACGAGAGGAGCCGGGATGCTTCGGCATATTCAGGGTTATGGGGTTTCACCGAATGGAGCAGGGGTTCGGCGTAGAATTTCAATACCGACAGTTCATAGCTCAAGGCAGAATTAAAAGCCACATCTGCCTCGTTTTGGAAGGGAAAAATATACTGCCGTTCGCCCCGCTGTACATTGGGCCACATCTTAATGGTATTGACCGCATTGGTTCCCCTGAACTGGTAATCCCGGACCATGCGCCGAAGGAGCCGGTGGTCACTGGTGGGGATCCGATTGTGATCATCCAAGTTAAGGTGCGTCAAGGCAGAGACATACAGCTTGAATTGGGTATCCCGATCGATTTGAGGGGTAAGGGCATCATTAAGGCTATGGATGCCTTCTATAATCAGTACGGTTCGCCGGCCCAGACGGATCTTCCTCCCTCCTGATTCCCGGCGACGCCCGGTTTTGAAATCATACAGGGGCAGGGTTACTTCCTCCCCGTTAAAGATATCCAGCAGTTGTTGATTGAAATAGGGGATATCCAAGGCTTCAAGGCATTCGTAGTCTGGTTCGCCTTTCGCATCCCGGGGCGTTTTATCGGTATTCACATAATAATCATCCAATCCAATGGCAATAGGTTCAATACCCATGACCTTAAGCTCAATGGAAAGCCGTTTGGCCATAGTGGTTTTCCCAGAACTGGAAGGGCCGGCAATAAGCACCATTTTTACGGTTTCTTTTCTGGTATAGATCGTATCCGCAATTTCAGATAACTTTTTTGCCTGAAAAGCTTCAGCGATCCTGATGAAGTCTTTGATGGTCCGTTCCCGGACGATCCGGTTCAGATGGCCCACGGCATGAAGGCCCACGATGCGGCCCCATTTCTTATATTCATTATATACCGTGAAAATGATAGGACTATCTTCAAAGGCCGAGAGGGTAATGCCCTGCCCGATTCCAGGAAAACACAAGAGAAAGCCCCCTTGATAGGGGATAAGATCAAAGACCCTAAGCAGGCCGGTCCGGGGTACCAGGGCTTCGATATACAGGTCGCTAAATTCGTTACATACATTGATCGGTACTTTGGAATCGCTCCGTTCCTCGAGGAGGAGGGCTGTATCGGTTTGCCCGTTTTTTTCAAAGAGGCGCAAGGCTTCGGTATAGGCCATAAGCCGCACGGTTATCGGGAGGTCTGCCGCAACCAAAGCCTTCATTTCCAGTTTCAAGGATTCAATATCCTTTTTGGCGGGGATTCCCACCAAAAAGGTGTAATAATAACTGTTACCCAGAGAATGACCTACATAGAGTTTTCGTGTAGGAAATAATCTTTGTGCTGCCATAGCCAACAGAAAGGCCAGAGAACGACGGTATATCATCATCCCTTCCGGGGTTTCCAAAGATACCGCTTCCACCTGGGCATTCACCTCAAGGGGTGCAGAAAGGGGAAGGATTTCGTTGTTGACTTTAACTGCCGCTAATTCCTCATGGGCTATTTCAAAATGTTCGATTAAGGTTTCTGCCGGGGTTCCCAAAGGACAAGTAATGGAACGGCCGTCAGTAAAGATAACCTGTATTTCATGCATGGTAACTTCTCCTTATGGGTCTAGTATAACCGAGCCTTTAGATTAAGGGTAGGGTCATAGCCGGATAAACTCATAGAACGTAGGCGGTAATTGTGACCGGGAGCCTATACCCGTTCTTTGCGCTGGCGGATGCCAAGTTTGTGCTTACCGCCGTCGGGACGTTCGTCTCGGTAAGCGCCCTGAGTTTTGCCGTATTTCAGTATTGGGCGAAACGACGGGAGGAGAAAGACAGCCTGTTTAGGAAATCAGTTTGTGAAGATATGGAAGCGGAACGAAAGATAAGTCGTGAAGCAATTAACGGTGAACGAATCGAGCGCAAGGAAGCGATTGGAGGGCTGTCAAAGAAGATAGATAGTCTTGAACGGAC
>JAITJS010000038.1 GCA_031278815.1 Treponema sp.
AGGCCGCATCGTTACCATCGCAGGCGAAGTCTTTAGGCCCGGTACCTATGAATTGCTCTCCGGTGAGTCCCTCAAAGAACTGGTCTCCTATTACGGAGACGGCTTCACCCTCAACGCAGATCAAAACCTGATCCGGGTGTCCCGAATCAATACCCTTGAGGGGATTCCAGGAGAAACCCAATTCACTTCCTTCAAAGAAACGGTCCTATTAATCCTGGAAGACCGGGATATCGTATCTATCGGTAATAAAGGAATAAATCGTCCGGTTGCCTTCTTTGAAGGAGCGATTGCTCAAGCCCGCAGTACTACCGAAGTAGAAGAAACCGATTCAGAGATTGAGGGAACCTCAAAGATGGAATACCCCTTCTATCAAGGGGAAACCCTGGGCAATGCAGTGAGAAACATACGGACCCGATTCACTGCGGTATCGGATTTGGCCAATGTTTATATTCTGCGGGGAGAACGACAGCTTCCCGTTGATTTACGTCCCTTCTTATATAGCAATGATTTCTCCAAGGATGTGGCCCTTGAAAACGGCGACACCATTATCATCCCCTTCCGTCAATACTTTGTCCTGGTCAGTGGCGCCGTGAAAGCTCCGGGGCGTTATCCCTATGTACCGGATCGACGAGCAGAGTACTATATCAACCTTGCAGGAGGGCGGGACGAGCTTTTGAATAACGGTCGGGGCATTAAAGCCTTTGATATGAATAATAAAAGTCTGTCCCTTTCTGGATATATTCCCCCAGAATCAATGATCTCGGTGCCGACCAATACCTTCTCAGCTAAGTTTAATCAATTCGGCCCCATTATTACTTCAATACTGTCCATCGTTTCCGCAACCCTCTCGATCTTAGCGATTACCGGTGTATTATGACACTCTGAGGGTATTTCCCTCAGGTCCGTCCTGAACCTAGGACGGACCTGATAGTATTGCTGGAGGCACGCAGGTGCGCCGGCTTAACGCACGTGGCCTTAAGCGATGCTTTGTGCTGCCAGCCGGGCATTACGCCGGATTCCCTCTGGCCCAAGCCAGGAAAGCCCCATAGCAGTCCCCTTAAACCTGACTTTTAATGCCTCATTGCTTAAAGCTCCTATGTCCAGAGGATCCATATATGCCGGAAGCGGACCTTCATCAGTGGGAACCCCTCGAATGGGAACTTGATTATAGACACAGGCGTCTTGACAGTCGGTACAACCGTAGAGTCGCTTCCCCCAGTTTCGCGCAATCTCCTCAGGAACCGAAGCCCCATGCCCAGAGGCATACCATTGGATACAGCGGCTGCGGTCCAGACCTCCATCCCCGGAAAGCGCGGCCGTGGGACAGGCCGCGACACAGGGAGGACATACCGGGTCGCAGTTCCTGCACCAAGGAAAAGGATTGTCCGGGTTTAACCACGGTTCTGCCCCATCCTTTTCCAAGGAAAAGGGCAATGTCATGGCCGCGATGATAACCAGGGAACCTGCTTCAGGGGTAATCATAAGACCGTTCCGACCTAAGACGCCCAGACCTCCATCCTGGGCCAGAGGTTTTTCAGGAACCGGAGAATTACAGAGTATCCGAAAATCGGATTTCTTACCGCCATACTGGGTACGTAAGGTAGCTCCCAGTTTTTGAAGCTGTTTTACCCCTTCCCGATAATAGTTCCGTTGAGCAAATGGCGCAATATAAGCAAGCCCTTTAGCAGGGGGAACCGGCATGGCCTCCTGCAGGTTCCCATACGGTAGGGCAGCCATAAGGAGCGAAGGAGCCCCAGCCCGGTAGGATTCGGGGATGCAGGTATGCGGATCTGAAGCCGGATCAAAGGGCGCAAGGATTCGGACCCGCACAAACCCCGCCTCCAAGGCCATCGCGGCTATAGTTGCTTTTAAGTCCATACTACCCCCAAAAATGAGCATCCTGGATGTTTCATTTTACCGTCTTAGCCGTTGATGTCAACCGTAATCGCACCGCTTCTTTGGGGCCCTGGGGCTGCTCATCTTCCTCCTGCTGTCCTGTGGGGATTGATTAATCCCTTACTTTGGGTTAAAGTGTCTCCATGTACCGAGCAAAAATGACACAGTCTAAAGTATACCGCAAACCCCGGGGAAAGTCGATGGTTTTTGTCTGCTGCCTAGGATTGCTTCTTTCCGCGGTATCCGTGGAAGCCCAGTATTTCAAACCCTTTACCGCGCTCAAGGTACTAAAAACTGCCCATTTTGACATCATCTATCCTGAAGCATCGGCGAAGACCGCCGAAACCCTGGTGGCCTTCGCCGATGTCCTGTACGACCGGGTTACCAATCTGTTACAGATCTACTATTCCCCTCGCATCCCGGTGGTCATTACCCCGCATACGGATCGGTTTAACGGTTTAACTTCAGTCTTCCCCTCTATCAGCATCCTGCTCTTTGACACGGTCATGGAACCGGAGTGGACCAGTTTTACCAATAATCTGGAAGGCCTGTTTCTCCATGAACTGACTCATGCCATTTCCCTCAGCAGTAAAAGCCCCTTCTTTAAGGGACTCCACCGTGTCTTCGGCGGCTGGGTGTATCCGGTGGCCCTGAACGCCCCGCTCTTTATGGTAGAAGGGGTAGCGGTCAGCTTTGAAAGCCTGGACGGATCAGGCAGGGCCCAGGATCCCCTGGTCCGGGAAACGCTCATTCAAGCGGTGCATGAAAACAAATTCCTTACCCCTTTTCAAGTTTCCGGCGTCTATGATCTCCCCCCTGCGGGTAATGGCTGGTACCATTATGGCGGCCTTTTTTCCACCTGGCTTCAGGAAACATACGGCATGGAAACCTACGCCCGTCTCTGGGAAGCGATGGGCAGGGAATGGCGTCCTGCCTTTAGATTTTATAAAAGCGGTATGTATTCTTTGTTTGAGCAGCTCTATGAGCGGCCTTTTTTGGAGGCTTGGAACGAATTCAAAGAAACCTTCAGGCTGGATACCCTCGAGGAAAACACCGATGGTATGGTCTACAACGGACCCTTTTACCGTAAAAAAACCATGCTCAGCGGTTTGGCCTCAGGAGGGGGCAAGGTCTTTTTCCTGGATCAGACCGCGAGAAAAGCGATGTCCTTTGATCCGCAAACAAAGCAAATCAAACCCCTCTTTGTGGCGGACCCCTACGGTTACCAGCTGGAAGCGTCGAAGGACGGAACAATGCTGCTTCTATCTTCCTACCGGTATGACGGCAATCTTGCCCATACCAACGTTACCGAATACCACGTCCATTCCGGCTGGAGAACCAGTCGTTCCTGGGACAAGCTATACGAAGCCCGGTACTTTCGGGGAGGCGTGCTGGGCATCAGTTCTGATCGGCATACCGGCCATATCGTATACCGGCCCCAACCAGGCAAACCGGGACAGCAGGAAGAAGAAGTGCTACTTCGGGGCAGCGCGGAACTGGTTTACCTCAACCCTGTGGCCATTGACGATACCTGGATCGCCTTTATCGCCGCCAAACGGGGTAGGCGGGAACTGTGTCTATACCATTATGACACCAAGGCGGTGTTTACCCTGCAATCAGACCTCCCCGATGATCAGGAACGGTGGCAGTATATCCGCGGCCTTGGGGTATCTGAAGGGCGGCTCCTCTTTTCATTTAACCACGACCGGGGGATGTACAAGCTGGGAAGCATACGCATACCCCCGGATTTTTCCCAGGGATCCGATGCGGGTTCCTTGGAGGCGGTTTTTTCCGCTCGGGATTTTTCAGGCGGGGTATTTCTACCGGTAATGGCAGGCGGAGCGCTGTACTATCGCGGCGCATTTACCACCTGGGACGCGCTAATGCGTTTCCAAGAACCCCCGGATTCCATGCAGGGAGAAGGTGCCGCGCTTTCGCTTATACCCTGGAAAGAGGAGGAACTGCTTTCGGCGACCAGTATGGCAAAGCCCCTGAGCGGCAGCACCGCCGCCCGGCAAGATGCGGAAAGCGCCGCTTCACCATCCCTTTTGCCCAGAAAAAACTACCACTCCCTGACCTACCTTAACCCCTTTCAATTTTGGCTGCCCTTCCCCCTCATAAGGGTAAACGCAACGGCGCAAGAGGATACACAAATCAATTCCGCAATGACCTTAAGCGTTGACGGCGCAGGGATATACAGCCTGATGAGCGACCCCGCACAGACGAATGTGATTAGCCTGTCCGCAGCCTTTGACGCTCGTTCTTTGATGGGGGTATATGATATACAGTGGATGAACACCTACCTTGGCCTGCCGTTGACCTTTGCTTTTCAGGATGATATAGACACGACCGGTACGGTTTGGCCGGAGCCGGTAAGGAAAACAAGATTTGGGCTTTCCTTATCCCCCATGCACGACCTGAGAAGCGGACTCAGACGCTCCCTGGCCCCCAGCCTGGAAATACACCTTGCGGCCCCTGACTCAGGAGCGGGTTCGTCCGCGTACACCTGGAGCTATGAGGATCCTCGGTATGTTTTTTCCCTGGGATTCAGTCTGTCCACGCTTAACCGTCTTTCTTGGGAAGTTTTTGGTTCAGGTCTTGCAGGATCCCTTTACGGGCGCTATGCCATACCAGGGGATGCGCCTTTCCCCTTTCGTTTTGAAGGCGTCTTACAGGCTGCGTTTGAACCGGTTGTACCGGTGCGTTTTCGCCTGTACGGTATCTGGGATGAAAACACCATGAACCTGGCCGGTACTTCCAAGGGCTACACCGGTTCTGCGGCAGGGGATCTTACCCCTACTGAATACAACAGCATTGCCTATTCGCTCAAATGGATTGCCGGCGGTGAAGCAGAAGCAAAACTGTTTTCCTTTGAGATACAGAGGGCTCTGGGGCACGGCTATTTTAACCGGATATTCAGTACCCTAGCGTACCGGGGTGGCTTCTACGATTATGGAGGAGCGGAAAACGCAGCGGCAGGCGAACGGCTGTGGGACCAGTATCGGCTTACCCAATCGCTCATACTGCGTCTTGGGCTTACCTTTTCTGCCCTCATCCTCCCCATGTCCCCGGAACACCTTACCCTCAGCATCGAGGGCATATTGAAAATTTCTAATATGTTCGACCAGGATCCTGCTAATGATTATGCAATTGGGGTTTACCTTAATGGCTTACGTTTGTAATGCGATTGCCGGAATACCGGTATTTGTTGTTTTTTGGATTAAAATAGCCGTTACCAAAATAAGAGATTGTGTTAAACAGTATCCTGGAATTAGTATTGGAACGTCACTAGTAGCTTTTGCGTTTGTTATTACTAACGTACATACAATAATACATTTGGATACGAAAGAATGCATTACGGTACTATCCGTTCTTTTTTTTACGGCATTATCTATTTCATTAAAAAATTATACGATCATGCCGACGTTAATCATGTATTCAAAAAGTAGTTTTATCAATGAAACCATTCGCGCCTTGTTTTTTATCAAAATGTCAATGCTTAATAATATACCTTTATTATTGTTTAATCTTGTTGTCCTCAAAGGATTGATCAAGGTAGAACGTTATATATAGTCAATCTACTTTACAAAACCGAATATACGTGGTATATAAGTAAACATGGCATACGAAACGATATTCAGAAAACGGGTAATAGAATATAAAGAGACGGGGCATACATTTGGTGATAATGCTCCTGGACGGACTAGGCCGTATTATTGCCGGGGCAAAGGACCAA
>JAITJS010000047.1 GCA_031278815.1 Treponema sp.
CCAATAACGACTTTATTTATGCTTATGTCCCTTGACGGAAAAATCTCAACCGGTTCTATTGACGAACGGGATGTAGACAAAGATTTCCCCAGAATTGACGGCATCAAAAATGGGTTGAAACAGTATTACGAGATTGAACAAACAATGGATTTGTTCTCAATGAACAGCGGTAAAGTAGTAGTCAAAGTTGGCGCGAATATCAAAAAAGAAAACATAAAAAAATCGCCGGTAAGTTTCATAATTATTGACAACAAACCTCATTTGACGGATATTGGGGTAAATTATTTTATAGAATCGTCAAAAACCTTTTATCTTGTAACAACAAATAAAAATCACCCGGTATTTAAATATAAGGAAACGGAAAACATAAAAATACTATTTTACGAAAATGAGATTAATTTTAAAGATTTGTTTTGCCGGTTAAAATCAGAACATAATATCGATAAAATGACACTGCAAACCGGCGGAACATTGAATTCGGTATTATTGAGGGAAGGACTTATTGATAAAATATCCATAGTCATTGCCCCTGCGTTGATTGGCGGAAAAGAGACTCCGGCATTAATTGACGGTGAATCAATAAAATCATTTGAAGACTTAAAGAAGATAAAGGCGTTAAAATTAACGGAAGTGATAAGATTGACCGATTCATATATAAATCTAAAATATGATGTTATAAAAAGAACAAGTATAATATAGAGTACGAGTTGCCGGTTTTTACTTCTTATCCTTGTTCTTTTCCTGACACTCAACCAAAATATCAAGCTGTTTAATCACATATTCCTGTAGATAATCGTCGAGTTTCTCAAAGTTACGCATAACCTTATCCAGCCGGGGATTATGCTTTTCCTTAAACATCTTCCCCGTCCCCTCCCTCAGCCACTTTTCGTTGACCCCGCAGTTTACGCAGACCAGCTCGATAATCCGGTCATTGATCTCCCGGTGGCTTGTTGCAAGCGCCCCGAATAGGAACGGCTTACCTTTATCGCTTCGGCAAATTCATCCTGCCGCATACCAAGGGCCTTGCGAATTTCGCCGATCCGTTTGTTAATATCCCCGTCTTTAGATGGCAAAGAAGCCTCCATATTGAAACACTATAAAGAAAAAGAATGGGGTGGACTGATAGTTCACTGCGGCGGACGCGCTCTCTTGCGGGGTAAAAGCGGAACTCTCAAGGCTTTACGGGCTTTACAATCCGGTCAGGCTTCAGCACCATGCTGGCAAGGCTGTTCTTGCGTTGCGAGAAGCCGTCGCCGACCAGCTTCCTTCGGGCAGCGAACCGGCGGCATCCGGCCCTTCGGTTACATTTTTAAATGAGGCATTTCGGTATCTTGTCGTACTTATTAGAGAAAAATAGAAAAACCGGTTTATCTGTTCCGCTTCTTATCATGCCGGCTGTTGAGGAGGGAATACATCACCGGAGTAAGGAGCAAGGTCATAAAAGAGCTCACCGTGAGGCCCCCCACAAAGGTTTTTCCAATGGGTTGTATGGTGTCTGCCCCAGGGCCGGGGAAAAACGCGATAGGTACCATCCCGAGAATGGTGGTGAGACTGGTCATGAGTATGGGCCGAAGACGGTTCCTCCCGGCCTCAAGGCAGGCGGCCCGGACCTGCAGCCCTCTGGCCCTGAGGGTATTGGTGTAGTCCACGAGCACTATGCCGTTATTGACCACCACCCCCACCAAGGCCACGATGCCCACCGCAGAGAACACCGACATGGCCTCGTTACCGATCTTGTATATCCAGATTACCCCAATAAACAGCAGGGGAATGGAGAAAAAGATAATCAACGGGTCTACAAAGGATTCAAATTGACTTGCCATGAGGCCGAAAACCAGGAATACCGCGGCAGCAATGATAAACATAAACCTACGGTTATAGGCTTGAATCTCCTGGGCTTCCCCAAGGTAGCGAACCGTAACTCCCTCACGGGGGACCAGATACTGCCGCACGGTTTCTTCCAACCGCTGCTGCATCTCAGTAGCCGCAATGCCTTGGGGAAGATCCCCAGTGATCCTGAGCACCCGTTCCTGATTTTCCCGGCGTATGGAACTGGGGGAACGGCCTTCGGTAATGGTGGCCAGGTTAGACAGGGATATCCGCGCACCGGTTCTGTTCAGCACAAAGATAGCATCCAGATTGGGAAGCCCTGCCCGGTCCTCCTCCCGGAGCATCACCCGCACATTGATGAGCCTATCCCCCTGGCTTATGGTCGTAGCCGTAGTACCATCCATAGCGGTCCGGATCTCTGCGGCAATGGCGGATAACGAGACCCCCAAGGCTGCGGCCCTATCCCGGTCTATCTCAATGTTCAGTTGGGGAGCCCCTTCGTTCAGATTCACTTCAGGATTCTCGATTTCCGGCAGATACCGCTGCATGATACCTTTTATTTCATTGGCCACTTCCATAATCGCATCCGTATCTCGGGATGAAACGGCGATCTCCACTGCCTGGGTACTACCCATAGAACGACCTGCCCGGAAGGCCACCTGAATCCCTGGAATCGCGCTGGTGTAGGGGCTCAGCTTTGCGATGATCCGGTCTGGGGTATCGATCTGTTCCGCTGGAGGGGGCAGGGTTATCTGAATAGTCCCCTGGGTGTTCCCACTTCTCCGGGCAGTGAGGATGATGTTACTGAAACCCTGGATCTCTTCCCGGATGATCCCCTCAAGCTCCTGTAATACCCCCTCGGTGATATCTACAGGCGTACCCTGGGGCAAGCTCACATTGAGGCTTATGGAATCATCGGTTCTGGCCCGGATAAACAGATTCATCCCGATGCCTCCAAATTGCATGAGGGAAAAGACCAAGATGAGCACTACCAAAAGCAGGACCAAAAGCCGGTGATCTAGGCAGTAACGGATGGCAAGACGATACCCCTCATCAAGACTTTGGAAGAAGCGCTCCATCTTCTGGTCGATGATCCGCAGAAACGCAAGCTTCAAGGGTTTCTGCTTGCGGGTATCCAGGCGCAGGATGGAACCGCAGAGACTCGGTACGAGGGTCAGGGCCACAACTAGGGAACAGATAAGGGAAATCACCACGGTGAAGATAAGGTCGCTAAAGAGCTGGCCCATCATCTCTAGGTCATTTTTATAGATGATGAGAGGGATAAACACGCACAAGGTGGTGGTCGTGGAGGTAATGATGGCCCGGATCATCTCCTGGCTGCCTAAGATTGCGGCGATTTCCGCCTTGGCCCCCCGTTCCCGGTAGTTGTGCACGTTATCCAGGATCACGATGGAGGCGTCCACGGTCATGCCCAAGCCAAGGATGAGGCCGGTCATGGTGAGGAGATTCAAAGTAAAGCCGAAAACCGCCATGAACATCAGGGTGAGGAGGATGGATATGGGAATGGAAAGTCCAATGATGAGGGTTCCCTTAATGTTCCGCAAAAATATGAAGAGGATGACCATAGATAAGAAGGCTCCTTGCAAGGCATTGGAATAGACCTGATTCAAGGTGGCGCTGATGAGGGAGGTGTTATCAGAGAGCACTTCCAGGGTGATTCCCTGGGGCAGTGCTGCATTGATGTCCTCCAATGTAGCCCGGATCCGGTTTGCAACCTGTACTTGGTTGCTGTCGCTTTCGCTGGTAACCTGGATGTAGACCCCACTCTGGCCGTTTACCGAGACCCGGGTAGCGTTGTCATTATACGCAAGGCTTACCTCGGCGATATCCTCAAGGCGTACCACCTGGGAGCGGTTCAGGTTGTCTATGCCTTGGGCTGGGACGCTTAGGGTTTTCACCGCCAGCCGTTTTATCTGGTCAAGGCTCGTTAATTCTTGCCTGGTAAGGAGCTGGTATTCCCGCGTTCCGCGGCTGAGGCTTCCTCCGCTTGAAAGGATGTTCTGGCCTTTGAGGGCAGTGCTGATGTCCTGCAAGGTGAGGTTGAAGGCCCCCAGGCGGTTTAAGGAGACTGCCACCGTGATGATCTGGGTAGTCCCTCCGGTAACCTCTGCGGAAGCCACCCCTTGGATCCGCTCGATACTGGCCTGGATTTGATCTTCCGCAAAGAGCCTAAGCTGATCCGGCGGGTAATTGCCTCGGACCACCAGGCGCATGATAGGCATGGCGGACATATCAAAGCGCCGCACCGTGGGACTTCCTGCGCCATCGGGGAGTGAGTTGGCCAGGCGGTTCACCAGAGTTTGGGCGTCGGTCATGGCCTTGTCCATATCCGTCCCATAGGCGAAGTTGAGGTTGATAAAACTGTTTTCAAAGGAAGAGTTACTGGTTAGGTCTCCCAGTCCCCGGGACGAGGCTAAAGCCCGCTCCAAGGGTATGGTGATATTCTGCTCTACATCCGCAGGCCCTGCTCCAGGAAAATTGGTAAATATGGACAAAACCGGTCTCACGGTGGAAGGATAGAGATCTACCGCAATATTGGGAACCAGCGTGGCCGCTACACCCATAGCTAGGGCATAGAGTACCGCTATCGTTACCGGCCGTTTGACTGAATACGCGGAAATGCTCATGGACATATCGCCTTAGGGGACCACCCGGACCGGATCATTATCGGAAAGAAAATTCTGTCCCCCCGTAACCACCCGCGCTCCTGTCTCTAAGCCGCTGAGGACCTCCATAGCGGTTTCACTTTCCAAGCCAAGGCGCAGTTCCCGGCGCTCTGCCCGCTGCTCATCCGTAACCACAAAGGCAATCCAGGATCCGTAGGTGTTGATCACCGCTTCCCGGGGGATGAGCAGTACATCCTTTCGGGTTTGGGTTACCAGGTTTACCTGGGCAAACATCCCCGCCCGTATTCGGGGATCCTGCGTAGTAAACCTAAGCCTTACCTTGAGGGTCCGGCTTGCTGGATCCAAGACCGGGCTCAACTCATCCACCACCGCGTCAAAGGACTCACCGGGCAGGGCTTCCAGGGAAACTGCTGCGGAAAGTCCTTTCCGGGCAGCATTGGAAAACCGTTCCGGCACAAAGGTTTCCACTAAAAGCCGGGAAAGATCCCCCACCAGGTACACTGCGGTTTGACTGGTCAAGGTATCCCCAGGAGATACCGGCGCCTGCAGGATCGTGCCTGAAATGGGAGACACCACCGGGCTTTGGGCATAGATCTCCCCAGGCCGGGAAGGATCCACCATAGCCACCGTATCCCCTTGTTGTACCCTATCCCCCACCTGTAAGCGGGCCTCGGTGAGTTTCCCCGCAACCGTGGGATAAATGGCCACCTGGGTTCGGGGGATGACATCGCCGTTGAGCAGCACCGCGGTCTCAATGGTACCCAACCTGAGCTCCTGTACCCGAACCGCAATCCCGTTCCGTGCCCCAGGAGTATTGCCGGGAGTTTGGTTCCCGGTCTGGGGCGGTCCGCTTCTGGGGGAAGCCGACCGGTTACCTGAGGCAGGGTTCTGCTTCGCCACGTAAGAAAAGCCTATCAATCCGGCGAACACCAGAATAAGGGCGATGATTCCTCCCGTTACGATCCGGCTTGCCTTGCTTTGGGTCTTAGGGTTCCTTATCATGTTACTCCATGCTCCTCCAGTCTAGGTTAAGAGCTGCAGCCAGGTCCAAGATCATCAGGGCGTAGGCCAATTCCCCGTCGGCCAATTGCTGCCGGGATTCGGTCCATTTACTACGGGTATCTTCCAGAGTGAGAAACTCCACCGTACCTTGTTGAAACCCCTGTTCTGTCAAGGTATAGGTCCGTTCAGCGATCTCTACTCGAAGCCGGGCTATCTCAAGGCTTTCCCAGGAGTTGCGAAGATTCGCGGTAAGGGAACGAACCTGAGACATGGCAGTATGCTCGGTATTTTTCAGGTCTAACCAGGCCTTTTCAAGCGCAGCCCCGGTCGCGGTAATGCTTTGACTTTTCTTAGTACCGGGAATCCAAGGATCCAGAGGGATGGAGAGATTCACGCTTCCGCTCAAGGTATCGGAAAAGTCACTAGAACCGCTTCCATTTCCTCGCCATTGGACGGAAAGGCTCAGGGAAGGAGCCCGGGCATCCAGGATGCTTCGGGTTTCCTCAAAACGTAAGCGCTCAATCTGCTGACGCATACTCAAGATATCCGGCCTCTGGGCAAGGTATTGGTAAATCAAGGTTTCCGGGTCTGTCTGCCAGGGCTGAATCACCAGGGCTCCTTCCAGAACGGTTTTCCCCGTCTGCTCATACCCTAAAACAAGGAGAAAGTCCCGCAGGGCAGTATCGTAGGCAGCTTGGGCCTTGCTCAGGTCCAGTTTAGCGGTTTCCACACTGAGCTGGCTTTGCAGATAACTCAGCTCTCCGATAAGCCCATACTCAAAGGCTATCTTGCTTTTTTCCCGCTGTTTTTCTGCGAGATCCAGACTTTCTTTAAGAAAAGCCAATCGATGCTTATCCGTCAACAAAGTGTAAAAGGTTTTGGTAATGTGGATCTCAAGCTGCCGCTGGGCATGGTCATAATTGAGCAGCTCACTCTGGTAGGCCAATGCGATTATTTTCATGGCACTGGGTAGTCCCCCCTGTAAACTCAGGTTCAGCCCTGCAGAAACACTGTACCCCAAACCGCTTTTTTCCAATTGAAAGCCTTGGCCCGTGAATAAGGGGGTACCGTAACTCAGGCCTGCACTGGCGCTTAGGGAAGGGAAGAGTTCCGACCACAGATGGGATGCGGCATAGTGCGCGGCCCTCAGGTCTATGGCACTTTTTTGGAGGCTTAAACTGTGGGCTACCGCCTTTTCCACTGCCTGGTCCAGGGATAGGATCAATACCGGAGATACTTCCTCCGCTACTCCGCGGACCCAGGGGTATAAAAACAAAAGCACGCCCCATACAGCACCGCTGAGGAACATCCGTCGTATCATCTCAGCTCCTTTGCACCTATATAATCAAATAGTATGCAGCCTTTTCTATCTTTTTCTATCTTTAAATTCTATCAGGTAGATGGAGACAAAGCTTCATACTATAAAAGGACCGGTCTCATTTTATAGTTACACCTAGATAATAGAAAAATTCCGGGTGGTACGGCTATAATCAAAACAAGAAACCGGGGGAACCAGAGGGGGTCGAGGGTTTGGACCGTGATCAAGTGCCCCCTTGCCATAGTCCCAATACATCCAGAGGCCCTGGCCCTGGGTATAGCGGCCCTTGTCGGTTTATGCTAGGATGCCCCTATGGAAACCCTTGGATATTATAATGGAGAGATTGGGCTCCTGGATGAGTTACGAATACCGATGAACGACCGGGCCTGTTGGTTTGGAGACGGGGTCTATGAGGCAACGGTCAGCGCAAATTACCGCATATTTGCCCTGGAAGAACACGTAAATCGCTTTTTTAACAGCGCGGCCTTGCTGTCTATGACTCCGGCGATTACCAAGCCCCAATTAGCCGAGCTTTTGTATACCCTGGTGTATAAGGTGGATAGTCCCACCCAATTCGTGTATTGGCAGATGACCCGGGGTACGGCCCCCCGGACCCATGCGTTCCCGGAACAGACGAGCCCTAATCTCTGGGTGATGCTTAAACCCCTCACCTTGCCGGATATTTATCAAAAGATACGGCTTATCACCGTGGAAGACACCCGGTTTTTCCACTGTAATATCAAAACCTTGAATCTTTTGCCCAATGTGCTGGCCAGTGAAAAGGCAAAACAGGCGGGCTGTACGGAAGCGGTTTTCCATCGGGGGAACCGGGTAACCGAAGGATCCCATTCTAATGTACATATCCTGAAAGACGGGACCCTCTGCACAGCCCCCCTGGATAATCTGATCCTCCCGGGGATCTCCCGAAGGCACATCATCACTCAGTGCGGGAAACTGGGCATCCCCATAGATGAACGGCCCTTTACCCTGGAGGAACTGTTCGGAGCCGATGAAGTTATGATTTCCAGCGCCTCCACCTTTTGCATGTCCGCGAGCCACATCGACGGCTATGAGGCAGGGGGAAAAGCTCCGGAGTTGTTACGGCGGCTGCAAGATGCATTATTAGACGAATTCCACCAGGTTACCGGAGCGCGGTGCGCGTAGCGCATTGCAGGACGCCACCATAAGGAGCGTTGTTATGGCGAAGATATTCATGCAAAACCCCATTGTGGAAATGGACGGGGATGAGATGACCCGGATCCTCTGGGGCTGGATCAAAGAAACCTTGATCTACCCTTTTATAGACCTGAAGACCGAGTATTACGATCTCAGTCTCCCCCATCGGGAGGAAACCGGGGATCAGGTTACGATTGATGCAGGGAAGGGGATTCTGCGGTACCAAGTGGGGGTTAAGTGTGCCACCATCACCCCGAATACCCAGCGGCAGGAAGAATACCACCTCACCCATCTCTGGAAAAGCCCGAATGCCACCATCAGGGCGCTCCTGGACGGTACGGTGTTCCGGGAGCCGATTCTGGTGAGTTGTATTAAACCGGTGATCCCCACCTGGGTAAAGCCCATCACCATTGCCCGGCATGCTTATGGGGATATATACAAAGGGGTGGAATACCGGGTGCCTGCTGCGGGAACCGCGAAGCTGGTCTTCACCGATACCCAGGGTAAGACCTGGCAGGAAGGGCTCTGCGACTTTGAGGGCCCTGGGGTCCTACAGGGTATCCACAACAAGGATAGTTCCATAAGGGCCTTTGCCCATGCCTGTTTCCGCTATGCCTTAGACAAACAGCAGGACCTCTGGTTCGCCGCTAAAGATACGATTTCCAAACAATACGACCACACCTTTAAAGAGATCTTTCAGCAGACCTTTGAGGCCGCGTATCACGATTCCTTCACGGCTTCGGGTATCACCTACCGGTATACCTTGATCGATGATGCGATTGCCCGGGCCATCCGTTCTGCCGGGGGCTTTGTCTGGGCCTGCAAGAACTACGACGGCGATGTACTGAGTGATATGGTGTCCAGTGTTTTTGGTTCCCTGGGGATGATGACCAGCGTGCTGGTCAGTCCTATGGGTAATTACGAATACGAGGCAGCCCACGGGACGGTTACCCGGCACTATTACCGGCATCTGCAGGGTGAAGAAACTTCGACCAACCCCGTAGCCACCATCTTTGCCTGGACCGGGGCGTTACGGAAACGGGGGGAACTGGATCGAACCGCGCCGCTCATCGCCTTTGCCCATACCCTGGAACGGGCATCCTTGGAGGTGATTGAAGCCGGGAAGATGACCCAGGATGTAGCGGGGCTTTGTGCGGGGATTCGCCCGGAAATCCTGAATAGCCGGGAGTTTATCCAGACGGTCCGAGTGCGGCTTGAGGGCCTGCTTGAATCGGGCACTCCATGAGTGGGCCCCTCTACTTTCCAAAGTTCACCGTTTATGTCGTTATGTGACAAGTAATGACTAAATATATAACGACATACGGCTTTCCGGTCCCATTTGAAAAACCCGAAGATAACGTATATATCTGCAAGATAAAATACACAGTTATTACACGGAGGTCAAGCCTGTTATCGTTTGTTTGTTTATTATTTCTTTACTAAACCAGGATAACCCGGAATACCTCGCAAGGCGATATAGCCCAAAACGCTGGTACCTACCGCTATGAGGATAGCAAAGTACAGGTCGCGCCGCCTCTTTATCTTTGACAGTTCTTTTGTACTCATTATATATTCATCCTCCTACTATATACGAGGGGGGTGATCGGCGAACCTGCAGTTCGCGTTCCCTCGTTAGCCTTAGGGATGAACGTATCACTTGTTAACGACACGTTTCCAAAAAATCGTTGACAATATGAGTATTGTAGTCATACACTTAAAACAGTAGATAACTCCATTATTAAAGAAGTAAAGGAGAAATATGATGTCCGAAGCAAAACACACGGATCCATCCGCGCTGGGCCTGTTTGGTCTGGCGATTGTGACCCTGGTGGCGTCAAGCCAGAAACTGGGAATCACAGAAGGACTTTCGCTCATAGTTCCCTGGGCGATCTTTCTGGGCGCGCTGGCGCAACTTGTGGCGGGGATTTTGGATTATAAAAACGGCAATGTGTTCGGCGGGACGGCCTTCTGCGCGTATAGCCTGTTTTGGCTAAGCATGGCGTTATCGTGGCTGATCCAGATGGGGGCGCTCGGAGACGTGCTTTATTCCAGTATCGACACGCGGCAAATGGGGTTCGCTTTTCTCGGTTATTTTATCATGACGGTATTTCTCACGATAGGGGCGATGCGGACCAACAAGGTTCTGTTCGCCATATTCGTCTTCATCTCGTTGCTTTTTTGGGGACTGCTCATAAGTAATCTGTTCCACGAAAGCGCGCTGGCGGAGCCCTTTCATATACTCGCGGCAATTTCGGAACTGGCGATAGCCATACTTTCGTTTTATGGCAGCGGCGCAAATGTCCTGAACAACCATTTCGGCAGAACCTTTTTACCGATAGGCAAGCCGTTCGGAGGTCTATAGGACCCCAGAGATTAAATGAACCTCCTTCACCCTGAAGGACGGGGTATCTTGTAAGTGTTGCATTATCTACTAATCTTTTCACAACTACGTACGCATAGCATAATGCAAAGATGGTTTTTTAAAAAATTAATGATAATATTTGTATTACGCGCCAATGAGCGTAAAGCGGAACATACAATTTTCCTAAACTGGTCGGGACCGGTTAGTATCTTTTTCCCTACCGTATGATGTTTTACATGAGACCACACCGATTCGTCCGGGTTTAAATCGGGGGAATATCCGGGAAGGATAAATAGCATGAGGTTTCCTTTGCTCATGGGGAGATTGTATAGGGTCTTGCGGGAGGATAAATGAAGGGGCCGCCCTTACTTATTGGACAACCCCATACGCATGTGCTTCCCTTATTTCCCCAAAAGCTCATGGAGCCTATCCAGATCTTCCATGGAGTAGTACTCAATGCGGATAGTGCCCCGCCTGAGGTCCCCCTCAATGGAAACCTTGGTCCCCAGGAATTCGATGAATTGGGCTTCCAGTTCGGTCAATGCAGGATCCCGGGACGAGATGGCTTTGGGTGGCGGGGTCTCCCGGTTACTTGCGGTAGCCAGGCGTTCTGCTTCCCGGACTGAAAGACCTGATGCAATGATCCGATGGAACAAATCCGCTTGCTGAAGCGGATTGACCAGGGTAAGCAAAGCCCGGGCATGGCCAGAAGACAATTCGCCCCGGGCAAGACTTTCCTGTATAGCCGGAGGTAGCTTGAGGAGCCGAAGAACATTAGCCACGGTGGAACGGTTTTTACCAACCTTGACCGCCACTTCCTCTTGGGAAAGACCGGTGAGGTCTAGCAACTGTTTATAGGCCGCCGCCTCTTCCAGGGGATTAAGGTCGGTCCGCTGGATGTTTTCGATGAGGGAAACTTCCATGCGTTGTTCATCGGTGTAAGCGCGGATGAGGGCCGGCACTTCGGTGAGCCCTGCCAGAGCCGCAGCCCGGCTGCGGCGTTCCCCTGCTACGATGATGTAGGTTCCGTCTCCACCCTCCTCCACAATGAGGGGTTGTATGATCCCATGTTCCCGGATGGAGTCCGCCAGTTCCCGCAGGCTAGCCGGGTCAAAGTGCTTGCGGGGCTGCTGGGGATTAGCCCGGAGTTTTGCCAGGGGGAGAAGGACTTCCCCGGAATGAGGCGCAGGGTTCAATGCATCTTCGAGGGGAAGCAGGGCGTCCAAGCCCTTCCCCAAACGCTGCTTAGGCGTCACGTTGCAACACCTCCTCGGTCAAGTTCTTATAGGCTTTTGCCCCAATACAAGCAGGATCGTATTCCGAGATGGGTATGCCGTGGGAAGGAGCTTCGGAGAGCCGGACATTTCGGGGAATGACCGTGGAAAAAACCGCGTTCTTAAAGTAGGCGCTCACCTGCTTTGCCACCTCCTGGGAAAGGCGGATTCGGGAATCGTACATGGTGAAGAAAATACCCCCCATCCGCAGGGAGGGATGGAGGGTCTTCTGGATCCGTCTTATGGCCTTGATCAGCAGGGAGAGTCCTTCCAGGGCAAAATATTCACACTGCATCGGGATGAGCACCGCATCCGCAGCCACCAGGCCGTTGAGGGTAAGAACGCCTAAGGATGGAGGACAGTCAACCAAAATATAGTCGTACTCGGTCCGTACCGGCTCCAGGGCTTTTTTCAGAAAAAACTCCCGTTCCGGCTGACTGATAAGTTCCACTGCGGCTCCTGAAAGGTCCAGGTCCGCAGGAATTATCCCCAGGTTCGGGATACAGGTTTTCTGGATGGTCTTTTTAAGAGAAACCGTCCCGGAAATCAACTCATACACCCCAGGTTTAACCCTATGGAACCCCAGCCCGCTTGAGAGGTTTGCCTGAGAATCAAAATCAACCAGCAGCACTGATTTTCCGGTTCGTGCGAGAAAGGCCCCTATATTCAACGCGGAAGTGGTTTTACCCACTCCTCCTTTTTGATTTACGAAAACGTATGTTTTACCCATGATATACCCAGCTACAGAGAACTCATAGTAAGTATAGAATTTTTTTCCCAATTTGACATTTTAAAAATCTCTATGATATACTATGAGAAATTGCTACTGTTGAATAGCAGCTCACAAGGGGGTATTTTTAGACAATGACACCCATACGCATGATTGCCCTGGATTTGGATGATACCCTTTTACGGTCGGATTTAAGTATTTCCTATCGGACCAGGAATATGATTAAACGAGCAGAAGCAGCCGGTATTGTGGTGGTACTGGCTTCTGGCAGGATCCCTGCGGCGATGGATCGGTTTGTCCGGTTTCTGGGGATGCACAAACGGCCGGGGTATCTCATTTGTAACAACGGGACGATTATCCAAGAGAGCAGTACGAGAACAATCATCTATGAAATCCGTATACCCCCTGAGCGTGCCCTCATTGCCTTTGATCTGGCCCATGCTGAAGGTTTTCCAGTGCAATTGTACGAAAATGATATCATGTATGTATCAAAGTCCAATGAATTTGCCGATTATGACCAGAAGCTCACCGGGCTGCGCCAGGTCGTGGCGGACAATTTCAGGGATATGATCGCGGCCGGGTGCCACAAGCTGCTCATCCCTGGAGACCCCATGATCCTCGCTCCCTTGGAAAGCCTCTTGAGGACCTATGTAGGGGAGGAGGTAAGCCTCTTGACCAGCAAGCCTTATTTCTTGGAGATCCTTCCCCCCAAGACCGATAAAGGGACCGCCTTGGCAAAGGTGGCAGAACAACAGGGGATTCCTCGGGAAACGGTCCTGGCTATCGGAGATTCTATGAACGATGCAGGGATGATTCGCTGGGCCGGGCTGGGGGTGGCTATGGTAAACGGGGATGAACGGCTTAAAGAGATGGCCGCCTATGTTACGGAACGGTCCAACGATGATGACGGGGTGGCGGATATTATCGAGCGGTACGTGCTGCGCCGCCCTTCCTAGATATCCGCCCTGTTCCGCTTAGCCTTCGAGAATCAGCAGTGTCCGGGGATCCAGCCGCAGGGCCAATGCCGGAGGATCATAGGCCTCCCGATCCTTGGATACCGAGAGGGCAATATAATCCGACTTCGGCTCCAGAACAATGATCACATCGAGCAGGTTCGCATAGTCCTTGATGAGAGAAGGAATGCCGGGCTGGTCCTCCCCCTTGACGTTGCAGCTATACCAGATCGAAAGCCCAAGCTCTTGGGCGAATTCCTTTACCGCGATAAAATGCTCCCGGGTGCCCCGGGTAAAGTCAAAACCGTCCACGATGAGGGATTCGGCTTTGAAAGCTCCTTCTCGAATTAAGGCCCTAAGGCTCCGGAGGATCTGCTCAGTGGCAATACCCTCTTGGTTAAAATTCATCAAGACCCGGTTCTTGATAAGCTCGTTCTTAATGTCCGCCATGTTTTCCAGGTTTTCTTTCTTAATGAATTCGGCGAAAATATTTTCATACCAGGCCAATACATAATCCGTATGCTGGGTAAAGGATACGTGAATGACCTTCTTGGCCTGTAAGAGCTTATCCAGGGCAATTTGAACTAGCACCGAGGTCTTACCGATACCGCTCTGGGAAGCAATGAGGCCTAGTTCCCCCGCAGCCAGTCCGCCCCGGATAGACTGCTCAAAAACCCGAACCGGACTGCGTTGGATGAGTTCGTCTTTAATCATGTTTTTCTCCCTTTTTTAGCTATTTTTGTTGCAGCTCTTTCTTGCGCTTTTCCTCATACTCCTTGATAAGAGCCTCGGAAATGCTTGCCGGGACCTTCCCGTACTTCTCAAATTCCATGGTAAACTCCGCCTTACCCTGGGTCAAGGACCGCAGGGCCGTCGAATACCCGAACATTTCACTCAAGGGGACTTCCGCTTCAACCCGGGAGAAGGTACCGTCTTCGGTGGAGGCCAAGATGATGCCTCGGCGCTGGTTGATCGAGGCAAAGATGTTGCCCTGGAATTCGGTGGGACCCTCTACGGCCACCTTCATAATAGGCTCAAGGATGCAGGGCTTGGCCTTGTGATAGGCTTCCCGGAAGGCCCCGATAGCGGCCATTTGAAAGGCAATGTCTGAGGAGTCCACGGGGTGAGACTGGCCGTCATTGATGAGACAGCGGATATTCACAATGGGAAACCCGATAAGGCTTCCTCGTTTCAGGGCTTCCTTGAATCCCTTATCGCAACTGGGGATGAATTCCGTGGGAATGGCCCCGCCTTTGATACTATCCACAAACTCGTAGTCTCCCTCGGCAAAAGGTTCCATGTAGCCCGCAACCCGCCCGTATTGGCCGGACCCACCGGTCTGCTTCTTGTGGGTATAGTTGAAATCCGCCCGCGCCGTAATGGCTTCCCGATAGGCCACCTGGGGCATCCCGGTTTCCACTTCGCACCGGTATTCCCGGCGCATCCGTTCAATGTAGACCTCCAGATGCAGCTCGCCCATACCCTTGATGATAGTCTGGTTGGATTCAGGGTCCACATAGGTCTGGAAGGTGGGGTCTTCTTTGGTAAAGCGGTTCAGGGCCTTGGCCATTTGGTCTGCGGACTTTTTATCTTTGGGGGTGATAGCCAGGGAGATAACCGGTTCCGGGACAAACATGGAGGTCATGGCGTAGTTGAGTCCGCTGCCGCAGAAGGTATCCCCCGAAGCGCAGTCAATGCCGAAGAGGGCCACAATATCCCCCGGAGCCCCTTCGGTGATGTCTTCCATGCTGTCCGCATGCATCCGCACGAGCCTTCCCACTTTGAACCGCTTCCGGGACCGGGTATTGGTCAGTTCTTCCCCTTTCTTGAGGGACCCTTGGTAAATCCTGACGTAGGTAAGCTGACCGTATTGGCCGTCTTCCAGCTTAAAGCCTAGGGCCACGGTGGGCATCTTTTCATCTGCCGAGAGTTCCAGCCGCTCTTCGTTCTTGTCCAGATCCAGGGCGTAGTTTTTCACTTCCGTGGGATTAGGCAGATAATCCTTCACCCCGTCCAGCAGGGTTTGGATACCCTTGTTCTTATAGGCCGAACCGATCATCACCGGTACAAAGGCTTCGGAAAGGGTGCCTTTGCGGATACTGGAACGGAGCAGTTCTTCAGAGACCGTTCCTCCAGCTAGGTACTGTTCCGCCAGTTCGTCGGAAAACATAGAGGCCGCTTCCAAGAGCTCTTCCCGGTAGGTGGTGGCTTCCGAAAGGAGGGACGAGGGAATATCCTCATACCGGAGTTCATTCCCCTGGTCGCCGTCAAAATACACTGCCTGCATAGTGATGAGGTCCACCACTCCTTCGAGCTGATCTTCAAGACCGATAGGCATCTGGATCATCACCGCATTAAGGCCCAATTTCTCCCGAAGCTGGGAACGCACCTTGAAGGGATTGGCCCCGGTACGGTCGCACTTATTGATGAAGGCGATCCGGGGCACATGGTAGCGCTTGAGCTGCCTATCCACGGTGATGGACTGGGACTGAACCCCTCCCACCGCACAGAGCACCAGGATGGCGCCGTCCAAAACTCGCAAAGACCGTTCCACCTCAATGGTAAAGTCCACGTGGCCGGGGGTGTCGATCAGGTTTATCGTATACTCCTTCCAGCTCACCTGAGTGGCAGCGGACTGAATGGTGATGCCCCGTTCCCGTTCCAGGTCCATGTGATCCATGGTGGCCCCTACCCCGTCTTTCCCCCGAACTTCGTGGATGGCGTGGATTTTATTGCTATAGAACAAAATGCGCTCCGAAAGGGTTGTTTTACCCGAATCAATATGCGCACTGATGCCAATGTTTCGCATCTTGGTAATGTCGATGCCCATAGTGTGTGATACTCCTTGTCTCTTCCAGGGATAGTTTTTCCCCTTTTTTACGGCTCTGCCGTCAACGGTTGCTCTAGTTCCTTTAGATTCTTTCAGATACTGCGTGATGAAGAAAAAGATAACAAACCCATTATATTGGTAGAATATAGCAAGGTTTTCTACATTATGCAAGAGGATCCAGGATGCCTGCCTGTACCGGATGGAGTACAAGACTTTTTACCCTACCAATCGCCAGCATTAGTTTGAGTACGATTTTTGTACGATAAATACCGGCAATGGGTTATATTATATGATACGGGTATTTATTCATGCCCCTGCGGAGGTAATAGACCATGATGAAACAAAGGGAATGACAGCAACGGAACATACGGCATATTTTGTTTCTTTCTTCAATCCACGCACCCGGGAGGGTATGACCGGCACTGCTGAGAGGATCCGCTAGGAAGGGGGGCCGCCGTTTCAAGAAGCCCGGATACTGAGGGCCGGGGCTGCTTCTTGCCGCTTAGTATAAGCAAACAGAGGATCAAGAACCAAAGGGCCCCCAGGAGAACCACCCCAACCATGACCAACATCTTTATGAAGATGTTTCGTAGCTCCTCTTGAACCGAGCCCAGATCATAGCCGGTCTCGATCAAGGCCGCTACGGTACCGGCGGTATCCACTATGGGGCCACAGGTATAAAGCCACCGACCGCTGGCATTTACCTCAATCCCCTGCACATAGAATCCGGTCTCCAAGACCTCATTCCGAGAGCCTGCTTCTCCATCCTGGGCATAGGGATAGAATACACCTAGGGAACTTTCGAGATCGTACAGGACATACCGGATCCCATCCTGGATCTTCCATATCCGCTGATATACCCGCTTCCCTTTGCATTGAGTTTGAGCAAATACATCATGGAGTTGGTCCTGTAAGGCTTGGTAATCTTCGCGGTCGTAGTCTCGGGGAGAAGCCAGGGAATTCAACAGGGTGGCGTTTACCCTGCTTGCCATGAAACGGGAAATATTTTCAAGCCCTGTGAAGGTACTTTCGTTATACTGCTCTTGCATCTTATTTATAATGAGAACCGAAGCAATGACCCCTCCCAAGGTGATACTTATTCCCAAGGTGAAGATTAAGGTCCCGGCTTTAGTCCGGTGCAGCTTTACCAGCATACGCAGGAGCACCGCCAGGGACACGAGGAAGGGGGGAATATCCAGGAGACACAGGGCAAAGAGGATCTTCCGTTTTAAGAGGACCCATGAATCATAGGAATAGGCATCCAAGGTCTCCCAGGCCCCCTCTTGGCTGCGTATAAGCAGGGTATCCCCGAAGGAAACCGCGAAAAGCCCTGCAGGGGTCGCCTCCAGGAGGTAATAGGGATGGGCTTTGTCTCCGGCAAACAGAACCTGCCGGGTATCGCTTGTAGGATCAAGCAGGACAATCTCAGCGCTGGAGAGATCCGTGTATATAATCCTCGTATCCTGCCCCCATGTTACCCCCCAGGGTAGACTATCCTGGGCCGTCCCCGCCCAGGTACCGGTAAGGGTTCCAGAAAAATCGTATTGCTTAATAAGCCCCGCCGTGGTGATAAGGGTAAGCCGCTGTTGTTCCGCATGGATCCCGGCATACCCTAGCTCACGGAATGCCTGGGGGTACTCAACAAAAGCGATGCCTTTGATGGTTCCTGTGCCGGTGGTTTGAACCTGTTCGAGCCAGAAACCCTGGTCTCCCAAACGGACCAGATAGAGGGCGCCTTGGTAATAGGACATACCCCGTAGCTTTCCTTGGGTGATACTGAAATCTTCGTTAATATACCCATAACGGTAGATTTCATCCAGAAACATCCCGTCCGCGGTATACTTCAGTATCCGTTCATAGCTCTCTTCAAAAAAACCGCCGAAATGGGTATCCAGGATATACAGGTTATTATCCTCATCAAACTGGAGGCTTTCTGCCCGGGTAAATGATTGGGCTGCATGAGGTTTAGCATGCAACTGGTAAAGCAGTTCTTTTTCACCATTCAGCACCAGCACTGATGCATGGGCGTTTTCAATGATCCCTATACGAGGTCCGTTTCCGGTTCCATAGGCCACCAATTTCAAGGTCCCAGTGGTCTTCCACGGGGTGAAGCTGAACATATCTCTATAGAGCCACAGCTCTCCTGAAAGGAGTACAAAAATAACCATGCCGATGATACCAATTTTTTCCAGCATATTCTTTTTCCTGTTGTCCCCTTACAATCGCCCCTTGTCTGAGGGTACCTCTCCGTAGGTGTATTTTTCTTTACCCCATACATCCTTAAGTTCCCACCAGCTAAAGGGATAATTACCGCCAAGGGTCTGACCCCATTTCTTTCTGGGTTATACCGCCTTCACTGTTCAGCAATTTCCAACAGTCCTGCAGCGACCACCTGTTCCTCGGATACCCCCATCTTCCGGAGTTTCCGGGCGGCTTGCTCTGCCTTCCAAGTGGCTTGCTCTTTCTCCTGGATCGCTTGTTCTACCTTCCGGTCGGCTTCCTCTGCCTTCCTCATAAGTCCCTCATAGTCTATTACTTCTATATCTTCCCACATACATTCCACCTCTCTAAATTCTTTATATCCCCCATATAGTTCCCTCTGCATACGCCGGATCAATCGTAATACATTCTCCCCATCCCAATGACTCATCCTCCCCCGATCCTCACTCCTCCTTACCGCTCCTACCACTTCCTCAATAAGCGCTCCCACCTCCTTTGCCAGCGCTTCCCGTGCTTCCCGGCTCTTAGCCCCTTTCACGGCCTTCCGATACTTCAGCATACAAAAGGGCAGCAACAGTCCCAGATCCCCCGCTTCCAACATCCCAACACTATATTCTGGAAATTTAAAACTCACTACCTCATAGATATATGTATGTCCATCGGGAAATTCAAAACAGATCCGCTCCTTGTCAGGCGTCCCTTTACTGGTTTCCCAGTAGATGACTCGGGCCGCAGGCAGCCTTATCCGAATGCCCGACCCCTCTACCTGAGCGCCCCGCCATCCCTCGTTCAGCATATACTGTAATATCCGTACCCCCATATCGGGGTCGTTCTTGATCTGGGCTTCAAGCACATAGGAATACTCCCTATTAATCACCATTACCATATCCGCCAAGGAATGTTTCAGATAGGGATTCACCGTTTCCGTCCCCGGACGGGTAAGCTTACTGTCCGGGGGGTACTGGGTACCGAACAGCCCATTGATGAAGTGGATAATGGCCCTATCGGAGAGTCTCATGAGGCATTTGAAGACTTTATCGAAGAGTTGAAAGATTGCCCCTATCTCCTTATTATCCATGGCTTTCTACGGCTAGTCCTTTGGCCTTATCCATGAATTCGGCTATATGCAGACTGGCAAGCCGCACCTCATGGACTCGTTCTGTTACCTCATGGGAGATCCCCTGGAGGGATTCGATCTCGTTATGGATCACCGCGCTCCCCTGCTGTATGGCCCCGGTTCCCTCCCGGACCTGCTCGGTCATGTCTTGGATAACGGTTAAGCCCTGCAGAATCTGGCTTCCTCCGGCAGCCTGTTCCTCCACCGCGTTATGAATGATGCTGAAGGAGGCGTTCATGGCGTTTATTTCTTTGAAAATCCTATCCATGGTATGCAAGGTTTCTTCAGAGACGGTAGTTATCCGGTCAATAGCCTTTTCCATAGCGGTGATTTCTGCGTAAATAGCCTCAGACTCTTTGCTGGAAAGTTCCGCCAGTTTACGGATCTCCCCGGCCACCACGGCAAACCCCTTTCCCGCTTCTCCTGCATGGGCCGCTTCTATGGCCGCGTTCATGGCCAGAATATTGGTTTGGGCCGCGATATTGGCAATGGTCTGGTTTGCGTTCTGGAGGGCTGCGGATCGGGTATGGATCCTTGTCAATTCCTCGGAAAGCCGGGACAAGAGCTTATGCCCTGATTCGGAGGAAGTGCTTAAGATGGTAGTGGTTTCCCCGGCCCGAGTAGCCACCGAGCGGATAGAGGCGATGTTGGCTACCATTTCTTCTATGGCCGCAGATGACTGGGTAATATGGTCTTTTTGGGTCTGGACTGCCTGGTTCAGGGATTGGATAGAGGTAATGATGTCCGCGACAGAACCCGCGGTTTGCTGGACCGATTGGAGCTGGGAATTCGCCTTGGTCTGGACGGTCTCCATGGAACTGTTGATCACCTCCAGCGCCTCGGAGGATTGGTTGACGATGACGTTGAGGCTCTTGCCGGTGTTGGTCATTTTCAAGAGATGATTCTGGAGACTGCCTATGGCTTTCTGGAGGCTGTCCCGGATATGGAGCAGGGATTTCTGCATGATTCCCAGTTCGTCTTCTCGCAAACTGGCTATGGCCACATCGAAATTGAGCTCTGCCAGAGAGCCGGCAATATGTTCCACCTCTTTTATGGGCTTAATGAGGGAGGCAGAAACGATATAGGCGATAACCCCTGCATAGAGGATCACGATAAGCAGGGTTATGATCAGGGCGATTTGGGCGCGCTGTTCCAGGGCATGTACAAAGGACACGTTATAATCCAGGCCCAGAATACTTACCACCTTCCCGTCTTTAACGATGGGGAGGAACCCAGACACCAGGGTACCCCACTCAGTAACCACCGGGGCTTTGCTCATCT
>JAITJS010000052.1 GCA_031278815.1 Treponema sp.
ATACCCTTGCCGTTGAGCGGGCGGTGTAAAGTAGATATGGAATTTTTTGTTGCTAAGGTCGGCGCCTGTGGGGGTAACGCTGGGACCAAGAGTCCACTCGCCAACTTCGGCAACGTCATTCGCGTTGTCCTGATTGGACGTACCGATCTTCCGGTATTGAAGCCGATAGGTTGCGCCTTCCGTAACATCAGAAATGGAGAAGTCAATCTCGTAGATAGCGTTGTCGAGATCATCGGTTGTTGAATCGGCGGTCTTCAATTGGCGGCTTGCAGAGGCATAACCGGTTACGGATTCAGTTACTTTACTGACCATAAAATAACTAGGCTGGCTGATACCATTGGCGGTCCGCACGAACAAGCGGTATTGCCACCTCTCCGGGGTGACGGTGTCGGTTACTTGATAGGAGGTACCCAGGTCAACCGCTCCGGTGGTGCCTACATCTTCCCAGGTGAGAACGCCGGCGACGTTGTTGTTGGACAGTGCTTTCTGCAAGACATAAGCGGTCGCTCCCGTTACCTTGGTATAGGTAATGATAGCTTGGTTAGTGTTGCCGGTTCGAGTAGCGCTCGTAATACTTACATCGGTTATGCTATCCAAGTGCTGCACATTGTACGCTACAGGGTCGACATACACCGCCGCGCTTGCGGGATAATAGCCGGTGGTGAAGGAAGCGAGTATCTGGGCGTCAGCAAATCCGGTGTTGTTTATACTCTGCGTTGCTACCGTTGTTCCCTCCTGGATGCCCCATTGGTTATTATTAGAGGAAGTCACCTTATACTCAATAGCGGGGTTATCAATGCTTGCCGTCCAGGTTAGGGTCGCGATGCCGTAGGTATTGTCCGCCTGGATCGTGGCGTCCGTAATCGTGACACTCAGAGCCGTGCCTTTGCTGGGGAACTGTGGAGTGGCGGCGGGGAACTTGGCGGTATCGGTCTTGTAGGACACTTCGGTGGAGCTGCTACTTAACACCTCATTCCTCGACTTGGCGATTACCCGGTAGGTATACTCGGAACTGTCCGTCAGGATGTTGTCGTCTTTGATAATATCCGGATAATTGATGGCGGAAATATTGGACTTGAGTTCCACAAACTCGCCCCAGTCCTTATCCGCCGGCTTCTCCTTCCGGTAAATATTATACGTATCGGCGTCGGCTACAGGATCCCATGTCAAAAGGTTTACGCCGGTGTAGGGTGTGACCTTAAGGTTTTGGACGCTTCCGATGTTTCCATAAGACACATCAAAAGAAGTGGGTGATTCGCAGCCTGCCAGCAACAGCACCGCAGCTACAAAGCCTAACAGCGAGCTTCGCAGAAGAGTTTTTCTCATAAAACTCCCTCCTTATAAAATATTATATATGCTCCTGCCCCATGGCAGGGATATATACGAAGAGAAACCTGCGTTCCCACAAACCGCAGAGGCGAGACAACACGGGGAATGTCAAAAATTGGTTTTATATAGTAATATTTTTTTGGGGGGGGTATAAGAATTTATCGGCAAGACGCCACCGCTCATTTGCGGAACTGTCGTGCTGCAAGAAGTGTGCAACATTCAGTTTATCTCTGTTTTTGCGTCCCCGGCATTCGGCGCCGCCGGACGCAAACATATTCTTCAACCCCATATTTCCTAGTATATCACATGTCTCAAGGAATGTCAATGTCTGCTCTCCCGAAAAAACGTTTTTGCCCAGCCGCTGCCAAAGCCAGTCCTTTGCATAGTTATCAATAATATCACCCCGCGAAGCAATTGTCAATGAATTCTCCCGCAAAAACCGCTTGCCTCATGACCGGCTGCTTGACTGGGGCAGAGGGTGTTTGATCCTAAGCGCCATGGGGTCAACGCCGATGACCTGAGGGCTCCTGGGTATACCCTTGAGCTCTGCCCCAAAAAACGGTACTTTGAGGTATACCCATACCTAGTCTATAGGTATCTACATAAATGGAGGGTCCCATGATAATCAGCCGTATTATGACCAAGAATCCAGTCTTTGTGCATCCTGATATTTCGGTACACGATGCCAGATCCCTCATGGATAAAGAAAAAATAGGCCGTCTGCCGGTACTCGATAAGAACCACCGGCTTATCGGCATCCTAACCCGCAAGGACCTGCTCAAGGCCGGTCCGTCCTCAGCCACGAGCCTTGATATATATGAGATAAGCTATCTCCTTTCCAAGCTTAAGGTCGAGAAAATCATGGTAAGGCAGGTCATCACCGTGGAGGAACAGGAGGTGGTGGAGGAAGCTGCCCGGATCATGGTGGATAAGGATATTAGCTGCCTTCCGGTGATGCGAGGCCCCCTCTTGGTGGGCATTATCACCGGGACGGATATCCTCCAGGTATTTATCAATGCTTTCGGCGCTCGTCATCCAGGGGTACGGATTACCCTGTCCATGACGGAACGACCAGGCCAGTTGGCGAAACTGGCCGGAGCCATCGCTGAAAGGGGGGGCAACATCGTGTCTTTTGTTTCCGCTGAAGGGGATAACCTCACCCACCGTAGGGGAACCTGTAAAATATCCGGTATCAGCTCTGAAGCGATAGAAGCCATCATACAAACCATGCCTGAAACGGAATTGGAAGATATCCGGGAACGCTAAAGCCCTGGTGGGAAGTTCTGGAGGCTCACGTGAGCGTAGGGAGCCTAAAGAATTGTTTTTTTTAACCGATTAATAATAGTACATAAGGAGATTGAGGTGGCCTCATTCGGAAGATCCCGGGTTCTTGGCAAAATAATCGTGCTCTTACTGCTCATCATGGTGCTTGTGGGAGGAGGATTCGTGTGGTTCGATTATCTTAATGTGATCGATGCTAAGACCCTGTTATCCCCGTTCTATCGTTTCATAGGCAAGGAAGGCCGGAGCAGTAATACCCTGGAGGAGGATGAGTTCCTGTCCCTGGACGCGGAACGCCTGGCCATACGATTGGAAGCCTTGGAACTGCGTATGCTGGAACTGGAAAAACAGGAACAGGATATGCAGAGTCGACGGGGTGAAATAGAACAGATGGCTCAGGCATTGGAAGAGCGGCAGAAAGCCCTGGATGAACGGGAGACTTCTTTCAGCGCCTTGATGCAAGCAGCCGAAACTAAGAGTCAAAATGTGGAACAGGTTGCCCGGTACTTGACCGGTATGCCCCCTCAACAAGCGGTGGGTATCATTACCGAGATGGAAGATCAGGATGCTATCGACGTGTTCAGGAAAGCCGAAGAGCTCGCTCAGGCAGAAGGAACCGCCTCTATCGTCTCTTATTGGATGTCCCTCTTGCCCGCCGAACGAGCCGCGGCGTTACAGCGGAAGATGGTGGGAAGACCTGCTACGCTTAACTGAAGAGCGTGCCGGTTTGGTTGTTAAGGATTCAGTTCCAGACAGGGGGTACCAATGCACCATTATGGTAAATCCCAATGGTCGACGTGTAATAGCAGGTATAGGATGAGGAGGCTGGGTGATGATGCAGGTATCGCTCCAGATGCACAGTTCAGATGGTTCCCTTGAGGGAATAAGTGGGATAGATAAGGGTGGAGAACCTTCATCGCTTAGCTCCACGCAGGGTCAGGAAAAATCCCGTAAACAGGGTAAGCTTGATGTATTTGCTCGGCTCCTTGACGGGTTGGGCGAGCCCAGTAGAACTGACCCTAGTCTGAAGGCTATGGGGAAACTCCAGGGGCAGCACGCAGCAGAAGCCTTCGCCGGGGAAGCGCTTAAGGGGAATTCCCCTAAGCAGCAAAAAAAGGTCTCCCTCGCCGCGGGGGCACGCGAGGAAGCGGGGAAGGCTGGTTCCGGGAAAAGGGGAGCGGACTTGCTCCAGAGCGGCAAGGACAAAACCGCTGGGGAAGGGTCTTTTGCCTGCTTGGCTGTTCAAGAAGGGCCGGCTCCCAAGCAGTTGAGCCTTCAGGAAGGGCTTTTGCCAAAAGACCGCAAGGGATCCTTACGGCCTCAGGCGACCAAGACCCACCGTTCCCCAGGAGCAGGTTCCCGGACAGCAAGCGCAACGGAGCAGGTGCCTGGACAGAACGAAGGGACGGCTCAGGAAGTCGCGCTCAATAGGGGGCTCTCCAAGGTCAAGGCGGATAATCGGGATATCCAGGGCAGTACGGGGGATGAAAAGGCAGCTTTTCGTAAGCCCTCGCCCCTTAAGCTCAGCCAGAGCGCAGGGGCAGTCGAGCAGCTTGGACTTTCCCTGGCTTCCCGCCAGGGTGTGGGGACCGCTGAAGAACCGGTACGCAAGGGGCTTAAGGCGGATACCGATGCCAAGACCCGGGATAAACGCCGGGATAGGCTGGATCTTCGGGACCTCCGCTCCCGGGGAGGGGTGGAGTCTGCTTCGGGGGTCCTTGCTGCGGGGGATAGTAAATCAGGAGGAGAGAGCAAAACCGTAGAACTCTTCGTTGACCTGCACACCGATGCCCGGGACCGGGAAGCAGTGCCGGCATCCCGTGAGAAGGCCCTCACTCGTAATTTCGAAGATCTCCTTTCCCGGGAACTCTCCCGGAATCTCAGTACCGATATTGTTCGGCAAGCCCAGGTGTTCTTGCGAAACAGCGGCGAAGGGACCATACGGCTTGCCCTCAGACCGGAATCACTGGGAAATGTAAAGATACAACTTGAATTGGCCGAAAAGAAGATAATAGGGCATATCATCGTAGAAAGTAATGAGGCGCTACGGGCATTTGAGCGAGAAATCCATTCCTTGGAACAGGCATTTAAGGATTCGGGTTTTGGTGAGACCAGCCTTGATACGGCCTTGGCCTCGGAGGGTGACGGGAAAGGAGGAAACCCTCAGCAACGAGAGGGGGAAGGTGGGCCTTTCTTTTCAGAACGCTTTGCCGCTTCCACCTACGATGTAGGGACGGAGAGGACCGGGGATGCGGGGATGCGGATGCTACTCACCGGAACGGGGGTTTCATCAGAACATATGCCGATCAATATGCTGGTATAATTAGGGAGGAAGCAATAATGGAGCTTCATGCGACGCTGAATTCACAAGAGCAGGCAGAGATTGCCCAATGGGTGAAAGAACACAACCATAAGATAAACCAGGGGAAGAATCCCCAACAAAATCTGGGGAAAGACGATTTTCTTAAAATCCTGATTACCCAACTCTCCTATCAGGATCCCACAGCCCCAATGGAAGATAAAGAATTTATCGCCCAGATGGCCCAGTTTTCCACCCTGGATCAGATGACCAGCATGGCCACGGATTTTTCCCGGCTTGCAGCGCTCGTGGCGAGGAGCGAAGCGACTGGTTCTCTGGGGAAATCCGTGGAAATAGCAGTGGAAGATACGGTTATTCAAGGTACCGTTAAAGCGGTAACCCGAGGGGATAGCCCTGAAGTGCTGGTCCAGGGTTTATATTATCCCTGGAACCAGGTCATTAAGGTATTTGAGGAATAGTCCGAGCTAACCTTTAAGCGAGGGAGTAAGTGCGATATGATGCGATCATTGTTTGCCGGTGTATCTGGCCTGCAGAATCATCAAACGAGAATGGATGTGATTGGTAATAACATTGCCAATATCAATACGATGGGTTTCAAGAAGGGGCGGGTTAATTTTCAGGACCTCCTCTATCAGCAGCTTCAAGGGGCTTCCCGTCCTACCGAAGACTTAGGGGGGGTAAACCCTAAAGAGGTAGGCCTGGGTATGTCCGTTGCTTCCATTGATACGGTCCATACCCAAGGGGCCTTTCAATCTACCCAAGTAGGGACCGATCTAGCGATTGAGGGTACCGGTTTTTTTGTGTTGAAAGAGGGGGCTAACTTCTATTATACCCGGGCCGGGGCCTTCAACGTGGATGAAGCAGGAACCCTGGTGAATCCTGCCAATGGGATGAAAGTCCAGGGCTGGATGGCTCAGGATGTACAGGGGGTGCAGACCCTGGATGTTTCCCGGGATGTGGAAGACCTGATAATCCCGGTGGGTTCCAAGGATCCGGCCCGGGCCACCACCATGGTCAACTTCGCCTGTAACCTGGATAAACGGATCCCCGAAATTCCCGAAGGGGCCACGGCCTTGGATATTCAACGGGGAACCTGGAACACGACTATCAAAATTTACGATACCTTTGGACAGGAGCATATCCTCCAAGTAGAATTTACTCGGGTGCCGGGTACGGCCAATAGCTGGAACGCCGCGGTAACGGTGGATCCGGAGGCCGAGGTTGCTACCAATACCGCCATCGGGCTGGGGGAAGCGGCGCCAGCAGCAGGGGCCGACGCGGCCTTCACGGTGAATTTCTCCAATAATGGGACCCTCCTCAGCGCAGTGGATGGAGCAGGAAACGAATCCGGTGAGGCGGGAAACGTGATCATGAAC
Source organism: Treponema sp. (assembly GCA_031278815.1). Lineage (GTDB taxonomy): Bacteria > Spirochaetota > Spirochaetia > Treponematales > Breznakiellaceae > JAIRLU01. The sequence continues at coordinate 6,307 of JAITJS010000052.1, forward strand.
GTGGCCTTTGATGTGCAGAACACGGATCCCGATGCCGAGGGGGGGCAGGTGCGTCAAGTCTTTGCCCTGAACCTGGGTACCGTGGGGGGCTTTGTCAATTCCATTACCCAATATGCGGAAGCCAGTTCCTCCAAGGCGGTGATGCAGGATGGGTATACCATGGGCTATCTGGATAATTTCAAGATTGACGCCAGCGGGATCATCACCGGGGTGTACTCCAATGGCTCAAACCGAACCATCGGTCAGATTGCCCTGGCCAGTTTTACCAATCAGGGAGGACTGGAAAAAGCCGGGGAAAACGCCTATGTGGTTTCTACCAACTCCGGGGCGGCCAACATTGGGCCTTCGGGAATCGCAGGCAAGGGCGGAATCAGGGCTGGCGTCTTGGAAATGTCCAACGTGGATATGGCCGAGCAGTTCACCGACATGATCGTTACCCAGCGGGGTTTTCAGGCCAACTCCCGGACCATTCAGACTGCGGATCAGCTCTTGCAAGAACTCTTGAGCCTCAAGCGATAACGAGTATACCTACATGATTAAAGTAACCAGGCTTGATGGAACCGAATACTATATCAACCCCCACCAGATCGAATCTATGGAATTGAAACCGGATACGACGATTTTAATGTTATCTGGAAAGTACCTGGTGGTGCGGGAGACCGCAACGACAGTTATAGAGCGCATCGTTGCATACCGCCGGCAGATTGGAGCCTTCAAAAACGAGGAGTAAGTACCTTATATGAATCTTTCGACCATAATTGGGATCGTCGGTTGTTTTTCTATGGTTGTTATGGCCATTTTTACCTCCGGGGGTTCCATCATAATATACCTGGATTTTCCCTCATTCTTGATGACCGTCGTTGGTTCGTATTTGGCCCTTTTTATCTTTTGCTCTGTTCAGGAAACCGTCGGGCTTTTCGCCACCATCGGGCTCAGTATGAAGAATGTGACGTTTAATGAGGAGGGGGTCATCACCAAGCTCCTGGCCTTTTCCGACAAGGCCAGGCGGGAAGGACTCTTGGCACTGGAAGAGGAATTAGAAGACCTGGACGATGAGTTTATGAAGAAAGGGATGCGCCTGGTGGTAGACGGTACTGATGGGGCGATCATTCGAGAACTGCTGGAGAATGAGTTGAGCCAAATCCAGGAACGGCATATGAATAAAATTTCCGTGGTCAACATGTGGGGTACGGTGGCTCCAGGGCTTGGGATGATAGGAACCGTAGTCGGCCTCATCGCCATGTTGAAAAACTTGGAAGATAAAAGCTCCTTGGGGCCTAACATGGCAGTCGCCCTACTGACCACCCTCTACGGGGCGCTGATTGCCAACGTCGTTGCGATTCCCCTGGCCGGAAAATTAAAAGCCCGGGATGCCCTGGAAGTCAAAGTCAAGGAAATGGAAATTGAGGGGATCCTTTCGATTCAGGCTGGGGAAAATACCCGGGTTTTGGCTACGAAGCTCCTTTCGTATCTGAGCCCAGTCGTCCGGAAGAAGGTGGAACAAGAAGTGCTGAGGGATTAGGTTGGCTTACTTTGATTATGGAAGAGGGATTTAAAGGGTAAGGTATGGCACGGAAAAAGAAAGAAGCAGAAGCCGCAAAAGGAGACTGGATCGTAACCTATTCTGACATGGTTACCTTGTTGCTCTGTTTTTTTGTCGCCCTTTTTGATGTGAATGATATAGATCCGGGGCAAATATCCGCGTTGCTTTCTGCCCTCTCGAATATAGGGATGGGGTCTTCTACTGGAGGAGAGACCATATCCGCAGGTAAAAGTGTGGACTTGGGGAATACCATCAATTCGTTACCCTCGATGGATAGGGGACGGGTTTTAGGCCAGGCCCTGCGGCGGGCGATGAGTCTTTTTAGTCCAGAAGTGAAATCCAATAAGATCCGGATTACCCATGATGAACGGGGACTGGTGATCAACCTGGCATCAGATGCTTTTTTTGCCCCTGCCAGTGCTAGAATCAACATAGAAGAAACCCGGGATATCCTGATCCGGCTGGCAGGGCTTTTGAATTCTGAAGAACTTCAGGGTAGGAAATTCAGAATTGAAGGGCATACTGATGCCGTCCCGGTAGACCCGGATGGTCCCTGGGAATCGAACTGGGAGCTTTCCACGGCCCGATCTATCGCGGTATTGCATTATTTGACGGATCTGGGGGTGGAGGAAAAGCGATTTCAGGTGGCAGGATTTGCCGATACCATGCCGATAAGTAAAAACGATACCCCTGAAGGCCGGGCTTATAATCGGCGGGTGGATATTATTATATTGGATGACGGGCACTTATAAGCCTATAGGTATATAGTGTTATTTTATGGTTTTAGCGTAAAAATATAAAGCGGAGGTAACAGGGCATGGCTGATGCACAAGCAACTGAGAGTCAGGAAGAAGGCTCTCCAGGGGGAGCGGGCTCCTCTAAGAAAAAAATTTCCGGCTTAATCGCTTTCTTGCCCCATTTGCTTAAATTTGTAGCGATTGGATTGGGAGCATTGATATTGATCGTAACCGTGGTAGTGATTACCTATAGTATTCTCAACAAGGGAGGAAGATCTCAGACCGTAGTTCCGGAAAATTCCCCGTATATTGGGACTAGGCCTCAGTATTCCATGTTTAGCGCCATCGGTATGATCCGGACCCGTACCAAGGATCCGACTCCTTATTCGGTGGTAGTCGATATGATTATCGGGTATGATTTAAATAATGCACAGGCCGCCACCGAATTAACCGGGCGTTTGTATGAATTGCGGGATTTTGTACGGAGTTATTTCAGTAGTAAGTATGCGGAGGATCTCCAGCCTGAAAATGAGGCTCGGTTAAAACAGGAGATTATAGAACTTCTCAATACCCGGGTGCTTAATACTGCAAAAGTACGGATGATCTTGTTTAACCAGCTTGATGCCATGGAGATATAAGGCAGAGGAAGGATTCCTAGGCCGAGGTGTTTTGTAGCAGGACAGGATTGAGCCGAGCACCGTTCAGGTGATCGGCTGTTTAGGGCAATCGAATTTAGGTAATTTGGGTGCCATTCGATTGAATTTTCAAATGAGATGGTTTAGAATACGGGTATGACCGAAGTCCTTTCTCAAAATGAAATAGATCAACTACTTAGTGCGATTAACGCTGGAGATACTGAAACTGAAGATTTCAAGCCATCGACAGATATCCGTAAAATAAAGATCTATGATTTTAAGCGGCCTGATAAATTCTCTAAAGAACAGATCCGGACGGTTTCAATCATGCATGAGACCTTTGCCCGGCTCACCACCACGGCCCTTTCCGCAAACCTACGCAGTATGGTCCATGTCCATGTGGCCTCGGTGGATCAGCTCACCTATGAAGAATTTATCCGGTCTATTCCGACTCCCACTACCTTAGCGATCATTAATATGGATCCCTTAAAAGGGAACGCCATTCTGGAAATTGATCCTGCCATAACCTTTTCCATCATTGACCGCCTCTTTGGCGGTACCGGAGAGGGTACCAAAGTCCAGCACGAACTTACAGATATTGAAACATCGGTCATGGAAGGAATTATCGTTCGTATCTTGGGGAATATGCGGGAAGCCTGGACTACGGTGATAGACCTGCGGCCCAGGCTCGGTCAGATCGATACCAATCCTCAGTTTGCTCAAATCGTACCTCCCACGGAAATGGTGGTCTTGGTTACTCTGGAGACCAAGGTCGGGGAGGTCGAGGGGATGATGAATTTCTGTATACCCTACCTCACCATTGAACCGATAATCGGTAAACTTTCAGCCCAGTTCTGGTATTCCTCGGTGCGCCGGGGGACCACTACAGAGAATCTGAATATACTCAAGGAAAAGTTGGCAAGTGTCGATGTTAATGTAGTAGCTGAGATAGGGACGATTCAGATAGCGGTACGGGATGTATTGGATCTGCGGGCAGGGGATGTGATCTGTTTATACAATACCAAAGTGGGAGATCCTTATTCCCTTAATATCGGTAATAAAAAGAAATTTCTCTGTCGGCCAGGGATCATTGGGAAAAAAATGGCAGTCCAGGTTATTAAAAAGGTCGCGGAAATTAAACAAGAAGATTTTATAGAGATTGCATCGGATGGGGAGGAAACGCTATGAGTGACGGTACACTTTCGCAAGCTGAACTTGATGCATTATTGGCTGGAGCGGGGGAGAGTTCTGTAGCACTTGCGGGAGGTAACGACCATGAACGGCAAGTTTTGCAAAATTTTCTCGTTTCCTCAGTGGATAGTCTAGCCGTCAATTTTTCTCAATTGACGGCTAGCGAAATTTCCCTCAAGGGGCCAGAGATATCCTTCACCAACCAGGATACGTTGCTCGAACAGCTTCCCCCTATGGTTACCATGGTTAAAGCGGATTTTAACGCCGGTTTTCCTGGTGAACACCTGTTTATTATGGGGGAGGTCACGGCCAAGGCTATTGCGGCCCATATGACTCAGGAAGAGGATATTCAAATGGACGCTATGGCTCTCTCGGTCATTGGAGAGTTGGTGTCCACCCTAGTGGGGACCCAAATTACGGCCCTAACCAAACAGACCGGTAATAAGTCCATTGCCTCGATTTCTCCTGAGGCAAGCAATGTGCCTAAAGCGGTAGTTGCGTTACCTCGGGGTGATTTTTCCACTGCTCTCTATCAGCTTGATCTAGGAGACGGAAATACGCAACCCTTTTGGGAAATATATGGTTCTAGGGTATCAGAAAGTATTGCCCGTTCTTTAGATAAAAATACGGCTTCGGCTGTTGGATCTTCGTCGTCTCCGCGGAACAGTACTATGTCTGCTAGAGGGGGGGGTATGTCAGGTATAGGTAATAGTGGGATGTTAGGACAGCCAGCGCAGGTACAATCAGTACAGTTCCCAGGTCTTACACCTCATCCAACGACTCAAGAGCAGGGAAATATCGGTCTTATCATGGATGTTTTCATGGAAATGACCGTGGAATTGGGTCGTACCAAGAAACTTATCAAGGAAATCTTGGGAATGGGTGAAGGTACTATCATTGAGTTGGATAAACTTGCCGGTGAACCGGTGGATATTTTAGTGAATCATAAACTTATCGCTAAAGGTGAAGTGGTAGTTATTGATGAAAATTTCGGTGTTCGGGTCACAGAAATTGTTTCTCCCACAGAACGTATGCAGGATTAAGTTCAATAGAACCTAGGTCAGATTGAGTTAGTTCAAAACCGGAAGGCTTTGTTTTATGAGGCGTCCTGCCCGAGGAAGGATACATGTATGTTTCATTGAGGGCAGCCCGTGGAGACCGGGTACGGTTGTTATGGGATAGTATGGGCACTGTATTCACCTCGCAAACCGGCATGTATAGGCTGGAGTAATAGTTTTTGTAGTTCAGTTATTTGGGAGGGGAAAAACTGGGATCCTTTCGTATAAGCATTGTCATCATGGTACTTATTAACAGCCTCTGGACAGGGAGCGTCGAATTATCCGCCCAAACGCAAGACACTCTATCGGGAACGGGAGAACGTACCGATCCTCAAGGGGGTTTGGTTCGTGCAGAGGAACAGGTAATGCCCTTAGGACCTTCCACGGTGGACATCCCTTCTAATCAGGGGGCGGTTTCTTTTTTTACGATCCTCCGGATGATCCTGGTTCTTGCCTTGGCCGCAGGGGCGATTTATGGGGTGGTTTTTTTTCTTAAACGGATTTCCCATCCTCCTGATCAAAAAGATCCCCATCTCAAGGTATTGGCAGGGGTGCATCTCGGTTCTAATCGCTTTGTGCATGTGGTATCCCTCGGTGCTCAAGCTTGGCTTTTGGGAGCCGGTGAGGGAGGAGTCTCCCTTATAGCCGAGATAACGGACCGGGAAACCATAGACACCATGCTCATGGATGCGTCGCGAAGGCATGCTGAAACAGGAGCCGGTAAATTGCTTGATTTTTCCCAGTTGCTTCGCCGTTTGGGAGGGGAAGCAGGGCCGGATCCTCAAGCCCGACTCAAGGCAGAGAATGTCCGTAAACGGCGGGAACGTTTGAGGGGGCTCTAAGATGAGGGGTAAGCTCGTAGGGCTAGGGTGCTTGGCTCTCTTGTATATCCTGGGACTGTTTAGGGTGCCCATGATGCATGCCCAAACGTTCCCGGATATGGGGACTTCTGGAACCGTAGCTATCCCGGCTCCTTCTGCAAATCCGGTGATTCCCTTCATCGATCTTTCGATCCGGAACCCCGAAACCGGGCAAGAAGTGGCTTTTTCTCTCCAGCTGCTCCTACTTATTACGGTTCTTTCCCTTGCTCCCAGCATCATTATCCTTATGACCAGCTTCTTACGGATTTCTATCGTCCTGGATTTTATCAAGCGGGCCTTATCCCTTCAACAGGTTCCGCCGAATCAGGTAATTTTGGGGATTTCCTTGTTTTTGACCGTCTTCATCATGTGGCCCACCTTTGAAACCATCTACGAGAACTCGGTGCAGCCCTTGGCAGGGGGAACCATTTCAGTGGAGGAAGCCTATCGAGCGGCTGAAGGGCCGCTACGGCTCTTTATGTACCGCCAGATGCGGAATCATCCGGATAATATCAGACTGTTCATGGCGATGCGGGGACTGGAACGGCCGGAAACCTTGGCGGATGTGCCGACCTATGTGCTGATTCCCGCCTTTATCTTGAATGAATTAACCGTGGCCTTCAAAATAGGGATACTCCTTTTTATTCCCTTTATTGTGATCGATATGGTAGTGGCCAGTGCTCTCATGTCTATGGGGATGATCATGCTGCCTCCGGTGATGATTTCCATGCCCTTCAAGCTCATCCTGTTCATTCTTGTTGATGGGTGGGGACTCTTGACGGATCAACTGGTCCGTTCGTTTGTATAGGATGAAGGGATGAGTATCGGTGAAATAACCACCCTCTTGCGAGGGGGTATCTTGCAAATCCTTTTATTGGCGGCTCCCTTGCTTTTTTCCGCGCTGGTGGTGGGCCTGGTAGTGGCCATACTCCAGGCTACTACCTCGATCCAGGAACAGACCCTTACCTTTGTCCCTAAAATTATCGCTATCCTCTTGGTGCTGGCATTTTTGGGAGGCTGGATGTTTTCTTCTTTGGAGGATTATACGATCCGGTTATTCAGGATGATTCCAGACATGGCGCGGTAACAGAGAGAGAAGTGGAAACCCTATGATTGAAGAGCTACTGATTCAGGCGCCGATGTTTATGCTGATCGCGGTTAGGGCCTTGGCCATGATTGAAACGGCCCCGCTCCTGTCCTCTGCTGGGATTCCTCAGGTGGCAAAGCTTGCCTTAGCCGGCTTCGCTGCATATACGGCCTTCCCCGCGGCAGAAGCTACCCTGGGGGCCCTGGTGCTAGGCGGGGATATAGGCCTCTATAGCCTGAGCTTCTTGCTCCTGGTAATAGGAGAGGGAATTATCGGCCTCATCTTGGGTTTTTTTTTAACTATCATATTTTCAGCCTTTGCCACTGCGGGACAGTTCTTTTCCCTGCAGATGGGCTTTGGCGCCTCAGAAACCTTCGATCCCCTTGCCCAGGTAGAAAATCCCCTCATGGGCCAATACCTCAATTTGGTGGCTATGTTGGTTTTCCTTTCTATGGGGGGCTTTAGGGCCCTCTTTCTCGAAGGGTTTTGGCATTCCCTGCAATCCATCAGTATCATGCACCTCATAGAAGGGAGGGAAGGGGTGATGCGTATGGTCCTTTCAGGACTCTCTCAGTTGTTTCTGGATGCCATCATCATTTCTATGCCTATTCTAGGTACTCTTTTTTTGACCTCCCTCTCCACGGGGCTTATTTCTAAAGCCGCCCCGCAGATTAATATTCTCTCAGAAGGGTTTCCTATATCCATCACCGTAGCCTTTGTGCTCATCTTTGCCACCTTGCCGTTCATGGTGGAAGCCTTTAGCCGAGTGGTGGATGCAGGGTTCCAGAGTCTGGAAACCCTCTATAGCCGGATCGGGCTACAAATCAGTGCCTTTGAGGAGGCTCTATGAAGACGCCGCCCCTGCCCGGTGGGAATTGCCGCCGGTTTTATGATAATGCTTCCGCGTTACGGTTCGCCGCGGTCATGGATCTCCAGTGGTTTGCCGCGGAAGATGAAGGCCGGACCGAAGAACCTTCGGAATATAAGATACGGAGAACCCGGGAAGAGGAAGGCAGGGTTGCCAAAAGCCAGGAACTCATCAGCGCTCTGGGGCTCCTCTTGCCTGCGCTAGGACTCCTCTTTTTGGCGCCCTTCATGCTGCGGACCTGTGTAGAAATGGTTCGGTTTTTTCTGCTCCGGGTGAACGAGCTGGACCCTGCCCAGAACCGGACCATCTTAGGCTTGGTGTTTTCTTATTATATTCGGTTGAGCCTCCCTATCCTGGCCATAGCCCTGGGGGCGGCGCTCTTTTCCAATCTGGTACAGACGGGTTTACTCTTTACCACCAAACCCTTGATGCCCAATTTTTCCAAGATCCTCCCCCATTTTGGGCGTTATTTCCAGAAAACCCTATTTTCTGTAGAAGGGCTATTTAATTTTTTTAAATCCACGATTAAAATGGTAATTATCGGGGGAGCGGCCTTTTTCCTTATCCGCTCCCGGTTTGCAGAGTTGGCAAACTTGCAAACCGCGAGTTTGTGGTTGGGGATACAGACGGTGGCTTCCTTGGCCATACGAATGCTCATCATCTCGGCTTTGCTCTTGTTACTGCTTTCTATTCCGGATTATATGTTCCAGCGTTGGCAGTACCGGGAATCCCTCAAGATGACCAAACAGGAAGTCAAGGAAGAGCACAAGATGTATGAGGGAGATCCCTTAGTCAAGTCCCGGCTCCGCAGCCGTATGCGGGAGCTTTTGAGTCAGAATATGGCTATCAATGTGCCTAAGGCGGATGTGGTTATCACTAATCCTACCCATGTGGCGGTTGCTTTGGAGTATAACCGGACGAATATGGCTGCTCCCCAAGTTACCGCTAAGGGTGAAGATGAAATGGCCTTCAGGATCCGCCGTATTGCCCAGGATCATGGGGTACCCTTGGTGGAGAATAAGCCCCTCGCCCGGGCCCTCTATGCAGAGACGAAAGTTGGGGATATGGTACCGGAAGCCTACTGGGAAATTGTGGCGGTGGTCTTGAGTAAAGTGATGAAAATTAACGAAGAACGCCGGCGAACCCAGCGCGTATAAGCCGGTTCTCCGCCCTTTCTGCGGAAAGGGTCAGGGCGATTGATTGAGAAGGAGTGCGAGTACAGTATGGCCAATGGGGTACATGCGAATAATACAGCCCAGCCGGGTAATTTTGTAAGAGAGTCCCAGGATCTGTTCATCGCTATTGGTGTGGTGGTAGTGGTGATCATGATCATTGTACCCCTGCCAACGATCTTACTGGATACCCTCATGGCCACGAACCTGGTGTTCTCTCTGTTCATCCTCCTCATCGTGCTTTACACCAAGAAGGCCACGGATTTCAATGTGTTTCCTACGGTTCTCTTGATCGTTACGGTCTTCGGCCTGGCCCTGAATATTTCTTCCACCCGGCTCATCCTCACCCAGGGGGAGCGCTTTGACGGCCGGATGATCCGGGCCTTCTCTACCTTTGTGGTTGGTTCGGGCGGGACCGATGGATTGGTAGTGGGGTTCATTATCTTCATCGCCATCATTGCGGTCCAGGTGGTGGTCATCACCAAAGGTTCCACCCGGATCTGCGAAGTGGCGGCCCGTTTCGCGCTGGACGCCCTGCCGGGCAAGCAAATGGCCATTGACGGCCTCTATAGTTCCGGGGCCATTACCGAGGAGGAGTCCCGAATTCGGAAACAGGAACTACAGAAGGAAGTGGATTTTTACGGCGCCATGGATGGTTCCAGTAAATTCGTATCCGGCAATGTGAAGATAGGGATATTTATGACCGCCATCAATATCCTGGGGGGGCTCATTATCGGTACGGCCTTTCATGGAGAGCCTTTAAGCGCCGCTCTAGGCACCTACATTGCCTTTTCTGTGGGGGATGGGCTGCTTTCGCAGTTTCCTGCGCTCCTCGTATCGACTGCCACGGGTATCGCGGTTACCCGTTCCGCGTCAAACGGAACCTTCGGGGAGGACATTTCGCTCCAGTTTTCCCGGGACGCGCGGATTTATTGGATCGGCGCCTTGGTACTCTTGGGCTTTGCTCTGCTTCCGGGTTTTCCCTGGTATGTACTCATTCCTATGGCCTTGGCATTAGGATTTTTCGCCTTTAAATTAGGGCAGACCCAACAGCGAAAGGCGAATTTCAATGCTATGATGCGTAAAACGGCGGATCCGCAGAAACTCCAGGGCGGCGCAACGGGCGAGCTTTCTCCGGTAGTGCCCCTGGACACCCTATCCCTTGAATTGGGCTACGGCCTCATTCCCTTGGTGGATAAGGATAAAGGGGCGGAGCTGTTAGAGCGGGTCCAGGGGATCCGCAAACAAGCGGGTTTAGAGTTGGGGCTGGTTATACCCAAGATTCGGATCATCGATAATATGTTGCTTGAACCCTCGGAATATTGTTTCAAAATTCGAGGGGTCGATACAGGCCGGGGTAAGATCCGGATGGGGTACTATCTTTGTATGAATCCTGGGAGCGTCCGGGAAGAGATACTCGGTGAAAAAACCCGAGAGCCGGTTTTTGGCCTTCCGGCCTTGTGGATAAGCGAGGATAAGCGGGATGCCGCTGAACGGGCCGGGTACACCGTGGTCGATCCCCCCTCCATGATCGCGACCCATTTGACGGAGATCATCCGGCGTCATGCCGCGGAAATACTGGGCCGGCAGGAAACCCAGGCCATTCTGGATACCCTGCGGAGGGAATACCCCGCGCTGGTAGAGGAGGCTCAGAGTCAGAAGGCCTTGAATGTAGGTGAAATCCAAAAGGTCCTCCAAGGGCTGCTCAAAGAACAGGTCTCCATCCGTAACATGGTAACGATTTTGGAAGCCTTAGCGGATTTTGCCCCGGTAACCCGGGATACCCGGTTCCTTACGGAAAAGGCTCGGCAGGCCCTGGGGAGGCAGATTTGCCATCGTTATGCGGATAATCGCCTGATGCTCCATGTACTCACCTTGGATCCTGCCGTGGAACAGAAGATCATCGATAGTCGGGTGGAAACCAGTTCCGGGATCGTATCAGCCCTGGATCCGGCAGTTCAAAACGCCTGGATAAAGGCCCTTACCCGGTCGGTCGCGGCGGTACAAGAACACGGGTGGTACCCGATTATTGTCTGTTCAGAATCTGCCCGATATTTGGTGAAGTCGTCCTCCGACCGGGACCTGCCGGATTTGGTGGTCCTCTCCGTGCCGGAGATCGTAGCGGATGTTACCTTAGAATCGGTAGGGGTCATAAGGTTGGACCATTAAGGAGCAAGCGAACAAATGGAATACTTTACTGAACAAGCTTTAACCTATACTGAATGTCTTAATAAGATCCGTATGAAGTACGGAGAGCGCTTTTCCATATTAAACCATAAGAGCATTCGCTTGGGAGGATTTTTAGGGTTATTCGCCAAAGATGGGGTAGAAATCAGTGGCTTTACCTCAAACAATGTGGTAAAAAATATTAATCTTGGCAGTACCGAACCGGTAGTTTCCCGCCCTCCCTTGGGGCAGGATCCTGCAGCAGGGGCTCGGAAATCGCCCCTAGATTTTGAAGAGGAAAAACGCAAGGTCCTGGATGCGGCGAATACCGCGAATAAAGGGGAAAGCGGCTGGCAGCTCGTCTTGAAAGAGGTCCAGACCCTCAAGGAACGGATCGATGCAGGCACGGTTGCCCAGGCCTCGGAAGAACATCCTACCCTCAGCCGTATTGGAGATGTCCTAGGGTACAATGATTTTTCCCCCCGTTTTAGCCAAATGATCCTGGAACGGATTAAAAAGGAATTTTCTCTGGATGCCCTCAATGATTATAAAGCGGTGCAGGACAAGGTCATCCAGTGGATTGGTGAAAATATCATCATCCATAAAGAGGAAAAGTTTCAACGGCTACCTCGTATCATGGTCCTGGTAGGACCTACCGGAGTGGGTAAGACCACGACCATTGCAAAGTTAGCGGCCATTTTTGGGATTGGGAATACGGACCGGCGTCCGCTCTCGGTGCGGATGATCACCATTGATGCTTTCCGGATCGGCGCTAAAGAACAGCTCGAAAAGTACGGTAATATCATGGATCTTCCGGTGTCCTATGTGGAGGATTATGATGATCTTAAGAAAACCATCGCCCAATACTCGGAAGGAGTGGATCTCATCCTGGTAGATACCATCGGGAAGAGTCCCCGGGATGCTGTTCAGTTGGGAAAGATGAAGCAGATGCTGGATGCCTGTGGGACTCAAGCGGAGTTGTATCTGGCGGTAGCAGCGACCACCAAATCCAGCGATCTCAAGGAGATCATCCGGCAGTTTGAGCCTTTCAATTACCGGTCGGTGATCATCACCAAACTGGACGAGACCATACGGATGGGTAATGTGATAAGCGTACTTTCGGACATGGGAAAATCCGTTTCTTATATTACCGATGGGCAGAAAGTGCCCAGCAATATACAGAAGGCTACGGTGGTTCGTTTTCTTATCAATCTTGAGGGTTTCCAGATCAATAGAGCAAAAATCGAGCGACTTTTCCCGGTTGATGAATCTGAACAAATTCAATGGAGATAGTAGTATGGTGGAAGATCAGGCTGAAAAACTACGGGAAATCATGCGTAAAAAAAATGACTTCCAGGAGAAACCCAAATCAATCAAGTCTCCGGAAGCCAAAAGAACCCGGATTATTACCGTTACCAGCGGCAAGGGAGGGGTGGGAAAAACCAGTATATCCGTCAATATGGCCTTAGCCTATGCTCGGCTGGGGAAGAAAGTGGTGGTTATGGATGCGGATTTGGGTCTTGCCAATGTCAATGTCATGCTCAATACTATTCCTAAGTTTAATCTGTACCATGTGATGCGTAAGCAGAAAAGCATGAAGGAAATCCTGTGGGAAACCGATTATGGCATTTCCATTGTTGCCGGGGCTTCAGGGCTTTCCAAGATCGCCAACCTTACCGAAGATGAGCGGCAGTATTTCATCAATGAATTGGATTCCCTTTCTGAGGCGGATATTATTATTATTGATACCAGCGCCGGGGTTTCCAGTAACGTGCTGGATTTTATCGCTGCTGCGGACGATGCGGTGATCATCGCGACTCCCGAGCCCACCGCCATTACCGATGCCTATGGGATCACTAAGATCATCGCCACCGAATATGAAAGCCTTACCATGGGGCTTAAGTTGGTGGTGAACCGGGTAAAAAGTGTGGCGGAGGCAAAGAAAGTGGCCGACCGGATGACCCATATTGCCGGCCAATTTTTAAACATTCGGATTGATTATTTAGGGTTTATCTACGATGATGCCATGGTTTCCCAGGCAGTACTTAGGCAGAAGCCCTTCATGGCGCTGGACGCTAAGTGTAAGGCCTCGCTCTGTGTTCAGCATATTGCAGAACGCATGGAAAAGCATGAGACCCGGAGCCAGAACGACGGTTTTGCCGCGATGATTCGGCGGCTTTTTGGGCGGGCCTAGGAGCATGGGGGAATCTGGGATCCTCGAAATTGCAATAAATAAGGTGGATTACCAAGGTGCTTGAGGAAAAAAAGATAAAAGTAAATGGTATTGCCGGTGTGGTCGGCTTTGTACTGTCCTTTATCGTGGGGATCATCAGCGGTGGTAATTTGCTTATAGTGCTTTTGCGGGCGCTTATTTTTGGGGTACTCTTTTTTGTCTTTATGGAGATTTTCCAGCGGCTTATCAGTACCTTTCTACCGGAACTGCTTAACCCCGATGCGGATGTATCATCCGTAGCCGGCGAAGTCCCGGGTTCTAGGGTAGATATTTCCGTGGAAGATAAAAAAGGTGATTTATTCGATGTTTCCGGAGCCCTTGAGCAGAATGACCTAGCCAGTAGGGGTGAGTCTTTCGCAGATGACGTAGAAGCTCTGGATCAGAACCACAAAAAAGACTATACTCAACAAAAAGAGGTAGAAGCAGATCCTACGAGTTTTGTACCCTCCGCACCTTGGTCCAAAGATCAGGTGCAAGGGATGGATGGAGCAGTTGGAAGGGATCCTTGGTTCTCGACCGATGCTGCTATTCCGGGAAACCTTCCGCGGGTAGCTTTGAGCACAGGGCAGAATAATAGTAACGTGCAAAGCACGGGAAAAAATCTGGATCCCAAAAAAATGGCATCCGCTATACAGACCATATTAAAACAAGAATAAGGGGATAGGCTATGGGGAATGTCCCCCTGGAACAAAAAAGAGAAGATGAGCTTTGGGTGGAATACCATCGAAACCGGGATTTGAAGATTCGGGAACATTTTATTAAACAATACGCTCCTTTGGTGAAATATGTGGCCGGTAAAGTGGCGATTGGTATGCCCCATAATGTGGAATTCGATGACCTGGTAGGCTATGGAACATTTGGTCTCTTGGATGCTATCGATAAATTTGATCCGGATAAGGGGGTTAAATTTAAAACCTATGCGGTAACCCGTATCCGAGGGGCTATCTTTGATGAACTCCGTTCCATTGATTGGGTCCCCCGATCAGTACGGCAGAAAACCCGGGAAGTAGAGGATGCCATAGGATCCTTGGAGGCCCAACTGGGCAGAATCGCTACGGATCAAGAGATTGCCGGGTCTTTGGGTATGGACGAAGGGGAATATCTCAAGACCATGATGAAGATATCCGGTACGTCGATCCTTTCCCTGAACGATGTGTGGTTCTCAGGGGATGAAAACGATAAAGTTTCTATTGGGGATAGCATTGAGGCTCCTATCAGCCTCAATCCTGATGTGATTGTCGAAAAAGATGAGATCCGCCGGGTCATTGTAGAGCATATCAATGAATTGCCGGACAAGGAAAAGAAAATTTTAGTCTTGTATTACTATGAAGATCTCACCTTAAAAGAGATAGGCCAGGTGTTGGAAGTAACCGAATCCCGGGTATCTCAATTGCATACCAAAGCGATCCTGAGGCTCAGGTCAAAATTAACGAATATTCGTAAAGGTATTATCTAGGGGGAACCGCTTTTTCGGGAGCCGGTTTCGTTGAAACGGGAGGGAAAGGAGAGCGAATGGTCGATTTTGTGCAGCTTCAATCTATTATGAAGCAGCGTTTGACCCAGGATAGGTCCATACGTACGGTTGATACCGAAGGGCCTACCTTGGAAGTGGCGATTGCGGAAGCCGCTACCTTACTCAACCTTCCGGTTAAACGGATTGCTTATGAAATTACCGAAAAAGGGTTTTCCGGTTTTTTAGGGGTCGGTAAAAAAAAATGGAAAATCCGGGCCTACCCGCGGTTAGTCACCAAGCAAGATGTGGTATCAGCATCAGTTTCAGCAGACGCTGGTACGGAAACTGCGGCTCCGGTGATGGTGAATAAAGATGGAGATGTTTTTGTCCACCTGGACGATGACGGGGCAAACCTTAAGGTGGTAGCTCCGGTGATGGAAGGGAAACGGGTAACTAAAGGAGAAGCTATGCGAGCTCTCACCGCCCGGGGAGTCATTGATATTGACGAGAGCTTGGTTGCTACCGTGGTTAATGAGGCGGAAGGTATATATGTGCGGGTCGGTAGTTTCAATCGTAAATACACCAACGATAGTATGGTTTCAGTAAGCATTACCGATCAGGATATGAAAGCCTCTATTACGTTGATGCCTCCAGGTCCGGGGGGGATTGATCTATCTCTTGAGACGGTTATCAGTGTTTTGAAGGATAATCGGGTGGTCTATGGCATTAAAGAAGAGTTTTTACGGGAGTTTTTGGACCGTCCAAGCTATCGAGTGCCGGTGCTAGTGGCTGAAGGCAGTCCAGCAGTGAACGGTAAAGATGCCTACATAGAGTACTTTTTTAAGACTACTCAGAAACGGGCGCCGATCCATGAGGAAGCTGATGGAAAAGTCGATTTCAGAAATATTAGTACGATCCAGAATGTGATCAAAGACCAACCCCTAGCAAAAAAGATCCCCCCGGAAGAAGGGACCGTGGGTAGAACCGTGGTGGGGGGATACCTCCCAGCTAAACCGGGCAATGATATTGAGATTCCCCTGGGGACTAATGTCCATCTCGGTGAAGATCGGACCACGATTATTTCAGATATCAATGGTCAGGTCATGCTGGCATCCGGGACGATCAATGTGGAACCGATATACACGGTCCCGGGTAATGTGAATCTTAAAACCGGCAATATTATTTTCTTAGGTACCGTGATTGTAACCGGTAATGTGGAGGACGGCTTTTCCGTCAAAGCCCAGGGGAATATCGAAGTTAAAGGATCCGTTGAAATGGCGGATCTGGAAGCGGAAGGGGATATTATCGTCCAAAAGGGTATTACCGGGCGCAATACTGGTACGGTCAAAGCCGGGAAATCCGTGTACGCCCGGTTCATCGAAAACGCGGTGATCGAAGCGGGGAACATGGTGATTGTGTCCGACGGCATCATCAATTCCCGGGTGGATGCGCTTAAGCGGATAGTCTGTAGGGGTAAACGGGCCACCATTGTTGGGGGACACCTGCGGGCTACTGAAGAGATTAACGCCAAGGTCATCGGCAGCGCTGCCAGCGGTACGGAAACCATCTGTGAAGTCGGTGTTGATCCCAAGAGTAAGAAACAACTCGATATCCTTATTGCGAATAAGGCAACCCGGGAAAAAGAAATTGAGCAACTGAAACTTGATTTCCAGACCCTAAACAATATTTTACAACAACGTAAATCCCTTCCTCCTGATAAAGAGTTCCAAATGCAGGAACTCATGGAACGACACCGGATCCTCTTGGTTGAAATAAAGGAAATAGATGAAAATGTCGCTAAAATACAAGAATTGATTAATTGCGTCAAGATCCGGGGACGGGTCTCTGCATCAGAGAAGATACTTCCGGGGGTTAAAATCGTAATCCGGGATGTGGTGGAAAGTGTAAAAAATGAATATCGGGCGACTACCTTTATTCTTGAAAATGATCTCATACGGGTGACTAAATATGAAGAACCCGATGTAGAGGCAAAGCGTGGTCCTGATGGCTATACAACCAATTGATCTCCAGACCATGTTCACCCAACTGGATAAGGTGGGTAAAATTCAGGCATCCCAAAAAGAGGGTTTCGCTATTCAACAAGCCTTGCAGAGGATTGAAACCCAGAAAAAGGTGGAAGAGCATATCCAATCGGTAAATGAAACCCAGAATACCGGAGAAGGGGCTGAAGGAGTGCAGGAGCGCAAACCTCGCCAACAACCTGAAGAGGACGCAACCGGCCATGAGGAAACCGGAGGAGAGGCAGAAAAGGACCGCATTACAGACCAAGTTTCCATCATACGAGATCCGACTTTAGGAAAAAACATCGATCTAAATGGGTAGGCCCCCCCCCTTATTCTGGAGGTCAAGGTGGTTGTATGAATATATCCATGGTTCTTTCTGTATTGACCCTTATGGCATGTGTTTTTTTCTTTATATATTGTAGAGCTTATCTACGGTACCGGACAGGATCAGAACGAATTTTAGCGGAATTTCGAGAAGAGGTGTATAAACTGATCGCCGAAATTGATGCAGCCACCGATAAGGATGCGCTTTTGGTGGAAGAACGGATAAAAACCCTCCGCTCTATTTTAGAAGAGGTAGATAAGCGTATCAGTGTCCACCTCCGGGAAGTGGACCGGCGGCTCGTCCAGGAAGAAGTCTATACGGAATTAGGCAGAAAGCGCGGCCTGACCAGCCCTTTTTCTGCGGTTATTCAGCCTTTTCCCAAGGCATGCGATCTTTTTTCAAGCTCTTCTGCTAAAACCGGCGCGGAAGGGGATTCCCAAAAATCCGAGGCTGTAGAAACAGAACTCCCTGCTGCCACCAGCGCGGTGGTGGGCTTCACCCCCCCCCCTGATAGTAGGTCAATCCCCCTGAAACGGGAACCCGTAGGGCCCCATATCGTGCGGGCGCAACGGGAAATAGCGCCGAAACCCCTTCCTTTCGCGGAACAGGTTGCGGAATTATCCAAGGCTGGTCTTTCAGCCAGTCTGATTGCCGCACGACTAGGAGTCAGTATATCCGAAGTAGAACTGGCCATCGCTATTTCCGATCGATCATAGCGGTCCTATGGTGGTGCCAATAAAGGGTTCTCCATGCAGGATTTTGTGTAAGTTCTCCAGATTACGCCCTGAAGCGCAGATCACGGAAAGGTGAATCTGTGCTGCATATCGGCTGGCAATGGGATCAAAGGGAACATGCTTCCCCGGAACCCACACATCCCCCACGAGGGCGCGAAAGTCCGCCCAACTTATGGTATCTATGGGTTTTGCCTCGGTATTGGTGCGGGGATCACCGGTATAGACCTGTTCAATATTGGACAAATTGATCACCCTATCGGCCTTAAACCGTTCTGCCAGGAGGACCGCATCATAATCAGAAGAAAATCCTGGTTTCCATCCTGCTGCTACCAGCACCCTGCCCTCAAATGCCCCCTGGGTTGGATCCGTTACCACCGCTTGGGTACACCAAGGCCCCAGGATCCCGCGAATAAGTTCCGCATTGAGCCGGGTGGCCATGATGCCAATCCAATCGGCCTGTTCAGAGGAAACCTCATTCCCGGATATAGTCCGGTAGGCCTGCTGCCATGTCCGGGCAGGTCCACCACCACCGACGACCACAATAAACCGGCGCTGGGGCTCCTCTTCTAAAACCGTCCTGATGAGGGAGACCAAGCCCTGCAAAAAGGGTTCATCCACCGTATCAGGGGCTACAATAGAACCACCCAAAGAAATAACCGTAATCATAGTACACTCCTCCCCGCCAGCGGGTTTAAAGCCCGTAACTGACAGTGGTAATTAGTAATCTAAGCGCCCCCGCTTCTTGCTTGCGGTGATTTGGGCACAATTCCGGTGGGTATGGAGGGCCGTATCGGCCCCTCCATAAACAAAAGCCGAAGGCCCTAAACTGTCCGGCTCGTTCCGAAGGAACGGCCCACCCCGCCCGCTGGTTCTGCTCAGAACCCCCCAATCGTTCTGCTCTGAACAGAATTGCTGTAGTTCCAGGCAGCATTAATGAACCTGAAACGCTTATAAACTGAGGTTTTGAACAACCTCTATTGTACGTACATACCGGTAATGGTAATGTCACTCCAAAGGGAGGAATAAGACTCTATGCCTCCTATGGCTTCTTCCCAGAGATTTTGCAGGGCATAATCCCGGTTACGCACCGTGATCCTACCCCGAGGGTCCATCTGAGAGAGCACCTCCTGCCCTCGGGAAAAGGTGATCCGCTGGTTATCCAGATTGCCGAAATAATAAAGTCCCGGCTCTGGATGGAGATTGAAGTCCTCAGGAGCAGCCCCGGCCCCAAGGCAAGGATCCACGGGTATCCAGCCGAATCCCTCAATCCAGAATTCCGCCCAGTAATGCCGGCTCGACATACGAGCGCGGTTTATAAGGAGCCCTGCAACAGGAATAGCCGGTATGGCCACTGCTCTGGCCAGCGCACAGAAGAGGAGTGTCCCAGCATAGGCATCGGCCTGTTTGTACGCTAGGGCATCCAGGACGCTGTTATGCAGCGGTGTCCACTGGAGTTCGCTTATAAGCCATTCGTATAATGTGCGGGCTTTTTCATAGGGATTCCGCTCTCTACCGATGATGGCCTTCGCTACTGCCACGACTTCCGGGTTATCCGAAGGGATGAGCGCGGAAGGAAGGGTATATACCGAGGGAATCGGAGAATCTCCGGTTTGCCTAAGGGACCGGCTGTTTAGGCTCGTCTCCAGGGTGTACACATCTACCAGGTATGACAGGCTCAGGCGGGCACTGGTATTGGCAGCCATATCGGTTAATTGAAACAGGGTAGTTCCCTGGTAATGTTCTGCAAAGGGGTCTCGATTCCGGGACAAGAGGGTAATATTCCGCTGAGAAGCAGAGCTAAGCGGACGGGGAATCCAGAGGTACAGGGTATTCGGGGCCTTTGCTTCTTGTATCTGGATATCCACTGTATAAGCAATGGTATAGCTGCGTTTTTCTTTGAAGGTCTTAGTTCCCGGTCTACCGGTAATGGTAAAAAAAAACGGCTTTGAACTTCCCCGGGGGGTCCGAACCAGGATATTCCCGCTTACCGCTCCGTCAGGAATCCGCAGACGAATTTCTCGGTCACTCCAGAACTCATAGCCAAATTCCATTTCAAAGACCTCTACCAGTTCTGGCTCTTGCATTACCTCAGGCGCGGTAGGGGATGGTACAGCATTCCAGGTGAAAAATACCCCGCTTTTTTCCCGGGAAGCGCCGAAACCACTTCCCTGTATGCTTATGAGGGCACCAATGGAACCGGATTCCGGTTTTACCCAGTTGATTTGAGGAGCCACGCCGAACACCTGGTTCTGTACTAACTCCGGCATGGCTGCCTGATTTGAAAAGAGCAGCGGGTTACTTTTCTTACCGTCCCTATGTACATACACCAGTCCAAAACCTCCCAATGCGGGTATTCTCACGGTAATGCGATCATCCTGCCACGTAAGGTACGAGGAACCAGGAGGGGGTATGCCTGCGATGGTGATGTAGGATTCATGCTGTGCTGCGCCAAATCCGCTTCCCTCAATGGTAAGGATATCCCCGCTCATCCCGATCCGAGGATCAATCGAAAGAATAAAGGGAGCATCTTCTTTACAGGCACACAAACACACACAGAACCAGGAAAAAAAGAACACATGCCAGGATCGCTTCAAACCAAAGGGCCTTCCCATAGGGCTTTTCATGGGCTATTCAGGGTCTACCGGTTTTACCCCCGGTGAAACTGGAGGAACTCTATCCTGCAGGGGCTCTTCGGATAGGGGGGCATCCTTGGTATTCGGCGGCTCTTTTACATTTTCTGAATAGGGATGCAATTCCAGTTGTATTTCTATATGGGCATCATCTTGAGAATCAACCGAACCCAGGGGAAAAAAATAGATCTGTTCCCCAAATTCCAGGGGTATAGTCTGTATAGTGGTCTGATAATGGATCCCTTGGTTGGGGATATCTACCCATATCTGTCCCTGGGCTACCAAGAAGTTGTTGCCATCACCGCGAAGATACGGGGTAAATTGCACTATCACAAGGATATTAGTACCCACTAGCTTCAAGCTCACCGGCTTTCCGGGAATCGTAACTTTTGAATTAAAGGAATTCCAGACTTCCTGCTGGTTTTTCTCCACTACTCGGGCAATGATGTCTAAAACCACTGCCCGTTCTTTGAGACCGGGGAGAAGTTCTTCAAGAGAAAGTTCCTGGGCTGCGCCTCCAGTAGCAAGAAACAACAGGCTTCCGAAGAGGGTTACCCACCGTAAAAGCGCGTATACTCTCATGGACTTCCGTTTCTCCTGGTATAATCCGCAGCCCTCAAGATGGTGGGTTCCCCGGAACTGGAGAAACTCTTGGTTTCGGGAAGCCGTATGATCAGGATATCCGTCACATCCTGATTTCCCAGGTATTGCAGGACTCCGTTCATATCCGATGCAGGTATCATACCTTGCATATCCACCATCTCGCCGGCTGCCACGGTATCCTGAGGTGGCGGAATCCCCGCGGACGGTCTGGTCAAGGTCAGAACAAAAGCCATGACGAGCAGCGCCACAGCCGCAGCTACCATAGGGAGGGGAACCGAAAGGGTCCGGTACCACAGGTTATGACCCACTCCCCAACCCCATTTTTCGGTTTCTAGAAGAGCCATACGCTGCCAGACCCGATCCTTGGCAGCTTCCATGACCGGAAGCTGCGGGGTGAGGCCCTCCTCATGCGGAGTTCTCAGGGCTTCTGAACACTGCTTGAACCGTTCAAACCTGACCTTACATACCGGACAGGATAGCAGGTGCAACTCCATTTTTTCTTTCCATGGAGAAGGAAGCTCCTGGTCAAAGTATACAGAAAGAATGTGATAATCAGGACACATGTGAACCATCCTTCGATAAAAGCCCGGCTAAGCGTTCCCGGGCTCTAAATACCCGAACTTTTACATTTCCCTCACTGATGCCCAAGGCACGTCCAATTTCTTTATAATTCAGCTCGCCGTATTCTTTTAATATTAATACGATACGCAAATTTTCCGGTAATTTTTCCAGGGCTTCTTGTACTTCTCGCTGCGTTTCTTGGTTAATCAGTACCTGCTCTCCGGTCTTTTCAAGCCTGACATCCTCACGGAAGGCCTTTTGGTAGGCCTTCCGCTCCCGATCTTTACGTTTAGCATAATTGAGGGCGGCATTTTTAACCACCCGGATAAGCCAATACTTGGCCTCTTCGGAATTTGGAAAACCCATGTTTTTTTCATACAGCCGGAAAAAAGCCTCCTGGCACAGATCCTCCGCTGCTTCTTCGCTGTTAGCAATACGATACGCAACCCTGAAGAGTATCGGAAATACCGTATCATACAGTTTACGGAATTCCGTCATGGGCCTCCTATCATCCATAGCTAGAAACAATATTTGTCCTTAATCGTTACACCCGCCGAGAAATCTTCCTGCAAGGCTGGTAGGGTACCGGTTCTACCCACGGCGCCATACCGTTTCAGTAGGCCTATCTTCCAACATAATACCCTGTTCTTTGAGGATTTGCCGGATTTGGTCAGCCCTGGCAAAATCTCGGGCCATCTTTGCCGCGGCCCGTTCGGTGATCAGCGCTTCAATGGAATCACGCAGGGTTTGGCTTGCTTCCAAAACCGGCGTTTCCGCTTCTTCTACCAGCTTAAGCCCTAAGACTTCATCCATAGCCACGGCGCCAAGGAGGGCATCCCGGGCAGGTACGGTAGGATCCCGCAAGATCCCCCAAAGCTCAGCAAGTCCCCGGGGGGTTGCCAAGTCATCCTCTAGGGCCGCAGTAAAGGCAGCCAGATAGGTCCCAGCCTTGCCCTCGGTAAACGAGGGGGGCAAGGGCTTGTGCTGTAATGCAAGAAGGGGCTCCCTATTCCCCAGCGCCTTCATCCGCTCCCGGATACGATCCATGAGGGATTTCCGGGCATTACGAGCGCCGGTCAAGGCTTCATAGGAAAACTGTACCTGGCTCCGATAATGAGCGCCCAAAAGAAAATACCGGTAATCTAAGGGATCGTAGCCTGCATCCATAAGGCTTTGAAGGGTAAGAAAGCCTCCGGTAGATTTGGACATCTTCCCCTTATCCAGAACCAAAAATTCGTTATGTATCCAGTACCGTACCCAAGGATGTTTACCGGTGGCCGCTTCGCTTTGGGCAATTTCGTTGGTATGATGGATAGGCACATGGTCGATGCCACCCGCATGGATGTCAAAGGTCTCCCCCAGGTATTTGATGCTCATGGCAGAACATTCAATATGCCAGCCCGGATACCCCCTTCCCCAGGGGCTGTCCCATAGCATAACCTGCTTTTCAAATTTACTCTTGGTGAACCAGAGCACAAAGTCCTGGGGGTTTCGCTTGTTTTTGTCAATCCCGATACGGGCCCCGGCCTTCTGGTCTTCCAGCCGTAGCCGGCCCAGTTCCCCGTAGGGAGAAAACATGGTGATATCGAAGTAGAGGTTACCTGCGGCACGATAGGTGAAGCCCCGTTCCTCAATTCGCTGGATAAGAGCAATCATGTCGGCTATATGCTCGGTGGCCTTACAGATCACCCTGGGTTTTTGGATATTGAGCCGCTGGGTATCCTGAAAAAAGCGCTGGGTATACAGATCCGCCACTTCCCAGACGGTTTTCCCCCGTTCTTCTGCGCTTTTGAGCATTTTGTCATCCCCCTCGTCGTTATCTCCGGAGAGGTGGCCTACGTCGGTAATATTCATCACATGGGTTACGTCAAACCCTGCCCGATGCAGGGTCCTGACCAGGATATCGTGGAGCACATAGGCCCGAAGGTTCCCGATATGGGCGTAATTATATACCGTAGGGCCGCACCCGTAAAAACCGACCTTTCCAGGGTTGAGGGGTTCAAAGGGCTGTAAGGTCCGCCCCAAGGTGTTGAATAAGGTAAGCGCCATGAAACCTCCGTTACTGTTTGCGCGGCTCGTATATGCTACTATACACTAATGAGTATGATTAGTTTACGGAAATTCATAGAAAAAATCAATATGGAGATGGGATTTACCGGAACACTCCGGTATGATGAGCCCTTGGCCTTACATACCACCTTTAAGGTCGGTGGCCCTGCGGATCTGTGGATAAGGCCCCAGGCAGCGGGTTTCCCGGAGTATGGAGCCTTCCTGCTCCGCCAGGCTCAGGCTGAAGGCATCCCGGTTTTTGTGCTGGGGGGTGGGGCGAATCTGGTGGTGTCAGATCAGGGTATTCGGGGTATTGTCCTTGACACCGGCGCCTGGTCAGGGCTGTGCATGAGCGAGGAGGAGGCGATCATTTGTTCAGGTACCAGGATCGATGCGGCCCTGGATACCCTGGCAGCCTATAAGCGGGGAGGGCTTGAGTTTCTTGCAGGTATGCCTGGTTCTTTGGGGGGAGCCCTATGGATGAACGCCCGGTGTTATGAAAAATCCCTGTCCGATGTATTAGTGAGCGCTGAATGCCTGGATGCAGATTTCCAACATTGTCTGGTACCCTATCGCGTTGAGGATTATGGGTATAAGCAAAGTCCCTTCCAGAAGCAGGATAGGCTCATCCTTTCGGTCAGGGTTAGGACAATTCCGCGGCCAGAGGCTGTGATACGCCAGGAGATGGAACAGTACCGTCTGGACCGAGAACACAAGGGCCACTACCGTTTCCCCTCGGCAGGGTCAGCTTTCAAAAACAATCGGCATTTTGGAAAACCCACCGGAAAGATCCTTGACGAATTAGATTTACGGGGTCTTCGGATTGGCGGGGCTGCGGTGGCTCCCTGGCACGGCAATATTATCATTAACACTGGAGATGCCCGTGCACAGGATATTCGTGCCTTGGTACTGGACATCACCCTGCGCGTCCAGACTGCCCTTGGGATAACGCTTGAACCGGAGATCCACTTTGCGGGAGACTGGCCGACTCAAGAGGCGCCTGAGCCGGTCCAGAACCCTTGAGGAAATCCGCGGAAAAGCGGTTTGCTTAAAAGCCTTCCAAGGGGGAATCGGTATCCATTAATTCCGGGAGGGTATACACCAAAGTACCGGATTTGCGAACCCGAATTTCGGCAAATCCCTTGGAAACCAAGGCATCCAGCACTTTTTTCGCCTCATCTATAGAAATGTTAGCCCCCAAGGCCACTTCGCTGGCGGTGAGGATGCCCTTATTCTCTTTAGCCATTTTAAGGATCACCCGTTCCACGGATTCTTTTTCTTTTACCACCGAGGCATCTCCATTATGAACATAACGCCAGGGAGCTGAACCATGATGGGAAGTGACTTGATTAAAAAGGGCATTGCGAATATTCGCCTCTCGAACTTGTCCAGGGAGGGTAAAAAAATCATAAATAGCCCCGATCATTCCCAGCCCACCAGTACACATCCAGAGTATACCCGTAGGGATCTTTCCCAAGTAAAACCGATGGAAGCCGAGGGCTCCGCACCCTGATACGAGCCAAAGCAAATAAGCTATACCAATACTGTACATCCTAAGCTCCTTCAACGTGAGACCTAGTGAGAAGGGGTGCCTTACTACGGAATTTTCAATAACCTGGCTTGTTACGGGCTTCCACAGGGGCTTTTGCGGTCCCTTAACCACTATGGTATAAGTATACCAAGGGGAAAGACTTATGACAAGTACACCGATAACCCGGACGAGGCATTCAAACCTTTTTCAAAATTCGGTTAATTTTAAAAAAGGCTTGAATAGGGCAAGACAAATACAAAAAAATGAACTATAATATTTTCAGTAAGCCATGAATCAGTCCAGCCTCTATTTCATTGCATGAATACTTGTCAAGTTGTTACTGATAATTCCTCAAACAAGATTATGAGGTTTCGGAAATAAGGTGAAGAAATTACGCGGAAGAGGCTATTACTAAGGAAGTAGTTTGGTATGCAGGTTTGTGATGTGTTTTTGTGCTGTGGTGGATTAATTATCTTATACCCCCCCCCCCCCCCCCCCTATGTATATAAACATTCTTTTGATGCAATTTTCCTGGGGAAGTCGGTAACTTTGCCGAAAGAAAGCAGAGAACCGAGGCTTGCCGGATCAGAGGGTCAAGATTTTTTCGTCTACAAATACCGATATCAAAGATACAATTTCGTACTCAAAGCCGAGGGGCGCCTAGGGTGAGGCCCGAGGAAGAAAAGGGAGCGCTCCTGGCAGACCTGTTGAATGGGTTTACCCTTTCTGGGTTTGAAAATAAGCGGTCTACCGTTGAGAGAAGATACTGATTATACCAATAATATGGTTACATTATAAAAAGAATACAATAGACCATGTACTCATGGAATCCATGAGTTACCATGTAACTCGTCAATAAGGTATCCGATAATGAAACGAATTATTGCGGGGATGCAGTTTTTTTGCTTCTTTGCTAACACCGTCATGTTTGCTCAGACTACTGATTCTTCCAGGCAAAATAGTACTAATGCTTTCAGGCAAACTACTCCTGATTTTTCCCTACAAACTACTCCTGATGTATCTGGACAAACTACTCCAGTTCCTTCCTCCAAGACTTCCCTGAGTTCCTCAGAAGCGGATAAATTAGTCAGAAAAACGATGATGGCCATGTCGAATCCAGATTACCGGGTAACCGCCGGAGATGTGTATACCTTGACCTATTGGGCTGTGGGGACACCGGTAATCTATAAAATCATCGTGGATAGTACCTATAAAATACGGGTTGCCAATTTAGGAATTATTAATGCAGCGGGTAAGACCTTTCCCCAATTAAAAGCCGAAGTGGAGCGTACGGTTTCCAATAACTATCCCTTGAGTGGGGTCCAGTTGGTATTGACCGAACCTTCCCTGTTTACGGTGTATATCACCGGAGAAGTCCAGACCGCCCAAGAAAGCCAGACCTGGGCCTTGGAACGGCTTTCGGAGGTGCTCAAGGAAGATATCCTCACTGAGTATGCTTCCCTTAGAGATGTGTCAGTCCGTTCTTTGAATGGACAAACCAAAACCTATGATCTGTTCAAGGCCCTGCGGTTTGGGGATATACAACAGAATCCCTATGTCCGTCCTGGGGATAGTATCCAGGTGAACCGGGTAAACCGGATCATTACCATTGAAGGCTCGGTGGAACGCCCTGGATCCTATCAACTGTTACCAGGAGAAAACCTCAAAGAACTGGTGGATTATTATGCCGGGGGTTGTACACCCCTGGCAGATACCTCCCGCATAACCTTAGTCCGGTATGTGGGCAGCACCGTAGATTCGGGCAATAAAATATACCTTACCCTGGATGACGTTCAGGCTAATTATGGCTTACATCATTGGGATGCCATACACATACCGACGATTGTTAATGTAATGCCCGTTATGTTTGTAGAAGGAGCGGTAAGCCAGTCAGCGGATGAGGTGGGACATGTGAGCGTATCCAATAAAATCACCGTCCGTTTTAATGAAGGGGAAAATTATGCATCCTTGGTACAACAGAATCAAAGTTGGTTTTCTTCTATATCGGATACCCAGAATGCCTATATCATACGCAGGGGAGAACGGATATCAATTAACCTGAATCCTATGCTCTATGATTCATCTTACCGGAGCTCCTATTTTGTCCAAGAGAACGATGTGCTGATCATTCCTTTCAGGCAGTATTTTGTAACCGTCGCAGGTGCCGTGGCCGTACCGGGACGGTATCCCTATATCCCAGACCGGAGTTGGGACTATTATGTGGCCCTAGCCGGTGGTTTTAACGTGGATAAGAATGCCCGCAGTTCGGTGATCATACAGGATATTTCCGGCAGACGATTGAAGAAATCCGATGTGATTACTCCAGAATCCATTATTACCGCCAAAACCAATAGTTTTCTCCATTATTTTAATCAGTATGCGCCGATTATCACCACCACCCTTTCGCTGATTATAACCTCTATCACCCTCAGTACCCTGGTGAACCGGTAAGCGGATCCTCTGATGCAGGAGTTGACATAAAAAGGGATATCCCTTAACCTAAGAAGAAACTGGTCAAACTGATTAGCGTAAGGAGCACCTATGCAAGAAAAACACCTCCATGAACATCCCCACTGCCATGAACATTCCCATAGTCACCCTCATGGCAGCCATGATATCGTTCAAGTACGGGCTTTAATGGAATACATGCTCGAGCATAACCAGCATCACGCAGGAGAACTGGGGGATATGGCCCACACCCTCTCCCATGCAGGCTTGGATGAAGCCGCGGGGATCCTCACGCAGGGGGTAGCAGACTTTAAACGAGGGAATGAACACCTCGCCCAAGCCTTGGAACTCATCCAGGGAGGGCGTTCATAATGTGTTTATCCACCGTTTATGAGCTTGGAACCGAGGGCTCCCCACGGATGCTGGCCGAATATGTGCGTGACCTTAAGGTTAGCGGGGATATCATAACCCTCACCGATATCATGGGTAAAGAAATGAAGGTTTCCGGTTCCCTCCAAAGGGTGGATCTGGTAAAAAATGCGATCCTCATCGCAGGGCAGCGGCAACAGGCCGTTCATACGTAAGCCCAGTGAGGATCCTATGCAAAGATACGAGATGGTCCGGGAAATATTCAACTCCTGTAGTAATAATCAGATGCGGGATGTTTTCATTGAAGAGATCCAGGCCGATACCCTAGAACCCTGGGTCCAGCCATTTCTCAGCGGTACCCAGGTATCCTGGGAAAAACATGAGAGCCCTGACGGCGGGATAATCTTCGACATAAATACCGACGGGATGATGCAACGGATTACCTTCACTGAACTGGCAGGATAGATAGACTTCGGTGCATGAGAGATTCCGACCAAGGGAACCTGGTGGTACATGCAGAAAGCCCGGGGGCGCCTACTTTTATTTCTTGCTATCTTAGGTTATAGTGAAGCTAGTTTCAAAACTGAGGCGTTGGAACTACGGTAACCGGTAAACATACTGTAAGGAGGAGAGCCGATGAAACTATACAGCCGTGGGCAGGTGATACTGTTCTGTGGGTTAACCAGTCTCATCGTAATCATGGGGACCGTGGGTTTTGGATTGCTGAAGATTTCCTATCAAGAGGAGCTGCTTCCCATTACCGGCGAGTTCGATTCCAGTGAAAAGGAGCCGCTCGACCTGCGGCAATCAAGCGCTCCTCAATCCCTCCAGATCAATACTGCGGATATCCTGCCCTATACCGAGGATGAGCGGGAAAACATCTCCATCTATGAACGGCTTAATGGGGCGGTGGTAAACATCACCACTGAAACCGTGGCTATTAACTGGTTTCTGGAACCAGTGCCCCAAGAGGGAGGGTCTGGGTCAGGGTCCATCATTGATACTCGCGGCTATGTCTTAACCAATAACCATGTGGTAGAAAATGCCTACAAGGTGTTTATTAACCTGGCGGACGGGAGTCAGTTTGAGGGAACCCTGGTAGGAACGGATCCGGAAAACGACATCGCGGTTCTTAAATTTAACCCTCCCCAGGGTATGGAACTGCGGACCGTACCCTTTGGGAGGTCCGAGAATCTCAAAGTAGGCCAGAAGGTCCTGGCCATTGGGAATCCTTTTGCCCTAGAACGGACTTTAACCGTGGGTATTGTGTCGGGCCTGGGCCGTCCCATCCAGACTTCCAAGCAGCACATTATCCGGGACATGATCCAAACCGATGCCTCCATCAACCCCGGTAATTCTGGAGGCCCCTTGCTGGATACCCAAGGCCGTATGATCGGCATCAATACCATGATCTATTCTCCCTCTGGGGGGTCCGTAGGTATCGGCTTTGCAGTACCGGTGAATACCGCCAAGCGGGTCGTGGCAGAACTCATCGAATATGGAAAGGTCAAACGGGGCTGGATTGATGCATCAATGGTGCAGCTTTTCCCGGCCCTGGTCCGGTATGCAAAGTTGCCGGTATCTATGGGGCTCTTAGTTTCCCGGACCAAGCGGAGCGGTTTTGCGGATCGGGCAGGTATTCGTCAGGGCAGCGAGCCGGTACGGTACGGCTCCAGTGTGATCTATCTGGGGGGAGATATCATCACCGCAGTAGATGGTATGAGGACCGAAACCTTGGCGGATCTATACGCGGCTCTAGAAGACAACAAGCCTGGAGAGAAGGTATCCGTGGAAATCCGGCGCGGGGGAGAAACCATAAAAGTGGAGCTCACCTTGGCGGACCGGGAAGAAGTGTTGAGCACCGAAGGGGTGCGATAAAACTAGAGTCTGCCTGTTTGACGGTAACTGAGAAAGGCGGTTTCAGAAAATATCAGGTGATCGAGAAAATGTAAGCCCAGGATTTCAGCGGCTACCTTAAGACGAAGGGTAATTTCATCGTCTTCGGAAGAGGGAGTAAGTTGACCGGAAGGGTGGTTGTGGGCCACAATCACTGCACTGGCCCGGTCCAGGAGCGGGTCGGCAAATACTTCCCGAGGATGTACGATGGTCCGATTGACTAAACCAATGGTTACGATCCGTACTGCCAAGACTTCATGGGCTCCGTTCAATGAAAGACAGATGAATCGTTCCTGTCTGCGGTCCGCATGATGGCGGATCAGGGGATAAATATCCTGGGGTTGCTTGATCCTGGTTCCTGCAGCGCCCCACCGCCGTCTGCCAAATTCCAGCATAGCCACGATGGAACAGGCCTTGATCTTTCCCATGCCTGGGAACAGGGACAGTTCCTTTACCGCAGGAATTCCTTTTTCTTGATCTAAGTGTTCCAATAATTCCTGGGCCATCGTGTTAGTTTGCTTACTGCGCATACCCACATTGAGGAGGATGGTTAGTAATTCCTGATCCGACAGTGCCTCAGGCCCGGCACTGATGAGTTTCTCCCGGGGACGTTCCTCCTGAGGGAACAAACAGGGATCAAGTCCTTGACCAGCATCCCGGACTTCAATGGTTTCACCACAATCTAAATAGATACGGTCCATAACCTAATAACGCTACGGCTATGGCTTATGCTTTAAGGTTGCCGCAAATATCCTAG
>JAITJS010000120.1 GCA_031278815.1 Treponema sp.
TTTTAACCGAATCCTACATTCCTTCCCAGGATATATTGGATGCCTTTGAAATACGGGATGAATGGATGAATCGCTGGCCTATAGAACTATCCGGCGGGGAATTGCAGCGTTTCTGCATCGTAAGAGCTTTGAACCCACAGACCAGATACCTTATCGCCGATGAAATGACTACCATGCTGGACGCGATTACCCAGGCAAAGATTTGGAGTGCCTTTCTGCGGATATGCAAGACCAGAAACATCGGCGTCATAGTGGTCAGCCATGAGATAAGTCTTTTGAACCGGTTGTGCGATCATATTTACAAGGTGGGAGAATAATGGACAGCGATATTTATTGTCTGTCCACAAAGTCGGTGCGCAAACTACGTTTGCGACTTTGCGGGCAGACTCTATTTATAGGAGGCGGTCAATGAAAGGCTAAAGGATTATACTGTTCTGAAAATGTTGAAGGGGAGTAGTTGCAAAATTCAAAATCAACATTCTGGCGGATAAGTCCGCCTGGTTTTGAATCCCTTGTGGATAACGAGACTTTTAACATGGTTTTTCCTTTTTAGGAAGAATTGTGTTAAAAGTCTTTTTTATAGACAAATAACAAAGAGAAAAGAGAGAGGTGCGTTATTATGGGTTTACTGGAAATTGTCCTTATTGCCGTAGGGTTGGCAATGGACGCTTTTGCCGTGTCAATTACCTTGGGCCTATCTACAAAAAAACCGAAACCAAGGGAGATAGTGATTCCCGGTGTGTATTTTGGGTTTTTTCAGTCCTTCATGCCGCTTACTGGATATTTCGCGGGGATCTTTTTTGTGAATACATTTGAGACTCTGGATCACTGGATTGCCTTTGTCCTGCTTGGATGTATCGGCGGGAAAATGATAAAGGACAGCTTCTCAAAGGAAGAAAGGGAAGAAAAATATGATAAAAGTTCTTTTGGATTTATAAAAATGCTGATCTTAGCTGTTGCCACCAGTATTGACGCGCTGGTCGTGGGTACGACATTTGCCTTCTTCAAGGTTAATATCTATACGGCAATAGCAATAACTGGCCCCGTCACCTTTTTTATAGCAACCTGTGGAGTAATCATCGGCAATATCTTTGGAACAAGATTTAAATCACAGGCTGAATTTATAGGAGGGATGATTCTTATCATTATCGGGATAAAAATTGTGATAGAGCGTCTATTTTTTTAAGGGAGACACTCCCCTTCGCTTTCGCGGATGGTTACCTGTTGCCTACCGTTCTTGTTCACCCCATCCCAGGTGAGTCTGCACAAATGGTCCCAAGAGATCATCCTTTTCCATTGCTTTGAGAGTTTTTGAGAAAATGTGGCCAGTTTACGTAACAGCCTCGGATAAAAGGGTTCGGTTATACGTGAGGGGATAATGACGATTTTTTTAACTTGAGGTCGTTCCAACATCTGGGGTTTTGAAAAAAGAGCCCATCGTTATGAAAAAGATTGATGCACTGGGCTTATCCAGCAATTCTCAGTTTAACGCTATATATGGATTTGGTGGCGATCCACAAAATATGATGGAAGAATCTAGGTACCAAGACAAGGGAAGTGAATTCATTGTAAAATAATGAATTACGTTCACTGATCTTTAGCCGATTTTTCCCTTATCATACCCATACATTGTAGATCACCTCCATGGATTTTAAGCCTAAATTTAAGGCCAGTTTTCCACATTTAGGCCAATGGTATTTAGGCATAAGCCCTTAATGGCAAACTGAGAATTGCTGGTAAATTTATACCGGTTCTTGCATAAGCTTTTCTTTTTATGGCATACTAGCGAAAAGGGTAATTACTTTGTTATGAGAGGAGTCAATCATGGGTGAATACGAGGAGGGGGCAGACCAGCGCCTCCCATCTTTGAACCGGGGCTTATACCAGAAGGAAGATGAACATGATTCCTGCGGCATAGGATTCGTTGCAGATATTAAGGGCCGCGCTTCCCACCGTATTGTACAACAGGGCCTTGAGGTCTTGGAACGGATGGAACACCGGGGAGCAGAGAGCGCGGACAACAAAACCGGCGACGGTTCCGGTGTCCTTTTGCAGATACCCCATGATTATTATAAGAAGGTGATTCCGGATCTTCCTCCTGCAGGAACCTATGGCACGGGTTTGGCTTTTTTTTCTGGTCCTGGAACCGACGAACTGCTCCTTAAAATTGCAGAGACCGCAGAACGTACCGGATTCAGCGCCCCCCGATGGCGGGATGTACCGGTTATCTCGGAGGCCCTCGGTTCTATTGCCCGAAGCGCAGAGCCCCTGATAAAACAGCTCGTGCTGGTACCGAAGCAGGAGCTCAGGGATGATGCTCAGGGTATCACCAGCCTAGAATTCAGTCTCTATCTTTTTAGAAAAAGACTGGAAAAGGCCCTGCATACTACCCCTGCGCTGGGAAAGGTGTACTTCCCCTCTCTGTCCTCCAGGATCATCGTGTATAAGGGTATGCTCATGCCTACCCAGCTTAAAGCCTATTACCCGGAGCTCCAGGATGAAACCCTGAAAAGCGCGGTAGCCCTGGTGCATTCCCGGTTCTCCACCAATACTTTCCCCAACTGGCCCCTGGCCCAGCCCTTCCGCCTTTTGGCCCATAACGGGGAGATTAACACGGTGAAGGGGAACCGTTTCTGGATGCAGGCCCGGGAAGCCCTCTTTTCCCATCCCCAGTTTGGAGCGGATCTCCAGGACCTCTTGCCGGTGATTGAACCGGACAAGAGCGATTCTGCCAGCTTCGACAATGTGTTGGAACTTTTGGTCATGTCGGGCCGGAGTCTCCCCCATGGGCTGATGATGTTGATCCCCGAATCCTGGAACCAGAAGAACCCCATTTCCCAGGGACTCAAGGACTTTTATGAATACCACGCCTGTATGATGGAACCTTGGGATGGCCCTGCCTCTCTAGTGTTCTGCGACGGCCGGTATGTGGGGGGTACCCTCGATCGGAATGGCCTTCGGCCTTCCCGGTACACCATTACCAAGGATGATCTCATCGTGATGGCCTCTGAAACCGGTGTGCAGGACTTTGATCCCGCTGAAGTGGCCTATAAGGGGCGACTCCTTCCGGGGAAACTGCTCCTGGTGGATCTTAAGGAGGGGCGTATCATCCCTGATGAAGAGGCTAAACAGGAGGTATACCAGAAAAGACCCTATTCCGCCTGGACCAAGCAGATCCTCACCTTACCACAGGCCGAAGTGCCGGAACCTTCCCCGGATGTATCCCCAAGCCAGACCCTGTTCATGGAGCGCTCCGCAGGGTATACCCAGGAAGACCGGGAACGGCTCCTTATCCCTATGATCGAGACCGGTCAGGAGCCAACCAGTTCCATGGGAACCGACACCCCCTTGGCGGTCTTTTCCGACAAGAGCCAGCGGGTTTATGGGTATTTCAAGCAGGTCTTCGCCCAAGTAACGAACCCCCCTATTGACTCCATCCGGGAAGACCTGGTGATGACTCTGACCAGCTTCGTGGGTCCCCAGGAGAACCTCTTGGATGAAACCGAGGCCCATTGCCGGAGAATCAAGGTGCTCAATCCCATCCTCACCCCAGCGGATTTGGAACGGCTCAAGGCCCTGAAACCCGAGGTCTTTAGCTCCCGGACCTTGGACGCCACGTTTTACGTTGCTTCCTTTACCGGAGGACACCATGAGCGCAAGAGCCCGGCGGTCCCGTCCCTTGAACCTGCGTTGGATCGTTTGGTTTCGGAGGCAATCAAGGCGGTTCGGGAAGGGGTGTCCTTGGTGATCTTGTCTGACCGAGGGAGCATAGTTCCCGAAGCAGGGCGTTGCGCCGTACCTGCCCTCTTGGCCGTCGGCGCAGTGCATCACGGGCTTATCCGGGAAGGCTTGCGGATGCGCTGTTCCATCATCATTGATTCTGCAGAGCCCCGGGAGATCATGCACTTTGCCCTGCTCTTTGGATATGGAGCGGATCTTGTGGTACCGTACGGCGCCCTTACCGCTATCGCGGCTCTGTGCCGGGGGCCTGACCGTAAGCGGGTGGGGGATTTCGCCCATGCAGGGAAACAGTACCTCAAGGGCCTGCAAAAAGCCATGCTCAAGGTCATGTCCAAAATGGGAACCAGTACCCTCCGTTCCTATCGGGGGGCCCAAGTGTTTGAGGCGGTGGGCCTTGGCGAAGAGGTCATTGCCGCCTGTTTCCAGGGTACGGTGAGCCGGATAAGCGGCGCAGGATTCCCGGAATTGGAAGCCGAAGCAGTGGCGGTCTACCAAGCTGCCCGGGAAGCCCAGGCCAAGACCGGGGATAGGTTAAGGGAATCGGATCCGGTTCCTTGGCTCCTCACCGGAGCAGGCCAGTACCGGTGGCGCAAAAACGGGGAAAAGCATGCTTGGAATCCTGAAACCATCCACCTCTTGCAGTGGGCGGTCCGTACAAAGGATGACGCCAAATTTAGGCAGTTCTCCGGGTCTGTCAATGCCCTCAACCAAAAC
Organism: Treponema sp.; assembly: GCA_031278815.1. Taxonomy (GTDB): domain Bacteria; phylum Spirochaetota; class Spirochaetia; order Treponematales; family Breznakiellaceae; genus JAIRLU01. The sequence goes on from JAITJS010000120.1 coordinate 4,456, forward strand.
CCCCATGTGATCCGAGGCCTCCTGGACTTCGCTCCGATGGGTACGGTCAAAGGGGGCCCTGGATCTCCGGTTCCTCTGGAGGAGGTAGAAAGCGTGGAAGCCATTATGAAACGCTTCACTACCGGGGCCATGTCCTTTGGGTCCATTTCCCGGGAAGCCCACGAGGCCATTGCGGTGGCGATGAATTCCATCCAGGGCCGTTCCAATTCCGGGGAAGGAGGGGAAAACCCGGAGCGCTTCCTGGTTCGTGTAGACGGAACCTGGGCCCGGAGCGCCATTAAACAGGTTGCTTCCGGCCGTTTCGGGGTTACCAGTGAATACCTGGCCAATGCGGAAGAACTGCAAATCAAGATTGCCCAGGGAGCCAAGCCAGGGGAAGGGGGGCAGCTTCCGGGGCATAAGGTGGATGCCCTCATTGCCAAGACCCGGTATTCTACTCCGGGGGTTACCCTCATAAGTCCCCCGCCTCATCATGACATCTATTCTATAGAAGACTTGGCAGAACTTATCTTTGACCTTAAGAACGCCAACCCCCACGCCCGGATCAGCGTGAAGCTGGTCTCTGAAAGCGGGGTGGGCACCGTGGCTGCGGGGGTCGCCAAGGCCCATGCAGACAACATCCTCATCTCCGGGTACGATGGCGGAACCGGGGCCAGCCCTCAAAGCAGTATACGCCATGCAGGGCTTCCCTGGGAAATCGGCCTTGCCGAAACCCATCAGGTCTTGGTCCGCAATGGGCTGCGGGGCCGGGTGCGGCTGCAAACCGACGGCCAGCTCAAAACCGGTCGAGACATAGTCATTGCGGGGATGCTCGGGGCCGAGGAGTTCGGGTTTGGTACCGCGGCCCTCATTGTCTTGGGCTGTGTGATGATGCGTAAGTGCCACGAGAACACCTGTCCCATGGGGCTTGCCACCCAGGATCCGGCGCTCCGAGCCCGGTTTTCTGGCAAGAGCGAATACCTGATCAACTACTTCCGGTTTATTGCCCAAGAAACCCGGGAAATCATGGCCTCCCTGGGGTTCCGGCGCTTTGATGAGCTCATCGGTAGGCCCGATCTCTTACAGCAGCGGCCCAGCGGTAAGCCTAAGTCCGCAGCAGTGGATCTTTCCCGACTCCTCTACAAGGCCGAAGGCCCTAGGGATCTGCCTGGGGGTAGGGAAACCCACTGCGTCCAGGATCAGATCCATCAGATTAAGGAGGTGCTTGACCGTAAACTCATCGACCAATGCCTGGCGGCTTTGGACAAGAAGATCCCCACAGCCCTGCAATTCCCCATCCACAACACCGACCGGGCAGTGGGAGCCATGCTCTCCTATGAGGTGTCTAAACGCTTTGGCGGCCAGGGTTTGCCTGAAAACTTCGTTACCGTGGACTTTTCCGGGTCTGCAGGACAGAGTTTTGGGGCCTTCCTGGCCAAGGGCATCACCTTCCGGGTGGCAGGAGACACCAACGACTACCTCGGGAAGGGGCTTTCTGGAGGCAGGATCGTGGTGGCTCCTCCAGCGGGTTCTTCCTTTAAAACCGAAGAGAACATCATCGTGGGGAACACGGTCCTCTACGGCGCTACTTCCGGGGAGCTCTACGCCGCAGGGGTAGCGGGAGAACGGTTCTGCGTGCGGAATTCCGGGGCAGTGGCAGTGGTGGAAGGCGCGGGGGATCATTGTGCGGAGTACATGACCGGCGGCAGGCTCATTGTCCTGGGCAAGGTGGGCAGGAATTTTGCCGCGGGTATGTCCGGGGGCATCGCCTATGTACTGGACCGGGATGGAACCTTCGAGTTCTTTTTGAACAAGGGCATGGTGGAACTATCCGGGCTGGACAACGAGGAAGACGCGGGCTTTGTCAAGGATACCATTATGAAACACGTCTACTGGACCGGTTCGGCCTATGCCAAAGGTATCCTGGAGCGGTGGGCTGATTTTAGGCCCCGGTTCATCAAGGTGCTGCCCGTGGAATACAAATGGGCCCTGCAACAGATGAAGCTGGCGGAACTGGACCGCAAGCTCTTTGAGATTCGGGAAAAGGAAGAGCTTACCGAGCGGGCCTAGCGGCTGGTACAGGGTTCAAACTATGGGCTATCTGGGATTGAGCTTGCTGTTACCGGCTTTGATGGCCTGTGTGAGCGCCAGGGAAGTGCCGGTTTTGTATCAATACACGGAATTTGCCGAGATTCCCCCAGAGGAGATTGGTGCTACAATCCGGGAGGTGTTTACTGAAAGGCATATCCCGATCCTGGAAGTACGCGGGGGTGAAGGCTATGAGATCGAAACCCTTTGGATGGAACAAATAAGCTTCTGGGATATGGTTGGTACCCTGGTAAGGGTCTTGAGCGCTTCGGAAGCTACCCATGAGGATCAGGGTAGGAGGTATGTAAAATACCTTATACGCATCAGGGATACCCATTATAGCATCCGGGGTTTGACCATACACATTAACCCGAACCATCGCAGTTTCGCCGATGCCGATATAGAAAAAGCCGGAAAAAATAAGGTCCCTAGGGACATCTTCCCTCATACCGAAGCCTGGGAGTACATGGAAAAACTGGTCCGGGAAATCAATCGGCGCTTGGAAATCGGTTTTTACGATTATGAGATACGGCGGGAGACCATCGGTGTTCGGTAAAAGGCTTGGGAGTATCGGGTTCTGTGTGCTCCTCTTCAGCGGCTGTTATACGATGAACAACGTAAGAAAAGACAGCCTTCTTTCCGAGCAAAAGGCAGAAGGGTTTCTGCTGATGCTGCTGTACATCAATCAGCCCGAAGGGTGGCAACTGGGGATGATTCACCGGGACCGACCCCGGGATTATGGACCCTTCCCTCGGCCTGCCGTGGGTTTTGAGAACCTGAAGCCTGGAGAAAATCTTCTGCTCATAAAACTAGCCGAAGGGAAGTACACCTTCAAATATTTGACCCGTTTCTTTACCTATTTTGAACTGGAGGATCATATCCTTGAGATTAAACCAGGAGTCATCAATTACGGGGGCCTTCTGGACATCTATATTCAGGGCGCCGGCACAATTCCCCGGGCTGAGGACATTGAATACGTCTATGGCGACGGGTATGAGCGAGGAGCGGCGCTTTTAGCCATAGCCTATCCTGAGGTCTTCCTGCGGTATGAACTGGTGAATACCCTTTCCGGGGAAATGCAGGTATACCGGAATCCGCAAAACTATTTCCGGTAATTTTCATAGGGGATACACCCACACCCAGTAAGCAAGGAGGTTCAGGTGGTACAGAAACGGATACTGATTATTGAAGACGACCCGGACATTCAGGAGATGCTTTCCTTTGCTATGCAGAAAGAAAGATGGAA